>DDKM01000061.1 GCA_002339345.1 Firmicutes bacterium UBA2598 | reverse complement strand
GCAGTTCGCTTTCGTCATACCGAGCATAAGTATTTTGGAAGCTGTTTTAACCTCCGTACTTCCTTGGTATTTTCATTCCCATGCACATTCCCATGTGGACAAGGCTTGCCAGGATTCTATTCGCCAAAAACCCGTGAATCCCTCCAGCGAAGTGAGCCTATCTTTTGGAAAAGCTGATATGAACTCCTCTTTTCCATCAAAAGGGTTTGGACATCCCCTTGGACATTTCCCAGACGGTGGGTTTACAAGCTTTTTGGCACCATACTATAATGTGTTAACAGGCATCATACCACTGGGAGGGGAAAGCTTGGATAAGGATTTATGGCAAAAGTACGAACAAGTCAGGCAAATTTTGAAGGAATTGGGTTCGGCACTGGTGGCCTACTCCGGCGGCACGGACAGCACGCTGCTGGCCAAGATTGCTTGGGATACCCTGGGGGAACGGGCCCTGGCGGTAACGGCGGTTTCTGAAACTTACCCAGCTGCAGAAAGGGATCTGGCCATGGAAGTGGCTGACAAATTGGGATTCCCGCACCTTCTGGTGGAGACCAGGGAACTGGACAACCCCCAGTTTGCCAACAACCCTCCCGAGCGGTGCTATTTTTGCAAACAGGAATTATTTTGCAAATTACAGACCCTTGCCCAAGAGAAAGGCCTGGCACACATTGTGGATGGCTCCAACATAGATGACACCGAAGATTACCGTCCCGGCACCCGTGCCGCGCGGGAATGGGGAGTACGCAGCCCCTTACGGGAGGCGGGTCTAACCAAGGAGGAAATCAGGACCCTGTCCCGGCACCTGGATCTACCCAACTGGAATAAACCGGCCCAGGCCTGCCTGTCCTCGCGGTTCCCCTATGGTGAGGCCATTACCCTGGACCGGCTGCAACGGGTGGAGCGAGCGGAACGGAAACTTGCCGCAATGGGTTTCAGCGCCCTGCGGGTCCGCCACCATGGTCCAATTGCCCGGATAGAGGTGCCGGCTGGGGAAATGGATCGTCTAATCCAATCCACACAAAGGGAGGAGATCACCAGATCGTTGAAGGAACTGGGTTTTGTCTATATCACCATCGATCTGGAAGGGCTGCGCACGGGTTCCATGAATGAATTACTTCCCAAGGAGGGTAATGTTATTGGACACTGAGAAGCTAAGGCAGACCCTTGAGGAAATCAGGGACGGCCAGATTACCGTTGATAAAGGCATGGAACGATTGCGCAAAATGCCTTACGAAAATATTTCCTTTGCCTGCCTGGATCACCACCGGGCCCTTCGCCAGGGGTTCCCGGAAGTGGTATTCTGCCAGGGTAAATCCCCTGATCAGGTGGCTGCCATTATGGAAAGGCTTTCCCACCACCACCGGCGCGTCCTTGGCACCCGGGCCAGCCGGGAGGTTTTTGAGGCCGTTCGGGAAACTGTGCCCGATGTGGTTTACCATGAATTGCCCCGCCTATTGGTGATTGATCATGACCCCGGTCGCCCATCTGCCGGCAAGGTGTTGGTAGTCAGCGCTGGTACGGCTGACTTGCCAGTAGCGGAGGAGGCGGCGGTCTGTGGCGAGGTGATGGGGCTGGAAATCACCCGGCTATACGATGTGGGTGTAGCTGGCCTGCACCGCCTGCTGGGACAAATGGACCACCTGCACCAGGCCCAGGCCATTATTGTGGTGGCAGGCATGGAAGGAGCCCTGGCCAGCGTTGTAGGCGGACTGACCAGCCGGCCGGTAATCGCGGTTCCAACCAGTGTCGGCTATGGGGCCAATTTCGGTGGACTATCCGCCCTGCTGACCATGTTGAACAGTTGCGCTGTCGGGGTCGGGGTGGTCAACATCGATAACGGCTTTGGGGCGGCAGCCCTGGCCCACGCCATCGTTGGAACGGGGAGGTGTCCGGTGTGCGGGTAGCCTACTTTGACTGTTTTGCTGGCATCAGTGGCGACATGTGCCTCGGAGCATTACTAGGGGCCGGGGTGCCCCTTGAACATTTAAAGGGAGAACTGGCGCGATTAGACCTGGACGGTTATGATATCCTGCTGGAACGGGTGGAAGTACAAGGCATTTCCGCCCACAGCGTTACAGTAGCCTGCCAGTCCCATCACTCCCACCGACATTTGCGGGATATTGAGGAATTGATCAGGAAAGCCGGCCTATCCAGCCAGGTAGTGGAAACCAGTGTAGCTGTATTCCGCCGGCTGGCTGAGGCGGAAGGCGCGGTGCACGGGTGTAGCCCGGAACAGGTACACTTTCATGAAGTGGGTGCGGTTGATGCCATCATCGATGTGGTGGGCACGGCCATCGCCCTGGATTACCTGGAAATAGACACAGTCTTGGCATCACCATTACCCCTGGCCCATGGATGGGTCAAGTGCCATCACGGCAACCTCCCGCTACCCGCCCCCGCTACGGTGGTTCTGCTAAAGGGTATTCCCGTTTATGGGGTGCCTGTAGAAAGGGAGCTGGTAACCCCCACCGGGGCGGCTATCATCTCCACCATCGCCCGGCACTTTGGCCCCTTGCCTCCCATGGTCATTAATGATGTTGGATACGGAGCCGGCAAGGCCCGCTGGGAAAAACCGAACCTAATACGCCTGATAGTTGGAACTGCCCCTGCCCAATCAGCCCACAGGGAATGGGAAAGCGACACCATAGGTGTGCTGGAAACATGGGTGGATGATACCACCCCTGAGGTTTTGGCCTACCTGGCCCAGCAATTACTCTCCCTTGGAGCCCTTGATGCCGCCTTCACTCCGCTACAGATGAAAAAGGGCCGCCCAGGGGCCGGCCTGACGGTGATTTGCCCGCCGGACCAGGTTCAGCAAATGGCGGAAATCATTTTCCGGGAAGGTTGCACCAACGGCCTGCGCTGGCGATGGGAACAGCGTTACAAACTACCCCGGCGTTCGCTGGTGGTGGAAGTAGCTGACATGCCGGTACGGGTCAAGCATTCCTGGTGTGCAAGTGCCCATGGAGGTGCCACTACCCATCGGTTGAGCCCGGAATATGAAGATTGCCGGACAGTAGCCTTGGCTAAGGGCATCCCCCTGCAGGAGGTTTACGAAACCGCCCGCAAAGAAAGCCTATCCATGGCTGAAAAGTGAAGCCTCTTCCGCCTGTAGAGGCGGGAGTCCCCTGGGCGGATTGTGATAGAATTCCCATGCAACGGTAGTACCATATCGTGTTTGTGTAAAAAACGAGGGTGCACCCTGGGCACCCTCACCATATTTAGCAAGTACTGTTGTAGCGGTATCAAGGCATCAGGGAGACAATGACCATCGCCACCAGGATCGCCGGCAGCATGTTGCCCACCCGTACCGACTTAATGCCCAGCATGTTCAGGCTGATTCCGATAATCAGCACCCCCCCGGTAGCTGTCATCTCCCTGATCACAGGATCTGTGAGAAACCGCTCCACACTGCTAGCCACCAGGGTAATACCCCCCTGATACAAAAATACCGGTACAGCCGAAAAGGCCACTCCGATGCCCATACTGGAGGTGAGCATGATCGCGGTTATCCCGTCCAAAAGGGACTTGGCGTAAAGAATATCGTGCCGGCCGGTCAACCCGCTTTCTAAAGCCCCCATGATCGCCATGGCTCCTACACAGTAAAGCAGAGTGGCAAAAACAAAGCCCTTACCCACCTGCCCGTTGCCATTTTGGCCCAGGCGCACCTCCAATTTTTTGCCTAACCTGTCCAAAAAGGCCTCGATACCCACCAGTTCGCCAGCAATACCTCCCATCACAAGACTGATCAGCACTACCAGCAATTGGTCTGTCTGCATGGCCATGCGCGTTCCCACCAGCAAAACACCAAGTCCCACAGCCTGCAAAACCGTATCCTTGACGCCCTCCGGCAAGCCCCGCCTCAACAGTAATCCCAATAGGCTTCCGGCCACAATGGCCAGGGCATTAACCGTTGTACCCCACACACCTGGTGCCTCCTTGTTTATTATCAAAACAGCTCCTTACGCCAGACCTGCCATCCTAAGTGTATCCGCCCCAATCACATTCCTGCAGCAAGCACTCGAAGACCATCCACCGCATGGTCGATTTCCTGCCGGGTATTGAAGATGGAAAAACTGAACCGTACCGTCCCCTGCCCGGTGGTGCCCAGGGACTGATGGGCAAGGGGAGCACAGTGGAAGCCCCCCCGCACCGCAACCTGGCATGCCCGGTCCAACATGTAGGCAACTTCAGATGAACTCGCCTGGCCAATGTTGATACTTACCACTGCCACTTGGCGGTCCGGGTCTCCCGGCCCGTAAACCCTCACACCAGGTATCTCCTGCAGTCTGAGTAGAAAGTAGCCGATCAAATCCCGTTCATGCTCCCTGATGTTGGACATCCCCATTTGGTTAAGGTATTCAATAGCAGCAGCCAGACCCGCAAGACCAACCGTGTTGGGAGTACCACCCTCATAGCGGTCCGGCAAGCCTGGCGGCTGCTCAGTTGATTCGCTGAAACTGCCGGTACCTCCCTCCACCAGGGGAGCCAAGTCTATCCCTTCACCCACCCATAAAACTCCCGTACCCGGCGGACCCATTAACCCCTTGTGGCCGGCGAAGGCGACCATGTCGGCTCCGAGGGCGGAGATGTCCACAGGCCACACACCCGCAGTCTGGGATGCATCTACCAGGGTCTTAACACCTGCCCTCCGGGCTGATGCCACTATTTCCGCCACCGGCATCACGGTTCCCGTCACGTTGGACGCATGGGTAATGACCACCAGTCGTGTATTCTCTTTAAAAGCCCCCAGCATGTCGGCGGCAGATAAAGTTCCCTGGGGATCCGCCATCACCACCGTGTGGGACACTCCTTTACTCCCCATGGAGAACAGGGGACGAAGGACTGAATTGTGTTCCATGGACGAAACCACCACATGGTCCCCCGGCCGGAGCACTCCTTTAATTGCCTGGTTTAAGGCGTAAGTGGCATTATGGGTAAAGATTACCCTGGACGGATCCGGGCAATTAAAAAAGCTGGCCACACACTCTCGCGCCCTCCATAAAATCCTGCTGGCTGCCAGAGAAGCCCGGTGACCGCCGCGACCGGGGCTAGAACCGGTCTCCTTCAAGGCATCCACCATCGCGGTGACCGTCCCTGGGGGCTTTGGCCAACTGCCCGCTGCGTTGTCAAAATAGATCATGGAGCCATCCTCCCAGGAAATCACTGAGAGCATTCTACCACATCGTGCAGGCAGATGTCATCAGCGCCAGAAAGGGTGGGGAAGGAATGTTTCACGTGAAACACTTCCCTGCGCCCTTGGTAAGAGGGTAGGGCCGAAGGGGCCAAAGTTTCACGTGAAACATTCTGGTCAGGGACAGGTGTCGGCTAATTACCAGCGCATGACACTCCGGCTTCGGCAAAGGTGGCCATTTCCCGCGTTATTTTAATGGCGGCATCCACAAGGTTCATGGCCAGTGCCGCTCCTGTGCCTTCCCCCAGTCGCATCTGCATATGCAGCATAGGTTTCAACCCCATCAGCTCCAGGGCAATCCGGTGGCCCGGCTCCTCGGAAAGATGGGAGGGAATTAAGTAATGACGAACTTTGGGAGCCATCCGGCAGGCCACCAGTGCCGCCGCCCCGGAAATAAAGCCATCCACCAAAACCGGTATTCCCTTCGATGCCGCTCCCAGCATCACTCCAGCCAACCCGCAAATTTCCAACCCCCCAACCTTGGCCAACACATCCCACGGATCGCGGCTATCCGGCATATTTACGGCCAGTGCTTCCTCAATTACCTGGATTTTGCGAGCCAACTGCTTATCATTCACACCTGTCCCACGTCCGGTCACCTCCGCCACAGGCAAACCGGACAGGGCGGCAATCACAGCGCTGCTTGCTGTGGTATTACC
Organism: Firmicutes bacterium UBA2598; assembly: GCA_002339345.1. Taxonomy (GTDB): domain Bacteria; phylum Bacillota; class PH28-bin88; order PH28-bin88; family PH28-bin88; genus UBA2598. The sequence continues at coordinate 12,374 of DDKM01000061.1, read as the reverse complement.
TATTCCCATCTCACCGGTACCGATCAGGCCATACCCCCTGCCGGCCAGGTCCATGGCCAACTCCATACCCACATCTACGGCCTTCCTTGCCGTTTCCAGCTCCATGGCCGGCCCCTTGGTCATATTGCGCGTGCCGTAAGCAACCTTTTGGACCAGCAGCCCCGGCACCTCCGGCAAATCGGCAGCCACTCCGATATCCACCAACACAAGATCCGCTTCGGCATGTCTGGCCAAAACGCTCATGGCTGCCCCTCCCCTGGCGAAATTCATGACCATCTGCTGGGTAACCACCTGTGGATAAGCTGATACCCCTTCGTCAACCACCCCGTGGTCTGCCGCCATTAACACCGAGGCCTTTTTGGGCAATTCCGGCAGTGACTTCCCGGTGATCCCAGCCACCTGGACGGCCAGTTCTTCCAGGATCCCCAGGCTGCCCGGCGGTTTGGTAAGGTTGTCCAGCCTTGCCCGGCACCTTTCCATAGCCCCTTGATCCAGTTCCCCAATCCCTGCCACTACTTTGTTGATTTCCATTATCCTTCTCCTTTCTTTTGTAAAAATAAAAAGTTCCCAGCCGGAAAAGGCCGAGAACTTTACCATCATCCTCTGTCACTGTCCATTTCGGACCCTTACCCTGACAGGCAGGTCTCCTGGCTGCCGGTTCATCCTACCGCCCCCTTCCCGGTACAACCGGTGGTTTTGGGCCTTCGTCTCCCGGCTACAGTGGCGGGACCGCGTCCTTCCTGCCGATTGGCAGCGTGACTTCCCTATTCTCCCCTGCGGGCACCTGTCAAGATTATATTGATTTCGATATTTGAAAACCAGGGCACCCTACTCACCTAAAATCGCTTCCACCAGCCTGGTCAGATCTTCATCACTATAGTACTCCAGTTCAATTCTCCCACCGTTTTTGGTGGCAAAAATCCGTACCTTTGTGCCAAGGGCGTCTTGCAGTTTTTCCACCAGATAGTCAATTTCCTTATCCTGTCTTGTCTCCGCCCCTCGTTCCTTTCCGGGCTGCTTTTTATCCTTACCCCTTGATTCTCCCAAGCCTTGCCAATGGCGAACCCGTTCCTCTGTTTGCCTGACATTTAGCCCCTCCGCCTGCACGACACGGGCAAGTTCCACCACCATTGCCGCCTGACCAAGGGCAACCAGCGCCCTGGCATGCCCGGCGGTAAGGGTTCCCTGCACCACCATTTCCCGCACCTCCGGCGGCAGTGACAGCAATCGCAACGTATTGGCCACATGGGGGCGGCTTTTACCCACCCTGGCGGCAACCTCCTCCTGGGTCAGGTTGAATTCATCCATCAGGGTACGGTAGGCCCAAGCCTCTTCCAACGGGTTCAAGTCCTCCCGCTGGATATTTTCGATCAGTGCCACTTCTGTGACGTCTCTGTCGGTCATGTCCTTTACCACCGCTGGGATAAACTCCAGTCCCACCTTTCGACAGGCACGCCACCTTCTCTCCCCCGCCACCAGCTCATAACGGCCGCCTTCGATGGGACGAACCACCACCGGCTGTACCACACCGTGTTCCATGATAGAAGTCGCCAGTTCCTCCAGTTTATCATCATCAAATACCCGCCTGGGCTGGTACGCATTTGGTTCAATACTACCCACCGGCAGTTGCTCAATCCGCGCCCCCCCCTCGTGCAAGGCGGAGGTGGTGGGGATAAGCGCCTTAAGACCTTTGCCCAGCCCTCTCTTGGACACGTTCAATCACTTCCTTCGCCAACTCATGATAAACCTCCGCCCCCTTTGACCGGGGATCATAGGTAATTACCGGCTTCCCATGGCTGGGCGCCTCGCTCAGGCGGATATTACGGGGAATGATTGTCCGGTACACCTTCCCGCGAAAGTAATCCTTCACTTCCTCCACCACCTGAATAGACAGGTTGGTCCGGGCGTCAAACATCGTCAGCACTACGCCTTCCACTTCCAAACTTGGATTGAGATGCCGCTGTACCAGCTGGATGGTATTCATTAACTGTCCCAGCCCTTCCAGGGCGTAATACTCACACTGGATTGGTATCAACACACTATCTGCCGCCGTAAGAGCATTTAGGGTCAGCAGCCCCAGGGAAGGGGGACAGTCGATGAGAATCACTTGATACTCGCCCTTTACCTGCTCCAGGGCTTTTTTCAGTTTTACTTCCCGCGAAATAGCTGGTACCAATTCAATCTCCGCTCCGGCCAGTTGCATGGTGGCAGGCACCACAAACAGATTTGGTATTTCCGTTTCCCTAACCACTGTCCTGACGGACATCCCGTTAATCAATACATCGTAAATACACTGCCTGACCTGTAACCGGTCCAATCCCAGTCCGCTGGTGGCATTGCCTTGGGGGTCGATATCCAACACCATGGTTTTGATCCCCGCCATACCCAAGCAGGCGCCAAGGTTTACCGCAGTGGTGGTTTTGGCCACCCCACCCTTTTGATTGGCTATAGCGATAATCCGCGCCATGGTTTCACCACCCATTTATAATAACAAACACACTTTTATATTCCACCATTTGTAATAGGTTTCCTTCCTGTTTGTCCAAACAGTTAAAAAATAGTCACAGCACTATGGAATCATCCCTTACGTAAACCTAAAATTCAAAAACATTATTAATCAAAATTCCAACCTTAGAAAGGGTTATGGCAGTAGGGTATTACACAAACCAACCATGTTCCGGTGCGGAGTGTTGGTGCCGGAAAAATGTCGGAAGGATGGCACCACTGTCGCCCTGGTGGGCTTTCCATCCGGCGAGATGTCAGTACTTCCAGGAACAACGAAGGGAAGGGTTGGGAGTGGTCACAACAGACAACTGGAATCCCTTCGGTTGCCGCAGCGGTCGCTTTTCGGGTATGCCCGGCCGGCGGGGGTATTCAGCGGGTGTGGTTCGGACCTTTGGTACAACCACCAGCCGCCGCGCGTCACCACTAAAGGGTAACCGCATGGCGTAAACTTCCGGGTCGCCTCCTCCCAGCATGGCTATGGCATGGAGGGCATCCTGCAACTCCTTCTCCACATCAGGACCCTTCCACGCCACCATCATTCCCCCTGTCCGGACCAGGGGTAAACACAGTTCCGCCAGAACCGCCATGGGTGCCACAGCCCTCGCCACCGCAACCTGAAAGTATTCCCGCATCCCTTCATGGCGCCCGGCTTCCTCCGCCCTGGCATGGACAATCTGCACCCGGTCAAGTTTCAAGGTCTCCATCAAGTGTCTTAAGAAACCAATCCTTTTCTGCTGGGAATCCATCAGTGTCAGCTTGATTTGAGGCATCACCATGTACAGGGGCAATCCAGGAAAACCTGCTCCGGTTCCCACATCAATCAAACCTTTTTCTCCCGCCATTCTGATCAGGCTCAGGCCCAACAGGGAATCCAAAAAGTGCTTTTCTACCACTTCAGCAGGTTGGGTGATGGCCGTCAGGTTCATACGGGTATTCCATTCCAGCAGTTCCTTCATGTAAAGCATAAACCGGTCCACCTGTCCCGCGTCCAGCTCACATCCCACCATTTTAGCGCCCCGCCCCAACATTTCCATTACTTCATGTTGTTGTGCCAGTTACATCCCCTCCACCCCGGCGGACCTGTTCCAGGTACACCATCAATACGTGGATATCAGCCGGACTCACCCCGGATATACGGGAAGCCTGCCCAATGGATACCGGCCGCACCTGGGCCAATTTTTGTCTCCCCTCCCTTGATAGGCTGCGAATGGCGTTATAGTCGATATTTTCCGGCAAAACCCGGTTTTCCATCCGTTCAAACCGCTCCACCAACTGCTGCTGCCGCTGGATATAACCATCGTACTTGACCTGAATTTCAACCTGTTCCACTACATCAGGCGGGAATTCAGCAATCCCTATATCCATTGCATGCAAATGCCGATAAGTTATTTCCGGCCGGCGTAACAATTCCTCCGCAGTAACAGTCTGCCGGAGGGGCGAACTCTGGCATGCCGCCATAACCTGGTCCACCTTTCCTTTTCCTGGCACCACATGGGTGTTTTTGATATGGCGTAACATGTTCTCTATCCCCTGCCGTTTTTCCCGGAGCAGCCCATAGCGATCTTCATTGACCAAACCCACCTGATATCCCTTTTCCGTTAACCGCAGGTCCGCATTGTCCTGGCGGAGCAGCAACCTGTATTCCGCCCTGGAAGTCAGCATCCGGTACGGCTCGGCGGTACCCTTGGTAACCAGATCATCAATCAACACCCCGATATAGGCTTCGGATCTTTTCAAGATCAATGGTTCCCGCCCCTGCACCGCCAGGGCGGCATTGATTCCCGCCATGATCCCCTGAGCTGCCGCCTCCTCATAACCGGAAGTACCGTTAACCTGACCAGCGGTATAGAGGCCTTTGATGCCCTTTGTCTCCAGGGTAAGCTTCAGTTGTGTCGGCAGTACATAGTCATACTCGATGGCATACCCGGGTCGGATTATTTCCACATTTTCCAGTCCCGGGATGGTCCGTAAGAACGCCAGTTGCACATCTTCCGGCAGGCTGGTGGACATGCCCTGGACATACATTTCAAAGGTATCCGCACCCTCAGGTTCCAAAAAGGTTTGGTGATTTGCCTTGTCCGGGAACCGGACCACCTTATCCTCAATGGAAGGACAATACCGCGGTCCAATACCCTGAATGATTCCTCCATACAGCGGGGACCTGTGCAGGTTGTCGCGGATAATCTGGTGGGTTTTTTCATTGGTGTAACTTAGCCAGCATGGAATGCTGGGGCGTTGCCATTCCCTTGGAATGAAAGAAAAGCGGTGTGGTTGTTCATCACCCGGTTGGATGGTCATCCGGTCAAAATCCACTGTCCGCCGGTCCACCCGGGCCGGTGTGCCGGTCTTAAACCGTCCCAAGGTCAGCCCGTTATCCCGTAAACTTTTGGCCAGACCACCGGCCTGCAATTGACCATTGGGTCCACCCTCATAATGGGCATCACCAATAATAATCCTGCCCCGCATGTATGTCCCGCTGGTGACAACCACTGCCTGTGCCTGGTAGAAGGCCCCGGTCAAGGTGGTTACCCCCATCACCCTACCTCCCTCCGCGATGATGCTTTCCACCACCGCCTGTTTCAACACCAGTCCCTTTTGCTGCATGAGGGTTTTGGACATCTCCCGCTGGTACTGGTGTTTATCCGCCTGGGCCCTAAGGGCATGGACAGCCGGTCCTTTGCCGGTGTTCAGCATCCTGACCTGGATCTGGGTTTTGTCAGTGTTGATACCCATCTCACCACCCAGTGCATCAACCTCCCGTACCAGGTGTCCTTTGGCCGGCCCGCCAACCGCCGGGTTACATGGCATCAGGGCAATATTATCAATGCTCAAGGTGAGGAGCAGGGTTTTACAACCCATTCTTGCAGCCGCTAAGGCTGCCTCACATCCGGCATGGCCGGCCCCAACCACAATGACATCATATGTGCCACCTGTAAAGGACATCCCTGCACCTACTTTCCGATACAAAAATCGCTAAAGATGCGGTCCAACACATCCTCACCCACCGTTTCCCCGGTGACCTCTCCCAGGGCATCCAAGGCACCGTAGAGATCGACAGTCAGGATATCCTTAGCTACTCCCGCTACCAGTCCGTTCAACACCTCTTCCAGGTGGCGGGCAGCACGCTGAATAGCATCCTGGTGTCTGGCCCTGGTGACCAAGGTTTGATCCTGGCCATAGACCTTTCCAGCCAATACCAAATCGGCGATGGTGTTTTCCAGGGCACCGATACCTTCCTGATGTAATGCCGATACTCCCACCAGGGGAGCACCCCCCGCCCATTCTTGCACATCTTCCTTTGTTACCTTGCCAGGCTGGGCATCCATTTTATTCAATACCACCAGCAGCCGCCTTCCCTTTACCAGTTCCCTGATATGTTCATCCTCACTGTTTAACCCAGTGGTCCGGTCCACCACCAGTAAGATCAAATCAGCTTCTGCCAGCAGTTCCCGGGTTTTTTCCACACCCAGCCTTTCCACCAGATCGCTGGTTTCCCTGATGCCTGCGGTATCCATAATCCTGGCCGGAATACCCTTGATATTGATTACTTCCTCGATAACATCCCTGGTTGTGCCAGGTAGATCGGTCACGATGGCCCTTTTTTCCCGCAATAATGCATTAAGCAGGCTGGACTTCCCCACATTGGGTTTTCCGGCGATGACCAACCTGATCCCCTCTCGGTACAATTTACCAGCCTGGGCAGTGGCATCAAGCATCCTTAAATCTGCGGCAATATCATGAACTGCCTCGATTATCTTGGTGGCATCAGCCTCCCCCACCTCATCGGGAAAATCCACGCCGGCTTCAATCGCCGCCAACAACCCAAGGATTTCCTCCCGGATGCCCTTTACTCGGTTGGATAACCCTCCCCCAAGGTGCTGCACGGCAAGGGATAATCCCCTTTCCGTGGAGGCCCTGATGACATCAATTACCGCTTCCGCCTGGGCAAGATCGAGCCTGCCGTTTAAAAAGGCTCTTCTGGTGAACTCTCCCGGCTCGGCCAGCCTGCACCCAGCGGACAGCACGACCGCCAGGGTTTTTCGGACCGCCTGGATCCCACCGTGGCAATGAAATTCCACCACATCCTCTGTGGTGTAGGAATGGGGTGCTCGCATCAGAGCCACCAGCGCTTCATCAACTGTCTCACCGGTTTGCGGGTCCACCACATGGCCGTAATACATGGTATGGGACGGGCATTCCTCCCATTTTCTCTCCCTCTTCCCCCTAAACACCCGTTCCAGCACCTTCAGTGCCCGGTCCCCGCTGATTCTGACAATCCCTATGCCACCTTCCCCCAAGGGCGTAGCAATAGCAGCAATGGTATCTCCAAACACCAGATCACCCCTTTCTCCTATACATGCCAACAAACCCAGCAATTTCTCACTGGGTTTGTATTTTATCCATTCCCCATCTACTTTTTCGGCACAATAATAATTTTCCGGTATGGTTCTTCCCCTTCACTATGGGTCTGGACATACCTGTTACCCTGTAAGGTGGTATGCACAACCCGGCGCTCATGTGGATTCATGGGTTCCAACACTATATTGCGACCTGTCCGCTTAGCCTCTTCCGCCAACCGGACCGCCAATCTGGCCAGTGTTTTTTCCCTCTTTGAACGGTAGTCCTCCACATCCAAGATAATCTTTCCCTTGTGCTCGCACTTTTTCCGTACATGGAGATTTGTTAAGTATTGCAAGGCATCCAGGGTTTCTCCGCGGCGCCCGATCAGTATACCCAGGTTTGCACCACGAAGGTTAAGATGTATATAATCACCCATATGCCTGATTTCCATATCCGCCTTAACCTGCATAATCCTCAGCACATTTTCCAAAAACCTTTTGGCTACCTTACCGGGGTTTTGGTCCAGCACCACCTCAACCCTGGCCAACCTGTTCCGCAGCCCGAACAGTCCCTTGGATGGCTCCTCCAAAATGTTGATCTGCACATCCTCCCGGTCGACCCCCAGTTCCTTTAAAGCCTTCTGGACGGCTTCTTCCACCGTCCGCCCAAGGGTTTCGATCCTTTCCATCAACCCTTCGCTTCCTCCTTCACCCCTTGGGGTTGCCGTTTAATAATCACCTGTTCCAATGCGCTGATGACGCTATAGATTACCCAGTACAGGGAAAGCCCGGCTGGAAAGGTGGCGGCTATCCACCCCATGAATAAGGGCATCAAAATCAACATTGTCCGCTGGGTTTGATCACCTGTGGCCGGCATGCTCACCTTTTGCTGCAGATAAGTGAAGGCAGCTGCTAAAAATGCCAGGATATAGTACGGATCAGGCTGGCCAAGGCTGGGAATCCAGATAAACTTGGCGTGTTCCAACACCACATAGGGTGGATGGGCCACGGGATCGAAAAAGGTTCTTAAGGCGCTGAACAGGGCAAACAGAATGGGCATCTGCAGCAGGAGGGGTAAACAGCCGGACAGGGGATTAACCTTTTCCCGCTGGTATAGTTCCATAATAGCTTGCTGGCTTTTTTGCGGTTCTTTTTTATATTTGTTCTGAATTTCCTTAACCTTGGGCTGTAGCTCTTGTATCCTTTTCATGGACCTTACCTGCTGGGCAGTCAGGGGAAACATCAATAACTTAACGATCACGGTGAATAAGATAATTGCCAAACCGTAGTTGGGCAGGCCTATTTTACTGACCATCTCATACAAAAACTGTATTGATCCGGAAATGAACTCTACTAAACCACTCAAGCCGTTCCCGCCTTATCCCGAATAAAAACTTCCATTTGGATAAGAGGCAGGATTCACCTCCTATGTTATATTTTTCCCCTTATCTATACAGGATCATACCCACCCTTAAATAGTGGATTGCATCTTAATACCCTTTTAATCGCCAACCAACCCCCCTTCAGGGGTCCATACCTTTGTACCGCCTGTATTGCATATTCCGAACAGGTAGGGTAAAAACGGCATGTCGGGGCTTTTAAGGGCGATAGGTATTTCTGATAAATCCTGAGCACAGCTACCACCACGTTTGTCAGCAAATATGATTCCCCCTACTCCGCCAATAACCCGGCCCGGCGGCTCAACGCCACCATTTCCTTTTCGACCACGTGATAGGGGATTCCTTTAATTTTTTGCCTAGCTACCAAAATTATGTCAAATCCCTTCTTATACATCTCCCGTCTTTGCCGGCACATCTCCCGCAGCCATCGCTTGATCTTATTTCTCTGCACCGCTTTCCCGATTTTTCTGGATACCACAAATCCAAAGCGCAGGTTTTCCCCTTCGCCGAGCCGGTAATAAAGCACAACATAACGGCCTGCAACAATGTTCCCTTTATGAAACAGGTTCTGAAAATCACCCTTTTTTTTCAGCCTGTATTGGTGTGGCAGCACCAACCCTCCACTCCCCCAGAAAAAGACAAAAGGCCACCATCGCGGCCTTATGCACTTAATCTTTTCCTACCCTTAACCCTTCTGGCCTTGATGACCTTCTGCCCGTTCTTGGTGCTCATTCTGCTCAAAAATCCGTGTACCCGCTTGTGTTTTCTATTCTTCGGCTGGTATGTTCTTTTCACCTTTTTCCGCCCTCCTTACCGCCTATCTTTGTAATTAATTCAGATTTTTCAATGGTTCAGGACATACAGTGTGATTATATTATAACCGTTATCACAGTGTCAAGGATACCTGGAGGTCAGTTCCATCATCATTTATCCACAAGAAAACATGGTATTTTATTGTGTTGATGTTGTGGATAATTTTTGCTATCATCATCGATGCAAAATCTGCTAATTTCTCCCCATTCGCCCACTTCGTAGCCTATTCCTTTTTTCTGGTAATATACAAATTGATCTTGATTATTTCTTTTTAACTTCATCATCCAATCAGGCCCATCACTTATTTTTCCAAGGTCTTCTCAAAAACACCGCCGGTTGTGCATGATTTCTTGTTCGTTACTTGTGACTTATGTGGATTTTTTGTGTGATTGGAGGCTTTTTAATGTCTTCCCAATTTACCAATTCAAGGTTATCACAAATCTGGCAACGCACCCTGGACATCCTGGAAAACGAACTCAGTTCAACCAGTTTTGATACCTGGATGCGTTATACCCAATTGGTTGATCAAAAAGGGCAGACCATGTATATTGCTGTACCAAATGAATTTGCCAAGGAATGGCTGGAAAGCCGTTATTATAACCTGATCAAAAATACCCTTCAATTATTGTTAAACAGGGATGTCAAAATTCAGTTTATTTTGGCCAATGCTAAGCTATCCAATACATCCAAAGAAAAGGCCGACGTAGTATACAAGCAACCCCTGGAGGAACAACCCACAAGTTTCCTAAACCATCGCTACACCTTCGATACCTTTGTAATTGGCAACAGCAACCGTTTTGCCCACGCTGCGGCCCTTGCGGTTTCAGAAACTCCGGCCAAGGCTTACAACCCTCTCTTTATCTATGGCGGAGTAGGCTTGGGTAAAACACACCTGATGCATGCCATTGGACACCATGTGTTATCCCTTTATCCCCGTTCTCGTGTGTTGTATGTTTCCTCGGAGAAATTCACCAATGACCTCATTAACAGTATTCAAAACGAACATACCACCACCTTTCGCAACCGCTACCGTAACATCGATGTTCTACTGGTGGATGATATCCAGTTTCTTGCGGGCAAAGAACGTACCCAGGAGGAATTTTTCCATACCTTCAACACCCTGCACGAGGCCAATAAACAAATTATTATTTCCAGTGACAGGCCGCCTAAGGAAATTCCTACCTTGGAGGACCGCCTGCGGTCGCGTTTTGAATGGGGTTTAATCACCGATATTCAACCACCCGATCTGGAAACCCGCATCGCCATCCTGCGCAAAAAGGCCAAAATAGACAACCTTTCGGTTCCCAACGATGTTATGATCTACATTGCCAACCAAATCCAAACCAACATCCGGGAATTGGAAGGAGCTCTGATCCGGGTAGCGGCCTATACATCCCTCAACAACAAAAAACTGACCATTGATGTGGCGGCAAGTATGTTAAAGGATCTGGCTGGTTATGGCAAAACCCATGCCATCACCGTTTCCCGGATCCAGGAAATTGTGGCAAACCACTTCTCCTTGAAGGTTGATGATCTCAAGGCCAAGCGACGGACCCGCGATGTAGCCTTTCCGCGTCAAATAGCCATGTACCTATCACGGGAACTGACGGATAGTTCCCTGCCCAGAATAGGCGAGGAGTTCGGCGGCAGGGATCATACCACCGTCATCCACGCCCACGAAAAAATATCAACAGATATGAAACAAGATGAAAATTTAGCCAAAACATTGAAGGAACTAACATCCCAAATAGTAAATAAATAATTTTGTACTACCGGTTGTGGACAACCCTTATAACTGTTATTGTTTATCCATAACTTGTCCACCTCCTTTTAAATATCCCACTCCTGCTTCCTTTTTACTTTTCCACATCTTTAACAGCCCTTATTACGGTTGTTACTACAGTTTTCTTCATAATGAAGATGATGACCAAAGGAGGATTTCTAATGCATTTCCAATGTGATCAAAACCTGCTAGCACACGGGTTAAGTACGGTATCTCGCATCATAGCAGGTAAAACCACATTACCGGTTCTTTCCGGAGTTCTCCTTGAAGTGCAAGAAAACACCCTTTTTCTTACCGCTACGGATCTTGAAATTTCCGTCCGGACCAGTTTGCCCGTTTCAACTGTTTCGGAGGGGAGTATTGTACTGCCTGCCCGCCAACTGGTGGAAATAGTACGGCGATTTCCTGCCGGGCCGGTTTTTTTCAAACAACAGGCAAACTCCCTGACCGTTGATATAAACTGCCGCTATTCCAATCTCTCTTTAAACGGCATGGATGCCGCTCTATTTCCTTCCTTCCCGGAAATACAGTTCCGGGACGAGTATTATTTCCACTTTGATGACTTCAGGTCAGCCATTCGCCAGGTGGCCATTGGTATGGCCAGTGACACCACCAGGCCAATTTTTAACGGCTGCCTTTTTGAAGTAGAGGAGAATGGTACAGCTACCCTTGTTTCCACTGATACCCACCGCCTCTGTGTAAGACATCTTCCCTTTCGTAGTAAGACAACACACGTTGCAAGGTCGGTGGTCATACCTGGGAAGGTACTTACGGAAATCAGCAAAATTGTTGATCCAGACAGTGATGAATTAACCATGGGATTCAGCGATAATCAGATATATTTAAAAACCTCCCGTGATATCATGATCTGCCGTCTGCTGGAAGGGAAGTATCCTCAATACAGGCAAGTATTGCCACATTCCTTTAGTAATAGTATTACTCTTAAAATAAGTGATATTTTGCCTGCAGTGGAAAGGGCAGGGCTGCTTGTAAAGGAAGAACAAAAACTAAAGGGTAACGTCGTCCGCCTGAAACTTAAAGGGCATACCTTGAGCATCGATTCCCAATCCCCGGAAATTGGCCGGATTCATGAAGAAATTCCAATCGAACAACACCAGCGGGAACTGGATGTTACTTATAATGTCAAGTACATTTTGGATGTTTTAAAGGTGATGGAAACTGAAAAAATTATTATCGATTTTTCCGCCACCAACTCGGCAGCGATATTTAGGCCATATGAAGGTGCCCATTACATGTGTCTGGTTTTACCCATTAAACAGTTTTGAAAAAGGGAAGATCGATGGATAAAATAAGAATTAATACACCAACCATTACCCTGGCCCAGTTGCTTAAATGGGCTGAAGTGACCGGCAGTGGTGGAGAAAGCAAAGCCCTGTGTGCTTCTGGCAGAGTCAGGGTAAACGGGCAGGTAGAAACGCGGCGCGGAAGGACAATTATCCCAGGTGATGTGATTGAAGTTCAACTCAAAGATAAGTTAAAGTATTTGCAGGTGACGGGGGAGTAATTTTTTGG
>DDKM01000039.1:8294-8459 GCA_002339345.1 Firmicutes bacterium UBA2598 | reverse complement strand
GGGTTTACCCTCAACACTCTGCTGCCGGCCTCTTCCGCTTTGTAGCAGAGCATGGAACAAAAAGAGAGTATACAACATGACAGCCTTTGTCTAATTGGTATTTCATGGTTCCATTATAGCAGTAAAACTAACAGCGAACTTGGTGTTCTTCATCAATAAATTGCC
>DDKM01000039.1:923-7948 GCA_002339345.1 Firmicutes bacterium UBA2598 | reverse complement strand
CTCTCATCCCCGCCCTTCACTTCCTTCAGGACGGGATAAAAATACAAATAAAAATATTGATAAATTTACAAGTCACAGGACAGGTTGTTGTTTCCAGGACGCACAATTCCCCGCACTACCGGGTTCTGCATCATTCTGATCAAATCTTCCATGGCCAATGGCTGCGGTTTATCCCGGTTGGCGTCCACGATGCAGAAAAAACCGAAGGGATTTTTACCGGTGTTTACCAGCTGGTGCGGCGTCCAGGGGGCAATATAAAAGGTGTCTAAAAAACTAACCCCGTGGCACTCATCCCCCATAATCAGCTGGCCGTGGCCCCTGATGCAAATGACCACATGGGCGTGTTGGTGTTTTTCAAGGCTGGAATGTCCTCCCGGGGATATTTCGAAATAGCGCAGGTGGAAAGAGGTAACGGCACCATCGCCCACCAGCACCTGCCGGTTGATGCCTGCCCAGTCTCCCCCTCCAGCCTTGTATTCTTCCGGCTGGACACCGTTCCAGCGGAAGTCTGATTGAAATGCGAGCTTTGCTGACAGCCTATCCTTATCTGGCACCGGGTAAATCCCTCCTAGTCAAAATACACCACTGCCTTAATCACCTCACTGCCGGCGGCCATGGCCCGAAAGGCCTCTCCGGCCTGATCCAGGGTGAAACGGTGGGTAATCAACCCTTCGGCATCCACCATCCCTGTGGCCAGAAGCCTGAGCGCCTCCCTGGTATCATCGGGACCGCAGGAGTAGCTAGGAATGATGGATATTTCTTTGAAATATAAATCATGGGGTGATATGGGCAGAATGTCCCCTGGCGGGGTGGGGGTAAACATCAAAAGGGTTCCGCCCTTTGCTGTACATTCAAGGCCCACCTGCAGGGCGGCGAGGTTTGGGGGTCCCACCACTACGACCTCAGCCAGGTGGCCGTCTGTGACCTGTCGTACCGATGCTAAAAGGTCCTCCCTGCCGGAGTTGTTGATTACCAGGTCAACACCCAATTGCCGGGCCCGGTGGCAGCGGTACCCGTCAAGATCAGCGGCAAGAACCTGCCCGGCACCATAATGGCGGGCCAGTAACGCCAGGATTTGTCCCATAATACCCAGGCCAATCACCAGCACAGTGTCTCCCGGCCTGATCCCGGCCCTCCTGAGGGCCTTTACCACACAGGCCACCGGTTCTATCAGGGCCCCGCCGGTAAAGGTAAGGTTGTCTGGCAGAAGTAGGGTGTCTTGCAAGTTGACCACCGGTACCCGGAAGAATTCCGCCATGCCGCCTGGGTCGATGTGCGAACTCTTCCAGGTGGCGCACATGGAGTAGGCTGCTCTGCGGCAATAATTGCAGGTAAAACAGGGGGCATGGTGGTGAACGAATACCCTGTCCCCCGGCCGGAAACCAGTTACGCCATCCCCGACGGCAGCCACCACCCCCGCCGGTTCATGGCCCAGCACAAGGGGTGCTTTGCTGCGGATGTACCAGGGCATCACATCACCGGAGCAAATCCCACAGGCTTTGGTCTGTACAAGTATTTCATCGATACCAATTGCCGGCACCGGCATTTCCTCAATACGAATGTCGTAAAAATCGTAAACACGGGCTACCTTCACGGCTGATGGCCTCCCTAAAGTCAGGGTATAATGGCATATTTGATGCCCTCACCGGCTTGCAACAGGGAAAAGGCTTTGCCCAGCTCGGCAAGGGAAAACTGACCGGTGATCAGCTCCCTGCCGCGGATTTTCCGATTTGCCAGGAGGTGCCACGCCTGCCTGACGGATACAGGGTTGAAGTGAAAGGGGCTGTGGATGGTAATCTGATCATAGTGCAGGCGGGAGGTATCCAGTCCGATGACCGTGCCCTTGGGAGTTCCGCCGAAGAGAACCACATGGCCGCCCCGCCGGCACAAATGGAATGATTGTTCCCACACCTCCAGCTTGCCGGTACACTCAATCACCACATCCGCCCCTACTCCCCTGGTCAGGAGATGCACCTGTTTTGCCAGATCCTCTTCCACTACATCGATCACCTGCCAGGCGCCCATGTGGCGGGCCATGTTCAGGCGGAAGCTTCGTCGTCCAGCCATGATTACCCGGGAAATTCTACGGGCCTTTAACAGCAGCAAAAATAACAAGCCGATGGCGCCGGTGCCGATAACCAGCACCGCATCTCCCGGGCTAACCGGCACCTGATTCAACCCGTACACAACGCACGCCAGCGGCTCCAGGAGGGCCGCTTCCTGGTAGGAGAGATAGTCGGGTTTTGGGAACATGTTTTGCCGCACGATGTGGGCGGGTACCCTTACATATTCGGCATAAGCCCCCAGCACTTTTGTCTCCATTACTGAAGGGCAGAGGTTGCCCTGATCCTTCAGGCACCAGTAGCACTCGCCACAGGGTGCGGAATGGACGCACATGACGGGATCGCCAGGTTTGAACTGGTAAACGCCCTCCCCAATGGCGGCTACCACTCCGGCGAATTCATGCCCAAAGGGCCCAGGCATGGGGATCTGTGGGTGACCGCGTAAAAAGGCCTTTAAGTCTGTACCACAGGTAAGGGCGGCCTTGACCTTTACCAGGACATCACCTTTATCCAGGGTAGGAGTGGGCATCCCGGTCAACTGCAGTTCGCCGGGAGCATGTAAAAGAATGGACTGCAAATTAACCATCCTCTGAACAAAAAACTGTTAAGGTAATATTCAACTCAAATGGACACTGTCCTGCCGGAAGGGACAATTATCGTGTTATTGATGGGTATCGAGCACTTTCGTTCGTAGCAAATATTGGTTATACTTATGGTGGGAGGGATATACCCAGATGAAACACTACCGGAAAGAACTGTGGTTTGAAACTGCCAGGCGTAGGGAACTCATCAACATCACGCCTCAGGTGGAAATGTGCCTGCGGGAAAGCGGCATCCGGGAGGGGTTGCTGCTCTGCAATGCCATGCACATCACATCCAGTGTGTTTATCAATGATGACGAGCCGGGCTTGCACCAGGATTTCGAGGAGTGGTTGGAACAACTGGCACCGGAGAAACCCCATTCCCGCTACCGGCATAATACCATTGAGGATAATGGCGATGCCCACCTGAAACGGACCATCATGGGTCGGGAAGTGGTGGTGGCGGTCACCGGCGGTAAACTGGATTTCGGCCGGTGGGAACAGATTTTTTACGGCGAGTTTGATGGTAAACGCCGGAAAAGGGTGTTGGTCAAAATCATTGGGGAGTAACAGGCAATCGAGGGTCTTGGTTAACGCCATAAGGGTGGTAACCAAGACCCGTAAGTTTACTAAAGGACCTTCGGCAATACTCGGTGCCGAAGGTATGGCTTACTGTGTACCCAGCAAAGACCATCCCGGTACCGTAAACCACCATGCTCAATGCAGCGATGGTGGACAGGGTGGTACGGGAAAAACCGAGGTCATCGGTCATTGGAATCAAAGACGGTCCAAAGGCAAAACGGATTCCTGTGGAAACCAGCACCACCCCAAAGGAAACAGTAACTATCCACCACCCGTAAAACACCTGTCCTTTTTGCACCCGCCCCATCCACCGATAGCAATGGTAGCCAAGCACCAACACCGCCCCTTAGCATATGCTAACATGGATCACTGCATCGTACATGTCGACAAGGGGGGGGCGGGTTTGGTACAATTCCTTTTGCAGTTTGAGAACTTGGTGCTCTTAGGGGTGATAGCCAGTTTAGCGGCCGGTTTGGCCACAGGCATCGGTTCCCTGCCTATCTTTTTCACCAGAAACATCTCTAAAGGCATTCTGGATGTGTTGCTGGGTTTTGCGGCGGGGGTAATGCTGGCCGCTACCTCCTTTAGCCTGATCCTGCCAGCCATCCAAGCTGGCGGGGGAGGTATCCGTGGGGCAGGCCTCGCCTTGGTGGGGATCCTCATCGGGGGTATGTTCCTCGACTTCATCGACAAGGCCTTTCCCGACACCAACCTGATGGGGGGGCCGGGCCGTAACCACGACAACCTCCGGCGGGCCTGGTTGTTTATCCTTGCCATTACCATTCACAACTTTCCGGAAGGGATGGCGGTGGGAGTGGGTTTTGGCAGCGGGAATGTGGCCAATGGGATTAGCCTGGCCATCGCTGTCGGCATGCAAAACTTGCCGGAAGGGTTGGCTGTTGCCTTGCCCCTTTTGCGGGAGGGGTTCCCACCTTGGCGAGCCTTCTTGGTAGCCCTGGCCACCGGGTTGGTGGAGCCCATTGGCGGTCTTCTGGGGGTTGGCCTGATTCAGGTGGCTACGTCACTGCTCCCAGTTATCCTGGCCTTTGCGGCAGGTGCCATGCTTTTTGTCATCAGCCACGAAATTATTCCGGAGACCCAGAAGGGCGTAGCCTCTAAAATGGCTACCCATGCCCTGCTGTTGGGGTTTGTATTGATGATGTTCCTGGATACCGTATTGGCTTAACACCCTTTATGGAACACTAGATTCGGTATAACAGACAACCTGGGCCGGCCAACAGTAATGTAGGCCGGCCCCATTTTACCTATATTCTACGCAAAAAAATCTAGACAGCGTAAAAATGTTGTAGTATATTAAAATTCAAAAGGAGGGTGTACCAAATGGAAACAAGGGTGACACAGCTTCAGCAGCAGATTCTGGATCTCCGGCGGCGCCTGCCGGCCCATTCCGTCAAACCGGCCATGCTGTTGGAGTTGGAGGAACTGGAAACAGAACTGGTCACCCTGTTATCCCAAAGCCAGCGGTCTGAGGGAAGGGTGGACGGAAAAGCCCTGGAACAGGGCGGAGAGGAGGAATAAAAGGCATGTCTGGTATGTCGCGAAGGGAATTCCTGCGCCGGAGTGTAGCCTCCGGTGTGGCCGGCGGGGTGGTGCTGTCCGGCGCGGGAAAGGTGGCAGCCGGGGTTGCCGGTGGCCAGCAGGTGGCAACGGTAATTGATCTGAGTAAATGTGACGGATGCGGTGGCAGGGAAGTGCCTGAGTGTGTGGCTGCCTGTCGGACGGCCAATGGGGCCCGTTTTCCGGAACCGGAAGGGCCCATCCATGATTACTGGCCCCAAAAGAAGCACGAAGACTGGTCCCAGAAAAGGCATCTGACCAACCGGTTAACACCATACAACTGGTTATTCGTCCAAAGGGTGGATGTCTCCCATGAGGGCAAGACCTCCACGGTTTTTGTGCCCAGGCGATGCATGCATTGTGACAACCCGCCCTGCGCGAACCTTTGTCCCTTCAGTGCCCAGGAAAAAACACCGGAGGGACCGGTGCTCATCGATCCCAATATCTGTTTTGGTGGTGCCAAATGCCGGGATGTGTGTCCCTGGAGTATTCCCCAGCGCCAGGCCGGGGTTGGCCTGTACATGAAGGTGGCCCCCCGGTACCTGGGTGGTGGTGTGATGTATAAGTGTGATCTTTGCTATGACCGCATCACCAAGGGGCAGTTACCAGCCTGTGTAGAGGCATGCCCACGTCAGGCGCTCTCCTTTGGTAGCAGGGAGGAAATGCAGCAACTGGCAGCCAGCCGGGCCAAAGAAATTCAGGGCTTTATCTACGGTGACCGGGAAAATGGCGGTACCTCAACGTGGTATGTCTCCCCCGTTCCCTTTACAGCCATCCACCAGGCCCTACAGGCTAAGGACATGAAGCCAGGTATGCCGGTAGCGGTGGACAATTACATGGATTCCTTTGAGGGAATGGCCAAGGGATTGCTGCTTGCCCCCTTCGCCGGCGCGGTGGCGGCAGGGGTAGCTGCCTACCGCACACTTCGAAAGGGGGAATAGAACTGTGCGCTGGAGTGCTGATCAAAAAAGGGTATACCGGCATCCGCTGGTAGTACGGATTACCCATTGGGCGGTAGCCCTTTCCACCTTTGTGCTGATCTTTACCGGGTTTGGGCAGATGCCCATGTATAAGCGCTACATGATTGACCAGTTACCGGGCTTGGCCTGGTCCTCCAACTATGCCGTTACCCTGCACCTCCACTACCTGGCGGCAATGGTACTGGTGTTTGCAGCCTTTTTCCACCTGGTTTACCATATTATCAGGCGGGATTGGGGACTGGTACCCCGCCGGGGGGATGTCGGGGAATCGGTGGTTATCATCAAATCCATGCTGGGGCGCTGTGCAGCACCACCCTGCCACAAGTTCCTGGCAGAACAGCGGTTAGCCTATGCCTACATGGTTTTCAGCTTTACCCTGATCATTGTCACCGGTATGATTAAGGTGGCCAAAAACTTGCCAGGTTTCCAGCCTGCCGACGGTCTGTTGAATTGGGCAACCCACCTGCACAACTTGGGCACGTTCATGCTCATTTTCGGGATCATTGGGCACCTGGCCGCCTTTCTGTTCAGGGAAAACTGGCCGCTCCTTCCGTCCATCTTTACCGGCTGGGTTTGTGCTGACTATGCCCGGCACCGGCACCCCCTTTGGGTTAACCGGCCAGCTGGGGAAAAGGAATGTAAGAGTAACCCATCGGGGCAAAAAAGGATGGACAGCGAAATGTCCATATAATAAACTGAAAACCAGTATAAACGGATGAAAAAAAGGGGGGTTGAACAGTGGTGCCCAATATCCAGATCACACCGGAAGCCCGGGAATACATTATGGCCAAAACCGACACCATCACCCTACAAGTGGAGCTGTGCCACAGCTGAAGCGGGCCCTTTACCAGGCCTGCCGTGCATGCAGGTCCTCCCCGGGATACCGATGGGTTTGTCCAGACAACTGTGGATGGTCTGAATATATTCATGCCGTTGACCATGCGGTTTGATCCGGATGGTGTGGAAATCAGGCTGGTGGGGAAAGGCCCCTTTCGTCGCCTGATCATCGATGGTATCAGCCATTAAAGAATCATGTATACTTTTGGTGGTATTATTGACAGTTCCTGGTCCTTGCGTTAACTTATGATCTAAGCCCCATGTAACGGATGTTTGGTGGCGCAAGGAGGGAACACCGTGGATCTGTTGTTGAGTCTTGCCCTACTTTTTGCACCGGCGGGTATCTTGCACCTGGTTACCAAAAAGCGGCATCGTTCCCAGGGGGCTAGCTAATGTAGCCTGCC
>DDKM01000039.1:0-515 GCA_002339345.1 Firmicutes bacterium UBA2598 | reverse complement strand
TGATAAGAGAGTGGGTGATGTAGAAACCCACTCTCTTTCATTAATCCATCTTGGGATCACCATCGTCATCCAGGAGGTACCGTAAAACATCTTCCAGCATTAAACAAAGTTTTTCCGCCCGATCGGGGGGGATCTGCCGGCTGGATAATTGCATGGCCAGTCTTAAGTAAGGGGTATTTTCCTCCCTGGCCAGCCAGGAACTGACATCGGGGGATAGATACTGCAATTTTTTACCATGCGCCCCGGCATCTTCTAGCAATTCCTCCACCGGTACCGATAAGGCTTCCGCCAGCCGCCGAATGGTTTTCAAGGTGGGCGACTGCCGGCTGCCGTTTTCCAGGCTGGAGATGTAAGCTTGGGAAAGGCCCGTAGCTTCCCCCAACCGGACCACCGTCATGCCCTTACTCAGCCGCAATTGTCGCAGCCTTTGGCCAAAGGTCAAAGAGATCACTCCTGCATATTCAGTTTCCTTGACAGCCCATGTCCAAGGCTGTTTGCCGAACAGATAGAGACAG
>DDKM01000067.1 GCA_002339345.1 Firmicutes bacterium UBA2598 | reverse complement strand
ACTTCCCGGCGGGTGGGTTAAAGTTTAAAAAGTCACCGAACGTCTGCACGGCTATGACAGCCCCGGGAGCGGCACCATCATCAGCAATGCCCTGCTTAAGATACATGGATAATACTTTCCAGGCACATTTGCTGAGCATAGCTAAAAGCTTCCGGTCATACATAAAATAAAATCCACGGCTTGCTCGGCGAGGTGGGTGCCGCATTCCCGGCACTGCTCCACCGTGTAAATCTGTACCAGATCGGGGGTCCACCATCTCTTGCCTGAGGCAATATAAAAATGGTCTAGTAGCATGAAGCGGTAACGAGAAGTAATTCGTCAAGCGAAATTTCGAGCAATCCTTCGAAAGGGCGAGCAAATCACTCTCAGTTGTGTCCGGTTAAGCGGGAAGACCTCAGTCTTTGGCGGAAGCGTCTTAACAGACGCGGCCAGATGTGCGGGAAACCTGCGCTGCCAAGCTAACAGGGTTTCCCTCTTCCCTTTTCCGCCCCTCCTTGGTGATTGTCGGCTGACTTGGATAAGCCATCCACCAATCAGTATGCCATCAATCCGCCAAGATGGGCAAGCAAAAACCGCCACCTTGCCGTCATAGAAGGTGAGCGGCAACAGAATACGGCAGCCGCAAGAACGCGAACTGTTATAAATAAGAAGCATTGGTTGCTATTATAGCATGAAAGGACTATAATATGGTTAGAATGTTGCTACAAGGAGCTGATACCATGCAGATTAAACCGTCCGCAAGCATCCGGCAGAATTACAACGAAATTGCAGCGTTGTGCAAGTCTACCGGAGAACCTGTTTTTCTTACCAAAAACGGCGAAGGGGATCTTGTCGTCATGGATATAGAGGCGTTTACCCGTCGTGAAAAAATGCTGAAGCTGAGGGAAGAACTTCTGGCTGTTGAGGAAGACCGTCTGGCAGGGCGTGCCGGAGTTACGCCGGACGAACTGGACAGCTATCTCGAAAGCATTATTGACGAGGTGGAACATGGAAAAGAAGGTTCAATATAAGGTGATTGTTTCCAACCGTGCCCGTCAGATGCTGGCGGGCCATGTCCGTTTTCTGGCGCAGAAAAATCCCACCGCCGCCCGCAAGGTCAAAACTCACCTGCTGGATGCTATCCGTTCTCTGCATCAAATGCCGGAGCGTTTTCCATTTCTGGAGGCAGAATTTATCCCACCGAATAAATATCACAAAATGTTTGTAGAGAAATGGTATTTGATTTTGTGTCAGATTAAAAACCAGACGGTGTGCGTTGATTATATCGTTGATTGCAGGCAGGATTATGGGTGGCTGATGCGGTAGATTTTAGGTTTATTCAGAATTGTGAGCGTCAATATCAAATGTGCCAAAAACGCTAATATTTTTGTACCACCTCGACCTAGCGTAACCAATGCCAAATAACACAATCGACACGCTACTTTAGTTACATCAGGTACTGGGTGATGAAAAGTGTAAGACGTCATCTGCAAAGAGCAAGAGGCCGCTCTTGTATCTTTGTCTCTCCTTGTTTCTCTGTCTCACTCTTGTCTCACAACGAGCCGGAGACAAGGATCCCCAGCCAGCCCGCCATGAGCCCAAATATAATACTGCTAAAAACATAGCCTATTGCCCGGGGCATTTCTCCATCTTGAATCAACTGAACCGTTTCATAGGAAAAGGTGGAAAAAGTTGTGTAGGCCCCTAGAAAGCCCGTAGTTAGGGCTAAGCCGAGGCCCTTACCCAATCCGCTCCCGTGGGTAATGAAACCAATGAACATGCCCAGCAGAAAGGCTCCCGTTATATTCACGAAAATAGTGCCTATTGGGAAAGTGGTACCGGACCTTTCCGCCACAAACCTGATCACAGCGTACCGAGCAAGGGCCCCCAGCATTCCGCCAAAACCAATCAAGATGTAGTCCAAAGCCAACTCTCCTACTCCCTTGAATGTATTTTAGGACCCCATCCTTGCCGCGCCTTCCGGTTTAAAAGGGGTATGGTCCTGCCCATCGCCGTCCCTAACCAAACAGCAGCCAGGCACAACACAACACTCATAGTTACATACCAAAATGCAAGGTTGTTCAGTCCGTTATCCACCAGGGTTACTGTCTCGTAGGCAAAGGTGGAAAAGGTGGTCAGCCCGCCTAAAAACCCGGTGGCGATACCCATGCGGATGGCAGGATTGAGGTTATAAATCTCCATGGATAGCACCATGCAAAACCCCAGTAGGAATGAACCAAGCAAGTTGGCGATCAAGGTTCCGACCGGAAAAGCTCCCGCCCACCCGCCAGACATCAAACCGCTGAGGATATACCGGAAAATGGCGCCCAGGAACCCTCCTGCTCCGATATATATGAAAACCAAGGAGAGACCCCCTTCCCTAGTGGACAAAGCGATGCGCTGGTCTCCTTTCATTTTGCCCTTTCCCCAGTATGTTGTGCAACAAATATGTAAAGCTCCCACCAAATCGTCCGGTAGGAGCCATCAACTGCCAGGCAGCGGTTTAGGCGAGCCCCATCGCCCAATTATTGAATTTGCAGGACCCTTCCATTTATTATTTATCGTTTATTCTATACCGGAGCAAGACTTTCCTGCTTAAAGCGTTATGATAGCTACTGCATCTTTCAGCCTTTTTTTGTCGGCGGGGTAGTTTAGCGGTGGTGGATGATGGATTTTATTATGTGCTCGGAAGCCATTTCCTTTCCAGTAATAAACGCCAGAAAGGGTTGGGGCGAAAAAATTGCCCGGTCGATGGCTCGAATGTCCCATCCTTTTTGGTACATCGACAACACTCTGCCGGTGAGTTCTTCCAGGAATGCAATTTTCCGCTCCACAACCTTACGCCCATCGGCCAATACCCCCGCATGGGCACAGTATACCGTCTGGAAGTCGTATGCCATTAGATGGCGAAGAGAGCGTATGGTCTGGGGGATATTTTCCCATTTAAAAATTACCCGGGTTTTGGGGGTTACCACCAAGTCTCCGGTAAAAAACGCACCATTGCTGGCATCGTATAGAGCAACGTGGTCGGGACTATGGCCAGGCAACTCTATCACTTGCCATTTTTTACGGTCCGTTTCCAAGATATTGTCAAAGGGTTGGGCCCTAAACCCGGATCGCTCCCCCCAAAAACAGCGCCGGTACAAAGGCAGCTTGGTCCTTTCCTGGCATATAGCCAAGGCAGCCTGGTGAACGAAAACGGGAATACCCTGGCCCACCAACCACGGCGCATTGCCGCTGTGGTCTTCGTGGCAATGGGTTAAGGCTACCTGTCTGATGGGTTGGTTTTGAAAAAACCCGGTAAACTGCCTGGCATAACGGCTGGGGCCAGTATCCACCAGCAACCCATCTGCCAGGTAAGTAAAAACATCCAGTCTCACACCAAACATCTTGATGGTGGTGCCAGCACAAAGCACATCCCCGTGGTTATGTATTCTAAAGCCACTCAAGTCCATTCCCCCTGCATCCTTGCCATGTACCCCCTACACCCTATTTCGGCAACCTCCAGAGAATGCTTTCCACCATGGCTGTCCCAGGATAACCGGTAACCAAGGGCTTCTGCCAATTCCCGCTCATTAGAGAACCGCTATTGGCAGGTATGAGGTACAGCCGCCAGAGCTTGCTTCCCAGGGTAATCTCGGCATCGGAGGTTTATCTTCTCACCGATGGGCGGCAGGCCCCAATTATGCCCGGCAGCGGCCTGCACTTGTTCGGGTTTCAGCTGAAGCCAGTCCACTTTCCCACCCAGCAGTAAGTTCTGATGTGGCCATGACAGTTAAAGCCATTCGATAGCTGGTAATTATCAACAAATATAGGAACGCACAATAAAGTGGAAGGGAGGAGAATATAGCATATCTTAATTTTTAAAAAACGTCTTGACAGCGGGAGTCACTACAATACCTATATGATAACATAAGCGTAGATGAAAGACCAAGAAAATCTTGGCCGCGCCTAACTCGCCAATGAATTGGGAAAGTATGCGGCGCGGCGTATCTTCAATTTTCCCGGTAATTCAGTGACAGGGACTTCCACCATAATGTTTGCTCCAGGGCAACCTCCGCCGTACCCGGAAAGAGTTTCAGCTCCCGGTCCAGGTGGACGGTGACCCCGGATACCTCCATGGTTTCATAGTTCTCCGGTTTCTGCAGGGGCCTGTGCACATCCAGCATGAGGGTGGGTACAGCCCCGCTTATACAACAACCACTGGACCGCCCGGGGAAGACCACCAGGTGCCCCCCCTTTTGCTTAATATGCTCCACCGCCTGAGGTGATATTTTTACCTGCATGGACTCTTCTCCTTTCACCACGTATCCTTTAACCCTGGGGACTCCCCCCGGTGGTAAAGTATTTGCGGGAAAAATACAACGCCACATTGACCAGGCCGATCATCACCGGCACTTCAATCAGGGGACCGATGACCGCCGCAAAGGCCTGCCCGGAGCCGATGCCGAACACCGCCACCGCCACGGCGATGGCCAGCTCAAAGTTGTTGCTGGCCGCGGTAAAGGACAGGCTGGTGGTTTGCCGGTAATTCACGCCCAGGCGCATGCTGAGGAAAAAGGACACCAAAAACATGGCCACAAAGTAGATCAGCAGTGGAATAGCGATCCTGACTACATCCATGGGCAATTGTACAATCATGTTACCCTTCAAGGAAAACATGATGACGATGGTAAACAGCAAGGCGATTAACGCCAGGGGGCTGATTTTGGGTACAAAAACCTTTTCGTACCATTCCTCCCCCTTGGCCGGGGCCAGGATGGTACGTGTAAGGAAACCGGCGGCAAAGGGAATGCCCAGGTAGATGGCCACACTGGTGGCAACTTCCCCAATGGTTATTTTCACCACCATTCCCTTCAGCCCGATCAAATCAGGCAGCAATGTGATAAAGACATAGGCATAAACAGAGTAGAACAACACCTGGAAGATGGAATTAAAGGCCACCAACGCCGCCGCATACTCGTTATCCCCCTTGGCCAGGCTGTTCCAGACGATCACCATGGCGATGCAGCGGGCCAGACCGATGAGAATCAACCCCACCATGTATTCTGGGTAATCGCTCAAAAATACCACTGCCAGCACAAACATCAAAATTGGGCCGATAACCCAGTTTTGCACCAGGGAAAGCCCCAGCACCCTGGTGTTTTTAAACACCTTGCCCAGTTTGTTATAGCGTACCTTGGCCAGGGGCGGGTACATCATTACAATCAGACCGACGGCAATGGGGATGGAGGTGGTGCCCACCGACATTCGATCTAAGAGATCGGAAAAACCGGGAAACAGGTATCCAATTCCAACACCCGCGATCATGGCCAGGAAAATCCAGGCTGTTAAAAAGCGGTCCAGCAAAGAAAGTTTGGCCATAGCATTGTCACCCACAATTTAACCCTCCCTACAATTCAGATTATCCTGTTGTGGCACCCGGCAGGGCACAATGGGATTGGCCTGCAAATGACGCAGTTTGGCCAGGTCCTCCGCCATTTCCCCAGCCGCCACCAAACCGCCTTCCATAATGGCCAGGCACCCGGAAAGGTGCTGGCGGATGGCATCTTTATTCAGGCGGTAAAATACCCACTGCCCCTTCCGCTCCTCCGTGACCAGTTCGGCATCCTTGAGGACCCGCATATGCTGGGATACGGCGGACTGGCTGATCCCGAGGAGGTATTCCAGCTCGCAGACACAGAGTTCCTGCTCCGCCAGCAGAAAGATGATCTTTAGCCGTGTCATCTGACCCATAGCTTTAAACATCCTTTCCAGTCTTCTCATCCAACACCCCATTCCTTATATATTCATATTAGCATGTGCTTATATTATCTTTGGTATAGACCGCCCTTGTCAAGAAAAAACCTGCAGGTGAACTGCAGGTAGCATAACTGCGGGGACCCCTGCCGCGGATATCCCCGTACATACTGGTTTTCCGCCCGCCAACGGGATAGAAGGCAATGGGAGCCGGTGTGCCCACATTGACGCCCACCTGCCCGGTATTGACGCGGCGGATGAACTCCCGGGCCCAGGCCCCGTTCTCGGTGTAAATAACCGCCGTATGGCCAAAGGTGCTCCGGTTGATGAGTTCCACCGCCTCCGCCAGATCGCTAACCTTTTTGAAACACCGGACCGGTCCGAAGATTTCCTCTTCCCAGACTTGCATGCCCGGCTCCGCCTCCAAAACCATCAGCGGCAGGATAGATATCAGATAATTCCGTAAATCGACAATATCCAACTCCCCATCCAGCTCCGCTCCCCTCCCTTCGAGGCCTCCATTTCCATGGGAATTACGACTTGCCAAGCTCATTCTATTCCCTGTACAAGCAAATATTGGCATATTAATAATGGCAGGCAAACAGGTTTCCTCCAGATTTATCCCGGGTTAACGACTCCCCTCCGGTTTTGGTGGCATCCCTACGCTTTCGACACTTTATCAGCGGTTCACTGGTGTTCGTCTCCATTGGCACTTACCTGACCTGCGGATAACTTCCGGGTATTCTTCTTTAAAACGTCTCATTCGTGTTCATGTCTACTTTCTGCGGACTTGCGGTAGATTTCCGCCGTCTGTCTGGCTATCTGCTCCCAATCATATTCACGCTTGAGCTTAACCAAAGCGTTCTTCGCCAAGGTTTCCCGCAAAATACCCCCCACTTCCCAATCGTGAAGGTTTCTTAGTAATTGATCAGCCAGGGCACTGCTGTTGCCCGGGGGGAACTTCAATCCATCCACGTTGTGATTGACGATTTCGGCCAGGCCGCCGGTATTGGCCACAATTACCGGTGTGCCCTCTGCCATAGCCTCCAGGGCCACAATACCAAAGGGTTCGTAAAGGCTGGGGACCACCGTTACCAGGCTTTGACTGGTGTAGACCCGGCGCCAGTATTCCGCAAGGAAGCCTAAAAAGAAAACATTGCCTTCCACTCCCAATTCCCGGGCTTGCTGGCGCAGTTGGCCTTCGTAATAACCTCTTCCGCCGATCAGGAATCTGCAGTCTGGATAATATTTTAAAACCTGGGGCAAGGCCTTGATTACCGTTTGTACCCCCTTTTCATAAACCAGGCGGCCAATGAAAAATACGCATGGGTGAGAAAAAGGGGTCACCTCCTGGGGAGGGAATATTTTAACCCCGTTGGGAATAACAGTGGAATCCTTTTGAAATAGCTGGAACACTTCTTGCTGCATATAGCGACTGCAGGTAATCAATTCCCGTGCCTTTTGCGCCAACTCCCATTCCTGGCGGTGGATAAAATGGTGCATGGGCGTTTTCAGGCCGTGATTGCGACCGTATTCCGTGGCATGAATGGTTACTACCAGGGGATAGCGAGCGGCGTAAATTAAGGCGGCGTCCTTTACCAGCCAGTCATGGGCATGGATCACGTCAAAGTGCCCGGGATCCAGGGTTGATGCCGCACGGTTAAAGTTGGCGACCTGCTGGGGCATATCTCCCTCCGGATGGTACGCGACCCGCAATACCTTAACGCCTTGCCGGATTTCCTCCTCCGCTGTCCCGTTCTGTCGAGATGTGACCACCGTTACCTGGTGGCCCAGGGATACCAGATTGGTGGAAAGATAATAGACATGGTTGCCCAGGCCCCCGCTGATGTGGGGAGGATACTCAAAACTGAGCATCAGCACGCGCATAAGCATTCCTCCAACCAGGGGAAAGGCACTCCTTGCCCCGGGTTTAAAGGTGGTGGAGCGCTCCCACCCTCTTCCAACAACTCCAGAACCTTCCGGGCCTGCCGGGCGTATTGCGCCAGCTTGCGGCGGGCGAAGTCTACCGCCGTGCCTGCGTCCAGAATAAACGCCCAGTCGCTGTCTTCCATGCCCAGCAGCGCCCGCATACCCAGGCCCCACAGCGTTGTTTGTTCCCTGGTCAGCCTGCCGGGCCAGGAATGGTAACGATGCTCCAGGCTCCTCAATTCGTGATAAATCCAATCGTTTTTAGGGTTCAACCAGACTTCGCTATAACCTCCCCGTCCCCAGCTGGTATGGCAGAGGTCGGCCTGTTGACGGGGAGAAAACTCCAATGGGGAAACGGTCTGGATTCGCGGGAGGAAATGGTACAAAAATTCGGGTCCTTCAAACCACCAGTGACCAAATAATTCGGCGTCAAAGGGCAATACCACCACCTCGTCAGGCCGGCTGTTTAGGTATTCGGCATAATGGTGGGCGTCCAGGGCAGCCTGTTTTTCGGCTACCCGGAAAAGGTAGGCTTCTTTGCATTCGGTCTTCCCTGTAATGCGCTGGTATTTTAAACCCGTAAAATTGTGCCGGAACTCCTCCTCTACAGCCCCCGGAAAATCAAAACCCAGATCCCGGTAAAAATCCCGGTAATGAGGGTGGGAAGGGTAGCCACTCTGGGCATTCCAGACCATCTCCGAGGCCTGCTTATCACGGTTAAAAACAGTGACGCTACCGACGCGGGCGGCAGCACCCGGTACCAGGGGTGGCCAGGCGGTGGTAAAGGCATGTTCGTCAACAACGAAAAAATTTATCCCCTCCCGGGACAGCATCTCCTCCACCCCGGGCGTGTAGCCGCATTCCGGCAGCCAAAAACCCATGGCCTTAAAACCAAAGGCCCGCCGAAAGGCTTCCAGGCCAACCCGGATCTGCGTGTAACGGGCTTCCTCGGATAATAGCGGCAGGTAGCCGTGGGTGGCGCAGGTCGTGATCAATTCCAGAAACCCTTGCTGCTGGAGGGCTTTCAGGCGCTCGATCACTGGCCCTTTTTGCAGGAACTGCTCTCTGATGGCGGCAAACCGGTCGTAATAAAACCGGGAAAGCACATCGTATTCCGGTATCCCGCGGCACCGGTCCATTTGTTGGCAGGCCAGGTCCAGCCGCATGTCCAGGTACCGGACAAACCGCTGGCCGAACTTTTGGTCTTGCAGCATTTCCAGCAGCGTCGGGGATACGGAAAAAACTACCTGGAAGCAGGAAATATTACTCAATTGTTCGAATTTATGCAGTAAAGGGAGGTAGCTATCAGCCAACGCTTCAAAAAACCAGCGCTCTTCCAGAGCCCCTTCCTCCCGAACATCCGGTAAGTGAGCATGTAACAGCAGGATGACTTTAGCCAGAAAAACCAGCTCCTTTCAGGGAAAGGGCAGCTCGGGGGGTGTTAACCACTGCTTGAATCTCCGGGTTTTCCACCAGCCAGGCATGATAACGGGTGTCCGGTTGTACTGCAAAGTATTGCCCTGTTTCAGCAATTCTTCTGCTGCCGGCGGCGTCCTCCAAGACTACCGGCTTGGCTCCAGGGGAGTCCAGCAAAAGAATAAAAATAGAATAGGGGTTTTGGACTAGCAGTTCGAGTTTCACCGAATACACCTCCGGGAGGGATGAGCTTGCGCCCACTGGTTTTAAGCAATCACAAGTTCTTCGTGGGGTTCGACAGGTATTTGAATATGCGGGATTTTTATTACCCTTACGTGGGAAGCAAGAACCACATCAACGGGAATAAAAACAGCTTGGGCGTTTTCCGGGACGGCAGATTTGCCTGGTGTGACGACCATGGCTGGGATTGGCGGTTGGGATACCGCGCGGGTACCTTTGTCACCGAGGTTTGGGGAAAACACCCGGGGCTACAGGTAGAATTGAAAATTGCTCAAGCAATACATTACATAGAAAATATTTACCTCCAGGAAATAGAAGTAAAAAACTTCGGTCCGGAAGGTGAAATCAAAGTTTACCTGACCCATGATTTCGCTATAGATGAATCCGATGTGGCTTGTACCGCTCTGTACGATCCCCAGTTAAAAGCGATCTATCATTACAAGGATAAAACTTACATTTTAGCCAACGGCGGTAGCAAGCAAGTGGGGGTTTTCGAGTTCTCCACCGGCACCAAGCGTTTTAAAGGAGCAGAGGGTACCTGGCGGGATGCCGAAGACGGGTCATTACAGGGAAACCCCATCGCCCAGGGTTCGGTGGACAGTACGATCGGTTTCAGCCTGTATTTGGGGTCGCAACAGAGCAAGAAAATGTATTACTGGTTGGTGGTGGGGCCCAACTACCAGGAAATTCGCAGGCTGAATGAATACGTGGTAACGCGGGGAGCGGGAGAATTGCTGCGGCGTGTGGATTACTACTGGCGTTCCTGGCTAAAACCGCAAGCGCTGCCGGGAGTTTTCGGGAAAATGAGGGAAGAGTACGACTTGAGCTTGTTTATCACGGCGGCCCATATGGACCGGCACGGAGCCATCATTGCCGCAAACGACACTGACATTATGGCCTTCAACCTCGATCACTACTCCTACGTCTGGCCCCGTGACGGGGCGTTCGTGGCCAAAGCGTTGATTGATGCCGGTTACGACCAGCTGACTAAACCTTTTTTCCAGTTCGTGAATAATGCCTTGACCGCCGGCGGCTATCTTTTGCACAAGTATAACCCCAACGGTACCCTGGGTTCCAGCTGGCACCCCTGGTATCAAAACGGCGAAGAGCAACTTCCCATCCAGGAGGATGAAACGGCGCTGGTATTGTGGGCCTTGAAGGCGTATTATGAAAAATCCCGCGACTTACCTTTCATGGCCGAAATTTACCCGAACCTCATCCAACGGGCCGGCAACTTTCTGGCAAGCTATTACCAGCCGGAATTGAAGCTTCCCAGGCCCAGTTATGATCCCTGGGAAGAGCGTTTAGGTATTTTTACCTATACTTGCGCCACCGTGTGTGCCGGACTGGAAGCGGCTGCCTATTTTGCCGGGCTTTTCGGCAACCGGAATGCGGAGCAGCGCTATACCGAGCGTAGGCAGCAAATATTGGAAGGCATGCGCCAGCACCTTTATGACCGGCAATTGAATTCTTTCGTCAGGGGTTTGAATGACAGGACCCTGGACGCCAGTCTCCTGACCCTGCCCTACTTCGGAGTGCTGGCGGAAGACGATCCCATGCTGGTAAGTACCATGGAAAAGGTCATTGCCGAATTGGAAGCCGACAATCAGGGCGGCATATGCCGATACATTGGGGATCAGTACTTTTACGGCGGGGGAAAGGCCAATCCCTGGGTTATTTGCACCCTCTGGGCAGGACGATGGAGAATGCTTACTGCCCGGGCTCCGGAGCATCTCCAGCAGGCCACCAAATACCTCCGGTGGGCACTGGACCACGCCCTGGAAAGCGGTGTCCTGGCGGAGCAACTTACGCCGGGAGGCGAGCCGAAATCGGTAGCGCCCTTGACCTGGAGTCACGCCGTGTTTATCGATGTGGTGCAAATGTACAGCAGGTGCTACGAGAAGTTATGTGCTTCACAGGAGCGTTATGAACTAATACCCCCAGCGTAACAATTTACCACAAATTATATGTATTTTCCTTCTTTTGGCCGACATTTTTTGAAATTTTCCGCGATCAGAACATGCCCGGCTGTTAATAGGAGCGGACGAGGCCTTGTCGCCTGTACGGGGCGGCAGGCTTTTCCGCGCCAAACCCTTCCCAGGCGTTATGTGGCGATCCAGGAATTGTTTCAATGGGAAAGGGTGCTACCATTCTCCCAATCTTGAAAGATGACGGGTGATCTGGTGGCGCGCAACGATCCACCTATGATATGCCTTTGATAAATGCCAAAATATGATCCAGGCTTTGCCGGTATTTTTTCTTTTCTGTCGTGACTGGACTGAACAGGTCCCCCACCTGCCGGAGACGTTCCGCGGCATTGAGCATGGTGAAATGGGAATTATGGAATCCCTTCGCCACTTCCTCCCAGGTAACGGGCATGGATACCCTTCCGCCGGCTATGGCGCGGGCGGAATAAGGGGCGGGCAGTGTTCTCATCTTCCACAACTGCAAATAGTCGAAATACAATTTTTGGCCTCTGTTCTGGATAGCCCGTTCCAGAGTAATCTTGGCGGGCTTTTTTTCGGCCAAATATCTGGCAATGAACTGGTTAATCTTTCGCGCATCCTCAAAGGAGTATTTTGGCTCTACCGGTACATAGATCTGCAGCCCTGTGGCCCCGGAGGTCTTGGGAATGCTGAATAGGTGTAAAGAGTCAAGCAGTTCCTTGAGTTCCAGGGCTATTTCCCGCACCAGGTCAAAGTTATCCACGTCCATGGGGTCAAGGTCAAATACCAATTCGGTGGGGTAATTGATCCGGTGGCAGGTGTCGAAGGGGACATGCAGTTCCAGGGCAGCCAGGTTGCCCAGCCAAACCAAGGTAGGTGTGTCATTCAACAAGATCCAGTATTTATCCTTGTAATGGAACCGCGGTACCCACTCGGGAGCAAAGCTGGGTATGGCTTTCCGCACAATCCTTTTACCCTCTATCCCGTCGGGGAAACACCAGATCATCAGCAGCCGGTCTCTGGTATACGGCAACAAAAAATCCGCTACACTAAGCAAATAATTGATATAGTCCAGTTTAGTGATGCGCGGCTCTGGCCACAAGGCTTTGTTTGGATTGCTAATCCGAATTTCTTGATCATGGACGCGGACGAACAGTTCCTCCATCCTTACCACCATAGTGTAGTCTTGTCTTCCAAAGGTGTTATTATCCGGCTAGCCATCCTACCTTACGGGGTGAAATAGATTGCTCCAGCCGATCATTCCAATGGAGCCGAAAAGCAGTTCCACCATCCCGAAGGGCAACCATTGGATTGCCCAAGTAAAATGGGACGGTGTGCGGGTGCTGACATACCATGAAAAACCGCAGGTTCGCTTATTTAACCGCAAGCTTCGGGAGCGCACCCTCCACTATCCGGAAATCACCGATGTTCCGTCCTTCTGCGATGCGGGCTCTGTGATCCTGGATGGGGAAGTCATCGCTCTGGGACCGGACGGCAAGCCTTCCTTTCGTGAAGTGATGCGCCGGGACGGCGTCACCCGCCTGGAAAGGGTTGAGGCAGTAAGAAAGTCGGTACCCATTATCTACATGGTGTTCGATATCATCTACCTGAACGGCCAATGGATCAATACACTACCATTTAGTGAAAGAACGGAAATACTCGCCAATGTCCTTAGGCCCAATGAGCATGTGCAAATTGTTTCTTCGGAAAGCGATAGCCAGGCCTTGTGGACGGTGATGAAGGATTATGGCATGGAAGGGATAGTGGTAAAACAGAAACAGTCCCCCTACTATATTGCACAGGAGAGGGATGTTTGGCTGAAGGTCAAAAACTACCGGGACCTGATTGCGGTGATCGGGGGTTTTACCTTGCGCGGCGAGATCATCAATTCCATTTTGCTGGGTTTGTACGACAAGGAAGGAAAGCTGTGGTACATAGGTCATGCCGGGGCCGGTAAAATGACCCAACATGACTGGCGGGAGCTTACAGCTGCTTTACGCCCGATGGCGGTGCCAAAACCGCCCTTTGTGAACAAACCGGAACGCCACCGGGATGCCCTTTGGGTTCAGCCCCAATTGACCGTCAAAGTGAAGTATGCCGAATGGACGGAGGGTGGAGCGCTAAGACAACCTACCATCGAGGGTTTTACCACCGTACCGCCGGAGGAGTGTAGAGTTAAACCATTTAATAATTAGTGATCATTAGGTGCTCAGCGTCCTTGTTGTTTCTGTTCTGGAAGCTTACCAGATAAGTCTTGTCAAAGGAACGCACATTTAAGCCGGAATTCCCATACAAATCGGTGATAAAACCGGTGCTCTTAATTACCAGCATAAACTTTGCCTTACATTTATGCAGTAAGTAGTCAGCCAAACGTTGGTGGTCCCTTCGATCGAAGGACATTTGGGCATAGGTGCTGAAATCGCTGTCGTAAGGGGGGTCCAAAAAGATAAAATCTGTTGTTGTAGGATTGGTCAGGTCAAGAAATTCTTCAAAATCTAAACAATGAATTTTTGCCTTGCCCATGTGTTCATGTAAAACCCTGGAACCCAGATACTCGATTTTTTTGGCAAAGTCTTTGCGATTATAGGAAATCCCGCCATAGGGTACGTTGAATTGACCGTTTTGATTGTATCGAAACATGGATGAGTAGCAATACTCACGGATGAAGTAATAAATGGCACAACCTGTTCCGGCAGATATGGCATACTTGTCCAGGTTGTTGTACAGGTAGCGCAGGTGCATGTAGAAGGCGCTCTTAAAGGCACTTTCGATATTATCGATAATGTCCCGATGGTTTAAAACACCCCTTTGGGCGGCAATTTTTTTCATCCGGGTAATTTTGCTAACTAAATTTTTGATAATTTCATGGATAAAATTATCCAAATGCAAGTGGAAGCTAGAGGATAACACTCCGTTAAATTCTGCGGCCTTTTGCAGCACATATTCCTCTATCCAGTCCTCCACCAGGGACCGAGGGTAAATGTCCTTTGCGAATTTCTGGTATAAATCAACTAAAGCAGGACCATTGTTAAGCACCACTTCCGTCAATTTCAACCAATTGTGGTGGATGGCCTGGAGGCAGTCGAAGAATTCGTTGTTTTGCTCCTGCACCATCCTGTACAGCCTGATTAGCTCTTCAGACTTATCATTAATATACATTTCCGGTGCTGTAAGGGAAAAGAATACTGCACCGCCCCCAACAAAGGGTTCGTAATAATTGGTAAACTGCCTGGGTAGATTTGGTAAGATAAACCCCAGTTCCTTTTCCTTACCTCCTGCCCATTTCAGAATTGGACTGAGCCTATGCTCTCTGATCATACAATCTTTCCGTCCCCCGTAAGTTGCTAAAAGCCCCTATGCTTTCCCTGATTGTTATTTACCACAGGCCCTCGGTTTTCCTCCCAGCACAACCTAAAATGGTTCCCCCCGAACACTGGAGAACTCCGCAAATCCTAAACACTTTTGTCCCAAGGTGAATAGGTTAGAGAAAAGACCGGGGTATTCCCGTCGCTTTTCCGGGGCTCATATGGTGTGCAATGGCCCATTATGATCTTTACTCCGCCAGAACACTGACGGCCGTTCCTTGCCAGGTCTCCTGTCCTGAATCACCGGTAGCAGCTAGCCACGGTATCTTGGGTAATTTTCTCCATATCGGCGGCTGACTTTTTCAATAAATTTGTTGCCCATGCTGACAACTTCAATTGCAGCGTACAAAAACAAAAAAGTAGGCTTTCGCCTACTCTACGGTTACGCTTTTGGCCAGGTTGCGGGGTTTATCCACATCGGCGCCGCGGAGGACGGCGGCATGGTAGGCCAGTAGTTGCAGTGGTATTACCGACAGGATGGGTGCCACCAGGGGATACACCTCTGGCAGGTAGAATGACTGGTCACTGGCCTTGGCCACCTCTTCCCCGCCCGGCAGGGTGATGGCGGTGACAACCGCGCCACGGGCCTTTACTTCGGTGATGTTGCTGACCATTTTATCATAAAGTTCCGGCTGGGTGGCCAGGGCAATAACCGGTACACCCTCGGTGATGAGGGCCAGGGTGCCGTGCTTGAGTTCACCGGCGGCATAAGCCTCTGCATGGATGTAGGAAATCTCCTTCAGTTTGAGGGCTCCTTCCAGGGCCACGGCATAATCCAGTCCCCGGCCGATGAAAAAGGCATCCTCCCATTTGGTCACAGCATTTGCCAGGTCCTGGATAATGGACTCGTGGGCCAGCACATCTGCAGCCAGAGCGGGTAACACCTTTAAGGCACCGGTGATGGACTGGGCCTGGTTCTGGTCAATGGTCCCCCTGGCCTGCCCCAGCAGGGTGGCCAGCAGGTACATGGCCGCCAGCTGGGTAACGTAAGCCTTGGTGGAGGCCACGGCGATTTCCGGCCCGGCCAGGGTGTAGATGACGTCATCGGCTTCCCGGGACACAGAGCTGCCTACTACGTTGGTCACCGCCACCACCCGGGCGCCCTTGGCTTTGGCCTCCCGCAGGGCGGCCAGTGTATCGGCGGTTTCGCCGGACTGGCTGATCACCACCACCAGGGTGGTTTCATCCACGATGGGGTTGCGGTAGCGAAACTCTGAAGCGATATCCGCTTCCACCGGCAGGCGCACCAGCCTCTCAATGACATACTTGCCCACCAGACCGGCGTGGAAGGCGGTGCCACAGGCCACCACCGCCACCTTTTGAATAGCCCGCATTTGGGCTGCTTCCATTTTTACTTCCGGCAGCACCACCCAGCCGCCCTCCTGGATGCGGCCGGATAGGGTATCCTTTAATACCTTCGGCTGTTCGTGGATCTCTTTAATCATAAAGTGGGGATAGCCGCCCTTTTCCGCTGCATCGGCATCCCATGTAACATGGAGAATTTCCTTTTCTTTAGCCTGGCCGCTGTGGTCCAGCACTGTCACCCCGTCGGTGGTCAACACTGCCAGTTCCCCGTCTTCCAGGATGATGGTATCGCGGGTATGGGCCAGGAGAGCGGGAATATCCGATGCCAGAAAGTTTTCGCCTTGGCCTAGGCCGATGACCAGCGGGCTGTCCTTGCGCCCGGCCACAATCTTATCCGGCTCGGCTTCCGACACCACCGCCCAGGCGTAGGAGCCATCCAGCCTGCCCATGGCCTCCCGTACGGCGCTTAAAAGGTCCCCCTGGTAGAAATGCTCCACCAGGTGTGGCAGCACCTCGGTATCCGTTTCGGAACGGAAATGGTGGCCCTGGGAAGCCAGCCATTCCCGCAGGTGCTGGTAGTTTTCGATGATCCCGTTGTGTACCACGGCAAACCGGCCGCCCTCATCGGTATGGGGGTGGGCGTTGACATCGGTAGGTCGCCCGTGGGTGGCCCACCGGGTGTGGCCAATACCCACATTGCCGGGGGGTCTATGCTGGCGTAACTGGGCAGCCAGAGATTCCAACTTGCCGGCACATTTGGCCACTTCCAGTTGATTGCCATTGAGCACCACAACCCCCGCCGAATCGTAGCCCCGGTATTCCAGTTTAGAAAGGCCATTTAACAAAATGGGCACCGCCTGCCTCGGGCCCACGTATCCAACAATCCCGCACACTAACACATCACCTCAATCATGTTATAGCAGTCCTAACATGGGACCGTCCGGTCGCACCCACCCTTTGTCCCTCCGGTCGCCCAGAGGATTTGTGGTGACTTTACGGCCCGACCGGGGCCGGGGGGCATCCGCCGATCCTTTTCGATAAACCCCCACCTCGTCAACCCCCGCCAAGCGATACTCCCCAGGAAGGGGCCCACTAACTGCCGGGGTCCTGGCGCTTTTAAGATTAACCACCATCCCATTATCCTGCCGGGCATCACCTCCCAATCATCGTTAATAGACGAAAAACCTGTGAACAGTGTTCCCGGAGCCAAACAAGCACTATTTGTGTACAGCTAACAAATTGCGGGACATACCGTGAAAAAAGTAGTAGTCACTGTAACCATAAGGTAAAAACCGGGAGAGCAGTGGTAGGCCGGACCTTACTCCACCCCTTGGACAACCCTCTTCAATTCGTCCACCAACCGGTCAAGCTGGGCGGCATCGGGGCCTTCCGCCATAATGCGTACCAGTGGTTCGGTACCGGAGGGGCGCACCAGAATCCGGCCCTTTTCCCCCAGTTCCCCTTCCGCTTGGCGGATAGCCTCTTGCAGGCGGGCACTCTGCACCACCCGGTCCTTGTCCTGCACCCGCACATTGATCAACACCTGGGGCAGCCTTTCCATGGCAGCAGCCAGCAGATGCAAGGGTTTTTGGGTTTCCACCATAATGGCCGCCAGCTGCAGGGCAGTGAGCAGGCCGTCACCGGTGGTGCTGAATTCCCGGAAAATGATGTGGCCGGACTGTTCCCCGCCCAGCACCGCACCGGTGCGCAGCATTTCCTCCAGTACGTAGCGGTCGCCCACCTTGGTGATGACAACCTCAATCCCGGCGTCCTTCATGGCCAGATGTAACCCCAGATTACTCATCACCGTGGCTACCAGGCGGTTTCCCGCCAGGCGTCCCTTTTTCTTTAAATACAGGGCACAGATGACCATGATCTGGTCACCGTCCACCAGCTGGCCGTTGCTATCCACTGCCAGTACCCGATCGGCATCACCATCATGGGCCAGCCCCAGGTGGGCCTGGCTGGCTAACACCACTTGAGCCAAATTCTCCGGGTGGGTGGAGCCGCAGCCACGGTTAATGTTTATCCCATCGGGGTGATCATTAATGGCCACTACCTGAGCACCCAGTTCCCTGAAAAGTTGTGGTGCCCCTTGGTAGGCCGCCCCGTTGGCACAATCGATGACCACCTTCAACCCATCCAGGCGGGTTGGGGACACCGCCTTCAGCCCTTCCAAATAATGCTTCAAAGCCTGGGGATAATCCCTGGCCCGGCCCACCCCTTCGCCAGTGGGGTAGGGCAGGTCACCGGTACCGGATGCCACCAGTGCCTCCACTTCCTCCTCTACGGCATCCGGCAACTTGTAGCCGTTGCTGCCGAAAAACTTGATCCCGTTATCGTGAAAGGGATTATGGGATGCAGAGATGACCACGCCGGCGTTGGCGCCGGTAGTCCGTGTAAGATAGGCCACGGCAGGTGTGGGTACCACCCCGGCCCGCCATGCCTCTGCCCCAACGGAACAGATGCCAGCTACGAGGGCCGCTTCCAGCATGTCGCCGGAAATGCGAGTATCCCGTCCGATGATAATCCTGGCTGGTCCACCATCCCTGGCCAGCACGTGGGCACCCGCCCGGCCCAGCCGGTAGGCCAGCTCCGGTGTCAGTTCTGCATTGGCCAACCCCCGCACTCCGTCAGTCCCGAACATTACGCCCATCCACACAGCCTCCCTCTATTAGCCGCTCCCACACCCCGGAGGTGATCTCCTGTGCGGGTAAACCGTAGCGCTGGATAATTCTTTCCGCTGCCCGCAAGCCATCCACAGCGGCGCTGACAATGCCGCCAGCATAGCCGGCACCCTCACCCGCCGGGTATAGACCAGGGGTTTCCACCGCCACCCCCTCGGCGTTGCGAGTAATTCTAACCGGGGCTGAGGTCCTGGTTTCCACGCCCGTCAGCACCGCTCCCGCATCGGTAAACCCCTTTAAACGCCGGTCAAAGGCCTTCAAAGCCTCCTGCAGGGTCTCCCCCACCTCCTTGGGCAGGCAGTCCCGCAGGTTAGCCGGTTCCACACCGGGGCGATAGGTGGGATATGCCCGGAGGCAGGGAAGTTCACCCCTTTGATCGGAGATAAAGTCAGTCACCCGTTGGGCAGGGGCGCGGTAACTGCTGCCGCCTAACCGGTAAGCCTGCCGTTCCCAGTGACGTTGTAATTCTATGCCGGCCAAGGGGTGATGGTCACCAAAATCGGCAGGACCTACCCCAGCCACCACAGCACTGTTGGCAACCCCCGAATCCCTGGCCAGCTCGCTCATGCCGTTGGTCACCACCATCGCCGGTTCCGAAGCCCCCGCCACCACGTAGCCGCCCGGACACATGCAAAATGTGAAGGCATTACGCGCCTGGGTGGCGCTATGGTATGTGAGATGGTAATCCGCCGGGCCCAGCCTGGGATGGCCTGCGTAGGCACCATACTGGGCCTTGTCAATCAGGTCCTGGGGATGTTCCACCCGCAAGCCGATGGCAAAGGGTTTCTGCTCCAACCACACACCCCTTCGGTAAAGCATCCCGTAAGTGTCCCGGGCACTGTGGCCGATGGCCAGTACCACCACCCTTGCGGGGAGAACTATCCGGCCGTTCACCTCCACCCCGGCCACCTGGTTATCTTCCAATTCCATGCCGGTCACCTGGGCTTGGAAAAGCACCTGGCCGCCGTGGGCGATGATCTGGCGGCGCAGGGCCACCACCACCTGGCGCAGACGGTCTGTACCAACGTGGGGCTTGTGCATCCACATAATCTCCGGCGGTGCCCCCGCTTCCACCATCCATTCCAGCACCTGGCGGATACGGGTATCCTTGATCCGGGTGGTCAGCTTACCGTCGGAAAAAGTCCCTGCTCCGCCCTCGCCAAACTGCACATTGGAGGCAGTGTCCAACCGCCCCTCCTCCCAAAAGGCCTCCACATCCCTGGCCCTTTGGTTGACATCCCGTCCCCTCTCCAGCAATAATGGTTGGTAACCCCACCGGGCCAACTGCAAGGCGGCAAACAGACCTGCCGGTCCGGCGCCCACCACAACCGGCGGGTAGGCCAGGGAATGGTTTCCCCGGACCAGTTCCGGATCAGGGGAAGTATCCACAGCGGCCACCCCTGGTTGACGGAGGGCTTTTTGCCGGGCGCCAGGCACCATCACTTCCACCGTATAGACAAATTCGATATGGGGCTTTCGCCGGGCATCCACCGAGCGATGGGTGATCCAAAGAGCTTGAATGGAGCTAACCGGGATATTCAGCCGCCGGGCTGCTTCCTTCTGCAATTCACCAGCCTGATGATCAATCCCCAGGCGGATTTCTCCAATCCGCAGGCGCATCTCTTTTATCACCCACCAAAGACCAGGTTGTCGGTTTGTCGTATGTATGTATTAATATACCCGGTGCCCGGAAAACCCTTCCTAAATTATACGCACCGGGTATTGTTATTGTTATTGCCCCGTTTGGCCCTCCGGCCCCTTGGCAATTTGCACCAGCACCCGGATAGGCCTGGGATGGCCAATGGTGATCTTGGGCGGTACCAGCACATCCACCTGCCGGGAGACATCAGCCGTAGCCCCGGAAATATCCACCGATGCGGTTTGCAGTTCCGTGATGTTATCCAGTTCATCCGCCGGGCCGAAAACCCGCATTTCCTCCGGATCAAAGATTACCCTCTGGACCCGATAACCCTCAGCCGGCTCTCCGGCAAGGTTTACCCGCACCGGCAGGATTTTTTCCGGCAAGTCCCTGACCACCGGAATAAAAACCTCCACCATCTGGGGCGTCACCTTGATCCACTCCCGCTGAACGGCTCCCTCGGCATCGGCGGCTACCCTGACCGGCAAGTGTTCCAGGTAGTTCCCCCGCAAGCCGTCCAGGTTAACCTCCACCCATACCAGGGTTAACTGGTCCAGCAAGCCCTGGGGACCGGACACCAATACCTGGCTTGGTTTCAACACCGGTTCCAGCGGCCGGAAACCGCTAACCTGTCGCCCGCGGTAGGTGACGGTTACGGGCATCTGCCGTTCCGCTACCCGGTCCACAGTAATGCTGATCTGGCCGGGAGAAACACTCAACAAATTGACACCCTCTGGCAGCCTGATGATGACATTTTCCTGCACGGTACCGCGCTGGGTGCCGGAAAGGTCCAGGTATGCTTTAAAGTCCCTGGGGGCCAGGTCTTTGATGATTGCCTCGCGGCCCTCCACCCTTATCCGTACATTGGCGGGCTTGTCAGCTATCACCAGATCCGAAGGCAGGTTGACAACCTCCACCGGTACAGTAAAGATATTTTCCATGGTCGGGTTCCGTTCCTCAAGGACAAACATCCACAGGCCCAGGGCCAGCAGCAGGGAGAGGATCCGGTATCCCAGGTTGGTACGCAGTCTTTTCCACATGATTTAAAACCTCCACTGCCAGAAGGTGCCGCCTGGGATATTTTTCGGCAGCAGGCTATTTTCCAAGATTTCTTTAAGGTTCTTTTCATCCAGGTAACGGGTCAGGCGACCTTCCTCCGCCACGGAAACGGTGCCGGTTTCCTCGGAAACCACGATGGCAATGGCGTCAGAAATCTCCGTGATCCCCAAGGCCGCCCGGTGCCTTGTACCCAACTGTTTGCTGAGGTAGGGAGTATCGGTCAGGGGTAGGAAACATCCCACGGCGACGGCACGGTCGCCCCGAATGATTGCCGCCCCGTCATGGAAGGGTGTGCCCGGCACAAAAATATTGACCAGCAGTTCGGAGGAAACCACCCCGTCCAGTTTCAGACCTGTTTCGATGTAGTCGTTGAGACCGGTTTCCCGTTCCAGCACAATCAGGGCACCGGTCCTGGTCTTGGCCAAGACCTGTACCCCGCGGACCAATTCGTTAATCAGGCGGGACATGTCCTCCACCCCCAAAAAGGAGATGGGGCGGGCAAAGAATTTTCCCCGGCCTAACCGTTCCAATGCCCGCCGTAGTTCAGGCTGAAATACAACCGGCAGGGCTACCACGATCATCAGCTGTAATTGGGAAAGGATCCACGAGATAGTAACCAGGTTCAGCGCTCTGGCCAGGAAGGAAGCGGCCACCAGCACCACTAAACCCTTGATCAACTGTACTGCCCTGGTACCGCGGATCAACATGATAAACCGGTAGATGAAAAAGGCCACCAAGCTGACATCCACCAATACCCGCAGGACGTCCAAGCCGTGTAAAGTACGCATCTGCGCCCAGATGTCTGCCACCCCATCACCCCCGGTGCCGGATACCTTTATAGTATCACCGATTTATTAACATTTTGATGTTGTTCGACGAAGTAAAAGGCAAATCCTTCAGGATGATCCCGGTTATTGTTAGTTGTCCTCCGCTTTGCCATAATATAAAATTAGAAGGTAAGAAAGGAGGGGATCGGGGTGAAACCAAAGGTCTGGCATATCTGGGTGGCCATGATCTGCCTGTTTTCAGGCATGCTAATGGCTTGGCAATTCCAGTTGAGCAATGCCAGCAAAGCCCTGGCCACCGAGCGCAAAGGCGATTCCCTGATTTCCTTTATCGAGGACATGGAGAAGTCTACAGCAGACCTGGAGGAAGAAATCGGTGTCCTGCGTTCCCTGATTGATGATCTGCAGAACAAACAGGTCAGCGGCCAGGATGAAATGACTAATCTGCAGGAGGAACTAAACCTGATCAAGGGTCTGGCCGGTATGGTGGAGGTCACCGGCCCGGGAATCACCATTATTCTGGATGACAACGTGGCAGGTGCGGAAGCCGCCAAGGGCCAACCCGGTTACAAACCGGAAAGATATATTATCCATGACAAGTATGTGTTGTACATGGTTAACGAGGTCAAGCGGGCCGGGGCAGAGGCCATCGCGGTAAACGGCCAGCGCATCGTCACGCCGTCGGACATCCGCTGTGTGGGCACTGTCATCCTGGTGAATTCAACCCGTCTGGCCCCACCCTACATCATCCAGGCCATCGGTAACCCGGAGCAACTGGAACAGGCGATTTTAAACGGCGTGGAATTCCCCTCCCTGAAAGCCATGGATTTTCCAGTCAAGCTGACCAGGGAAAGTTCCATCACCCTGCCCCCCTACAAGGGTAGTTATGTGCAAAATCACTCCCAGCCGGTAAAGGAGGGGAGATAACATGGCCAGAAAGTCCCAACCGCGTCATCGCTGGCAGATCCCGGTCACCATCGTCCTCTTGGCAACCGGACTGCTGCTGTCCGTCCAGTTCCGCACCCAGCAGGTCCTGCTGAACGACCTTTCCATGTTAAAAACTGAGGAACTGGTTACCATCTGGAAAAACCTGAATGAAAAGCGGGCCAAACTGGAAGGAGAAATCGTGGAATTAAGAAGGCAGCAGCGGGTGCTGGAGGACAAGTCCTCCGCCGGGATGGTGGCCATTTCGGAAATCCAAAGCAACCTGAACCGGTTGAAAACCTCCACCGGCCTGGTGCCGGTGAAGGGGCCGGGTATTACGATAACCATTACCGGGGACTCCCCCCTGTTATATCTTGACCTGGTGGACATCGTCAACGAACTGTGGGCATCTGGAGCGGAGGCGGTAGCGGTAAACGACCACCGGGTGACCGCCCACACCTACTTCGGCGATATTGAGGAAAACGAAACCCTTTACGTCACCGTGGACGGCGAGCGCCTGCTGTACCCG
This sequence comes from Firmicutes bacterium UBA2598, assembly GCA_002339345.1. Taxonomy (GTDB): domain Bacteria; phylum Bacillota; class PH28-bin88; order PH28-bin88; family PH28-bin88; genus UBA2598. The sequence goes on along the minus strand of DDKM01000067.1, from coordinate 17,117 downwards.
GTAGTGATCAAGGCCATTGGGGACCCTAATACCCTGGAAAAGGGCCTGACCTTCCCAGGGGGCATTATTGACAACATGAACACCCTGTACGCCATCTTCCCGGATATCCGGCAAAAACAGGAACTGCTCCTGCCAGCGGTGAAAACACCTCCGGTATGGTTCTACGCCGCCCCCAAATCCGGTACGGCCCCAGCAACCGCTCAAGCACCGGTAACCAGTCCGGCTGGCGGCCCCGGCTTTGGAGCTACCCCCGGTCCGGCAGGCCCGGGGCAGTAGATTGGGACCAAAAAGAAAAGCACCCTCAAAGGATCAAAAAAACCAACGGCTCTCCCTGAACCGGGGGAGCCGTTGTTTACACCGTAGTGGGCGCTAGCTGTATGCCAGGCTGGGTAGGAGTGGACGGGATGCCGCTACAGCCGCTTTTTGACTTCCGCCATGATGCGGTCATCCAGTAGGGGATCATCCAGGTCGACCTGCTTTTTCTTGCTGCGCTGAGCCGGAGCCACCGACCGGCGGCGGGATACAATAAAGCCCTGCATAACCACCCAACCGGCGATGAGGGCGACCACCGGCAGCAGCCAGGCGGTCCAGAAAAAGCCCTCCTTAGGCGGGGCGGCCAGCACGTGCAACCCGTACAGGTCGGTAAAATATTGAATGATTTCATCCTTGCCCTTGCCCTGGTTTACCATCCCGGCAATTTCCTGGCGCATGTTTTCGGAAACGCTGGCCGGGCAGTCCGCTAAGGTCTTGCCACAGCGATCCGGTGCCATGAACTGGGCCACAATTTCCCGGTACAAAGCCTCCTGATCCGCCATGGCCGGCACCGTTGCCAGCCCCGCCAGGACAAGGGCCATCAAGGCTGCCAGGAACAGTTTCCGCCTATTAAAGGGTTTGCCCAATCTCATGCCTTAAAAAACCTGCCTTTCCCATGGGAAGTTCATTACTTAATTCTGCACCTATTACCGTAAAACCTGCCGCCGGTGGAGAAAAAACCTGGCAGCATACCGGTAGCCGCAACACATAATTACACAAGCCATCCCTGGTAATCAGCGAGGTCTCCAGGCCGCTTGGTGGAGCACAGCCAGGGAGTAACCCATTTACCCACTACGCTCCTGGTCCTTCAGCAGGAGGTAGTTCATGCTGTCCGTTAAGGCGTGCCAGCTGGCCTCGATAATGTTTTCCGAAACCCCTACGGTGCTCCAGGTGCACAAGGGATTGCGGGACTGGATAAGCACTCGCACCTTGGCACGGGTGGCATCCTTTTCATCCAGCACCCGCACCTTATAATCGGTCAGGTGCATTTCCCGGATACTGGGGTGATACTGTTCCAGAGCCTTGCGCAGGGCATTGTCCAGGGCGTTTACCGGACCATTGCCCTCGGCAGCAGTATGCACCACCTGGTCCCCTACCCTGATCTTGATCACCGCCTCGGACACGGAGGGTTCACCGCTCCGTTTTTCCGTCAACACCTTGAAGTAATCCAGGGTAAAGCCCTGCAGATCTGTGCCCATGGCCTTCCGCAACAGCAGTTCCAGGGAAGCTTCCGCGCCCTCGAACTGGTACCCCTGGTGTTCCAGTTCCTTGATCTGGTCCACCAGAAACCTGGTCTGTTCGGCGGGCAGGTCCACACCCATTTCCTCCGCTTTCCAGCGCATGGTACCCGTCCCGCCCAGTTCCGAGGCCAGCACCCGCCGGCGGTTGCCCACCGCTTCTGGCGGGACATGCTCATAGGTGCGGGCATCCTTGATGACAGCATGGACATGGACACCACCCTTGTGGGCGAAGGCGCTGCCCCCCACGAAGGGCTGGTGCAGGGGCTGGCTGACATTGGCGATTTCCGCGATGTAGTGGGCACTTTCCGTCAGCCGGACCAGGTGATCCGCCGGCAGCGCCCGAAATCCCATCTTCAGCTCCAGATTGGGAATGATGGAACAGAGATTGGCGTTACCGCACCGCTCACCCCACCCGTTGATGGTGCCCTGCACCTGGCGGGCGCCGGCAACCACCGCCGCCAGGGTGTTGGCCACCGCCAGTTCGCCGTCGTTGTGGGTATGGATGCCCACCGGCACCGGGAGGGTTTTCACCACTTCCCGTACCACCCCTTCCAGCCAGCCGGGCAGGGAACCACCGTTGGTGTCACACAACACCACCCAGTCCGCCCCGCCCTCCACCGCCGCCGCCAGGGTATCCAGGGCATAGGCGGGGTTACGGCGGTATCCGTCAAAGAAGTGTTCGGCGTCATAGATCACTTCCAGCCCGTGGTCTTTTAAAAAGGCCACGGAATCCCTGATCATGGCCAAGTTTTCCGCCAGGGTGGTGCCCAGAGCGCTGGTCACCTGAAAGTCCCAACTTTTGCCGAAGATAGTGGCCACCCTGACACCACAGCCCACCAGGGCCTGCAGGTTGCTGTCCTGGCTGGCGGCAATGCCCGCCCGCCGGGTGGATCCAAAGGCGGTCAGGCGGGAATGGCACAGGTGCAGTTCACCGGCCCGGCGGAAGAACTCCACATCTTTGGGATTGGAACCCGGCCAACCCCCTTCGATGTAATCCACCCCCAGGTAATCCAGCCGCCGGGCGATGGCCAGTTTATCCTCCACCGAAAGACTGATGCCCTCCCCCTGGGTGCCGTCCCGCAAGGTGGTATCATACACACTGATTTTCTCCATACACATCTCCTCGAAACATGAAGGGCAGCAATCAGCCCTTTACATGGCCGCAATCCGGTTTCGAACCAGATCACCCATCTCCCGGGTGCCCACCACCGGCTGGCCGGGTTGAGCCAGGTCACCGGTACGGTAACCGTCTGCCAGCACATCCGCCACAGCCCGGCGGATCAGGTGGGCAGCCTCCGGCAGGTGGAAGGATATCTCCAGCATCATGGCCACCGATAGGATGGTGGCAATGGGGTTGGCCTTGTTCTGCCCGGCAATATCCGGGGCGGAGCCGTGGGCCGGCTCGTACAACGCCACACTGCCGCCAATGCTTGCGGAAGCCAGCATACCGATGGAACCGGTGAGCATGGAAGCCTGGTCCGTCAGGATGTCCCCGAACATGTTCTCGGTGACGATGACGTCAAACTGGCGGGGAGCCCGCACCAGCTGCATGGCACAGTTATCCACATACATATGGTTAAGTTCCACACCGGGGTAGTCCACCGCCACCTGTGTGGCGATTTCCCGCCACAGGCGGGAACTTTCCAGCACATTGGCCTTATCCACCGAAGTAACGTGTTTTTTGCGCTGGCGGGCCATTTCAAAGGCCAACCGTACAATCCGTTCAATTTCCTGGCTGTTGTAGACCAGGGTATCCACCGCCTGTACACCCTCCACCGTCTGCTGCCGTTTCTTCTCCCCAAAGTACAGTCCGCCGGTCAACTCCCGGATCACCAGCAGGTCGGTGCCGGAAATGACCTCCGGTTTCAAGGTGGATGCATCCACCAGGGGTTCAAACAGGGCCACCGGGCGCAGGTTGGCATACAATCCCAGGACCTTGCGCAACGGCAACAGCGCCCCTGCCTCCGGCCGCAGGTGTACCGGCAGGTGATCCCACTTGGGACCACCCACCGCACCCAGTAAAACGGCATCACTGTTCTGGCAAAGGTTCACCGTTTCCGGCGGTAATGGTGTTCCCACGGCATCGTAGGCCGCCCCGCCGATGAGGCCCTGGGTAAACCGAAAGCGGCGGTTATACCGCTCGCCCACCATTTCCAGTACCTTGAGGGCTTCCGGGACAATTTCCACGCCAATGCCATCCCCCGGCAGGACGGCTATTCTATGCTCCACCCTTTTTCACCCTTTCCGCCACATAGGCCATCAATCCCCCGGCTTCCATCAGCTTGCGCATAAACTCCGGGAAAGGTGTGGCCTGGTAGGTCTCACCCCGGCTGACGTTATGAACGGTGCCGGTGGCAGGGTCCAGTTGGACCACATCTCCCTCCTGGATAGCCTCGGCCGCCTCCGGCGACTCGAAGATAGGCAGTCCGATGTTGATGGCATTGCGGTAGAAGATCCGCGCAAAGGAAGCGGCGATGACCGCTCCCACACCGGCTGCCTTGATGGCGATGGGGGCATGCTCCCGGGAACTGCCGCAGCCGAAATTCTTGCCGGCGACAATGATGTCCCCGGGCTGGACCTTTTGTGGAAAAGAAGGATCGGCGTCCTCCATGCAATGTTTGGCCAGTTCCGCTGGATCCGAGGTAGACAGGTAACGGGCCGGGATGATGGCATCGGTATCGACATCATTGCCAAACTTCCATGTCTTGCCGTACAGTTTCATTTACAGCACCTCCCCAGGGCCGGCAATACGGCCGGCGATGGCTGTGGCGGCGGCTACCGCCGGGCTGGCCAGGTAAACTTCACTTTCCGGGTGGCCCATGCGGCCGACGAAGTTACGATTGGTGGTGGCCACCGCCCGCTCACCCTTAGCTAAAATACCCATATGACCACCAAGGCAGGGTCCACAGGTGGGGGTGCTTACCGCCGCCCCAGCCTCCACGAATATTTCCACCAGGCCTTCCTTGATGGCTTGCATGTAAATGGCCTGGGTGCCGGGAATGATGATGGCCCGGACATCGGGATGCACCTTTTTGCCTTTCAGAATTTCCGCAGCCACCCGCAGGTCCTCCATCCGCCCGTTGGTGCAAGAGCCGATGACCACCTGGTGGATGTCCACATGGCCAGCCTGGCTGACAAAACGGGTATTTTCCGGCAGGTGGGGGAAGGATACCACCGGTTCCAGTTTGCTCACATCAATTTCAATCACCCGGGCATACCGGGCATCGGGGTCGCTCTGGTAGACCTTATATTCCCGGCCCGCCCTTTCCCGCACATACTGCAGGGTGGTTTCATCCGGGGCGATAATGCCGTTTTTGCCGCCAGCCTCGATGGCCATGTTGGCCATGGTGAAGCGGCCGTCCATGGAAAGGTTATCAATGGCCTCGCCGGTGAATTCCATGGCCATGTACCTGGCACCATCCACACCGATCAGGCCGATGGTATGTAAAATGAGGTCCTTGCCGCTCACCCAGCGGGGTAGTTTACCGTGGTAGACCAATTTGATGGTTTCCGGCACCTTGAACCACACTTCACCGGTAGCCATGGCCGCCGCCATATCGGTGCTGCCAACACCGGTGGCAAAGGCCCCCAAGGCACCGTAGGTGCAGGTATGGGAATCCGCGCCGATGACCACATCCCCCGGCAGCACCAGGCCCTTTTCCGGCAGCAAGCAATGTTCGATGCCCATCCGGCCGACTTCAAAGTAGTTGGTAATCTGGTACCGCCGGGCATACTCCTTGAGGGCCCGAGCCTGCTCCGCGGACTTGATATCCTTGTTGGGGGTGAAGTGGTCAGGAACCAGCACGATCTTGTCCCGGTCAAAAACCCGATCCAGCCCCAGCTGCTCAAATTCCTTAAAGGCCAGGGGGGCGGTGATGTCATTGCCCAGTACCACATCCACCCTGGCGTTGATCAACTGGCCCGGTTCCACACCGTCCAGACCGGCGTGATCCGCCAGGATTTTTTCCGTAATGGTCATACCCATTGTTCACCATACCTCCTTTCCGTAAATACCCAGTACATCCCCTGTTGCTGCCGGGCAGCTGTACCTGCCAACTACCCTTCCTTAACCCAATAGGGCGCGGATTTGGGGGAGCTTCTCCAGGCCCACGGTAAAGACGATCTTGTTCAGGGCGTTGATGTAAGCCCTGGCACTGGCTTCGATGATATCGGTGGAAACACCGCGGCCCACATAGGTCTTTTCCTCGTGTTCCACCCGCACCGTCACTTCACCCATGGCGTCTTTGCCGCCGGTAACCGCATTGAGGGAGTAGTGTTTCAGGCACACCTTAATGCCGGCAATCTTATCGATGGCCTTGAACACCGCATCCACCGGACCGTCACCCACTGCGGCTTCTTCCAGCACCCGGTCCTGGACCCGCAGCCCCACCGTGCCGGTGGGCACCACCCGGTTGCCGCTGCTGATGTGCAGGGAATCCAGGGCAAAAAGTTCCGGGATGATGGTGATCTCATCCTCCACCAGTGCCTCCAAATCCCGGTCGGTGATGTCCTTCTTGCGGTCCGCCAGATTCTTGAAACGGGCGAAGGCCTTATCCAGTTCTTTGTCCTTCAGCTGATAGCCCAGTTCCTCCAGGCGCTGTTTAAATGCATGGCGGCCGGAGTGCTTACCCAGCACCAGGTTGTTATGTACCAGGCCGATCATGGCAGGGTTCATGATCTCATAAGTGGTGCGCTCCTTTAGCACCCCGTCCTGGTGGATGCCGGACTCGTGGGCAAAGGCGTTTTTACCCACAATGGCCTTGTTGGGCTGGATGGGCATTCCGGTCAGGCTTTGCACCATGCGGCTGGTACGGTAGATTTCCTCTGTCCTGATGTTGGTGTAATAGGGATAATAGTCCCGGCGGGTGTGCAGGGCCATGACGATCTCTTCCAGAGCAGTGTTACCCGCCCGCTCGCCGATGCCGTTTACCGCCACTTCCACCTGCTGGGCCCCGTTTTCAATGGCCGCAAGGGAATTGGCCACCGCCATGCCCAGATCGTTGTGGCAGTGGACACTGATGACCGCCTTGTGGATGTTGGGCACCCTTGCCTTGATATCGGCGATAAACTTGCCGAACTCCCCAGGTGTGGCATAGCCTACAGTGTCTGGAATGTTTACGGTGGTGGCCCCGGCGTCAATGGCCACCGTCAAAGCCTGGCAGATAAAATCCAGGTCGGTGCGGGACCCGTCTTCCGGGGAGAATTCCACATCATCGGTATACCGCCTGGCATGAGCCACCCCCCTGGCGATGGCCTCCAACACCTGTTCCCGGGACATCCGCAGCTTGTATTTCATGTGAATTTCCGATGTGGCCAAAAAGGTGTGGATACGCGGCCGTTTTGCCCCTTTAATGGCCTCCCAGGCCCGGTCGATATCCTGGGGGCTGATTCGGGCCAGCCCGGCGATAATCGGCCCCTTTACCTGTTCCGCCACCGCCTTGACCGCCTCGAAATCACCGGGTGAGGCCACCGGAAAACCAGCCTCGATGATGTCCACCCCCATCCGGGCCAGCTGGTGGGCGATCTCCAGCTTCTCCTGGATATTCAGGGAGACTCCCGGTGACTGTTCCCCGTCCCGCAGGGTGGTATCAAAGATATATACCCGCTTGCTCACAGGATTCCACCTTCTTCTTTCACCATAATCAGTTTTCTTCTGTGTATTCGATCATTTCGTGCAACCCCTTGGTACCCGGAACAACCGGGTAGACCAGTTCGGTGTCACTGATGATACATTCAATAATGGTCAGCCGCCCGTTGTTGATGGCCTCCGTCAGCACAGGTTCCACCTCCGCCGGCTGCTGGATGCGCAGCCCTGCCGCACCGTAACATTCCGCCAGTTTCATGAAATCGGGATTGACCATGTCCACGGCGGTGTAGCGGCGGTTGCAGAAGAAGTGTTGTAGCTGGCGCACCATCCCCAACGAGTTATTGTTGAACAACAAAATCTTTACCGGCAGCCCTTCCTGGACGGCGGTAGCCATTTCCGCCATGTGCATCTGGAAACTGCCATCGCCGGTTACAGCGATCACCAGGGTGTCCGGTGCCCCCAGCTGGGCGCCAAGGGCGGCGGGGAAACCGTACCCCATGGTCCCCAGCCCGCCGGAGGTGAGAAAGCTGCCTGGCCGGACAAATCCGTAATGCTGGGCGGTCCACATCTGGTGCTGCCCCACATCGGTGGTGATAATGGCCCGGTGCCTGGTCAGTTCGCCCAGCTTGGCCAGTACATACTGGGGCCGCAGCACATCGGGACTGCCGTAGGCCAGCGGCCGCTCCCGCCGCCAGGCATAAACGGTATCCAACCATTCCTGGTGGTCCTTTTCCTCCACCAACTCCAGCAGGTCCGTTAATACCAGGCGCAGGTCACCCACGATGGGTAGGTCCACCAGCACGTTTTTACCGATCTCCGCCGGGTCGATATCCACATGGACCACCTTGGCCCGTGGCGCAAAATGCTCCACTGCGGCTGTCACCCGGTCGTCAAAACGCACTCCCAGGCCGATCAGGACATCGCATTCCTGTACCGCCAGATTGGCATAGGGGGTACCATGCATGCCCAGCATCCCCAGGGATAGGGGGTGATCCTCCGGAAAGCCCCCAATACCCATCAAAGTGGTGGTTACAGGTGCTTTGACCCTTTCCGCCAGGGTGCGTAACAGATCACTGGCCCCGGACCGGATGACACCGCCCCCGGCGTAGATGACCGGCCGCCGGGCCTCCTGGATTAATCGGGCCAAGTTCCTGATCTGGGTGGGGTGACCCTGGTAGTTGGGCTTATAGCCCCGCAGTTCCACCTCCTGGGGCGGTTTGGCCTTGCAGACGGCGGAACTAACATCCTTGGGTAAATCCACCACCACCGGGCCGGTCCGGCCAGTGGTGGCAATATGAAAGGCCTCCTTGATCACCCTTGGCAACTCGTCAACATCCTTCACCAGGTAATTGTGCTTGGTGATGGGGATGGTGATGCCGGTAATGTCCACTTCCTGAAAGGCATCGGTTCCCACCATTATGGTGGGCACCTGCCCGGTGAACACCACCAGGGGAATGGAATCCATATAAGCGGTGGCAATGCCTGTAACCAGGTTGGTGGCACCAGGTCCGGAGGTAGCCAGACACACCCCCGCCTTGCCGGTTACCCGGGCATAGCCGCTGGCAGCATGCACTGCACCCTGTTCCTGCCTGACCAGCACGTGGCGGATGTTTGACCCAATCAGGGCGTCATAAACCGGCAGGATATTACCGCCCGGGTAGCCGAACACCAGATCAACACCCAGTTCCTCCAGGCATCGTACCAACATTTCTGCGCCTGTAATTCCCAACCCGGCTACACCTCCAAAAATAGTACCCTTCCTTATGGTTAAACGATGGTCTTGCCATTGGTTTCCGTCTTGTGTTTGGCACCCCGTACCATGGCGATCTTGCCGGTGCGCACCACTTCCCTGATCCCGAAGGGCCGCAGAGCGCTCTCGATGGCGTTGATCTTGCCCTGATCCCCTGTGGCCTCGATGATCAACGTATTGCGTCCGATATCCACGATCCGGGCCCGAAAGATATCCACAATCTGCATGATTTCGGTACGGTTGTTGGGCTCGGCATGGACCTTGATGAGGATGAGTTCCCTGTCCACATACTCTTCCTCGGTAATGTCATTAAGTTTAATGACATCGATAAGTTTATGCAGCTGTTTGCACACCTGCTCGATGATCCGGTCGTCCCCTTCCACCACAATGGTCATCCGGGATACCGAGGGGTTTTCTGTACGCCCCACCGCCAGGCTATCAATGTTGAAGCCCCGTCGGCTAAACAGCCCCGCGATCCGGGTTAACACGCCCGGCCGGTTTTCCACCAGTACTGCCAAGGTGTGTTTCAAATAGCCTTACCTCCCAAGCATTTTGTTCAGCGAACCGCCGGCAGGCACCATGGGGAAGACATTCTCTTCCCTTTCCACCACGAAATCAATCATCACCGGCCCCTGGTGTCCCAAGGCCTCCACCAGGGCAGGTTCCACGCCGTCGCGGTCGGTTACCCGCATGGCCTTGATACCGTAGGCATCTCCCAGTTTGACGAAATCCGGTCCGCCGGAGATATCGGAATGGGCATACCTGGCGCCGAAGAATAGCTCCTGCCACTGGCGCACCATACCCAGGTAACCGTTATTGATGATGGCGATTTTGACCGGCAAACGGTAGTGGGCAACGGTAGCCAGTTCCTGGGAGTTCATCTGAATGCTGCCGTCACCGGTGATGCAAAATACCAGGGCATCGGGGCAACCCACCTGTACGCCCATGGCCGCAGGCAGGCCGAAGCCCATTGTTCCAAGGCCGCCGGAGGTGATAAAGGTACGCGGCTTGTTCCTCTTCACATACTGGGCAGCCCACATCTGGTGTTGGCCCACATCGGTTGTGACAATAGCATCCCCAGCCAGAATGTCGCTGATCCGCTGGATGACGTACTGGGGCTTTAAACTGGATCCGTTCTGGTCATAGGCCAGGGGATTTTCCTCCCGCCACCGGTAAACCCGTTCCCGCCAGGCGGAGTAATCGGCTGGCTGGAATTCCGCCAGAAGATCCATCAGCACCCGGCGCAGGTCGCCGGCGATGGAGATATCCGCTGACTTGATCTTGCCCAGTTCCGCCGGGTCAATGTCCACGTGGATGATCCGGGCCCGGGGGGCAAAGGTATCCACCCGGGCGGTTACCCGGTCATCAAAACGGGCTCCCAGGGCCATTAAAAGATCACAGGATGAAACGGCAAAGTTGGCATAGGCGGTACCGTGCATCCCCAGCATGCCCAGACACAGGTGATGATCCTCCGGGATGGTGCCCTTACCCATCATGGTGGTGGCCACCGGAATGCCTGACCGCTCCGCCAGGTTCAACAACTCCCGCTGGGCGCCGGCCTGGGCCACTCCACCACCCGCCACAATTACCGGGCGGGTGCTTTCTGCCAGCAACCTGGCAGCTTCCCGGATCATCTCCCGGTTGGGCCTGGTGCGGAACCGGTAACCCGGCAGGTCCAGCTCGGGTGGGTAGCGGAACTCTGCCTTTTTAACCATCATGTCCTTGGGAAAGTCGATGAGCACCGGGCCCGGCCGGCCGGTGGTGGCGATGTAAAAAGCCTCCCGTACCGTTGACGCCACCTTGCAAGGATCCTTGATCAGATAGCTGTACTTGGTGATGGGAATGGTAATACCGGTGATATCCGCCTCCTGGAAGGAGTCCCGCCCCACCATATCCAGGGACACCTGACCGGTAATGCAGATTATGGGTACCGAATCCATGTGGGCATTGGCAATACCGGTGACCAAATTGGTAGCCCCGGGGCCGGAGGTGGCGATGACCACTCCTGGCCGTCCGGTGGCTCTGGCATAGCCGTCCGCCGCATGCACCGCACCCTGTTCGTGTCTGGTCAGGATGTGCCGGATGTCCGATTTGTACAATTCATCATATAGGGCCAGCACCGCCCCACCGGGATAGCCGAAAACGGTATCCACCCCTTCCGCCTTCAAGGCCCGGACCATTATTTCCGCCCCCGAAAGCATTTCACCGCTTGCTGCCTGGTTTTTTAACAAATCCCCACGGCCTGTCACCTCCGAATTATTGTAACGATATTTCCCAGCGTCTGACATGATCGCCCTAACCTCCGGTATTCCTTGTTCCCTATTCCTGGAGTACCGCCCCGGTATTAGCCGAGGTGACTATTTTAACATACTTGGCCAGATATCCCCGGGTCACCCTGGGTGGCGGAGCCTGCCACCTTTTTTGCCGGTTAGCCAGTTCTTCCTCACTCACCAACAATTCCAGGGTGGTGTTGGGAATATCGATGCGGATCTGATCTCCTTCCTGCACCAGCCCGATGGGACCGCCATCCGCCGCCTCGGGGGAAACGTGGCCGATGGAAGCGCCCCTGGAAGCGCCGGAAAAACGACCGTCGGTGATCAGCGCCACCGAGGTGTCCAGGCCCCTGCCGGCCAGGGCGGAGGTGGGTGTCAGCATTTCTCGCATTCCCGGACCTCCCCGGGGCCCCTCGTAGCGGATGACCACCACATCCCCCGGCCGGATGCTGCCGGCCAGGATGGCCTCCACCGCCGTTTCCTCCGATTCAAATACCCTGGCGGGACCCTGGTGAACCATCATTTCCGGCAGTACCGCTGCCTTCTTGACCACCGCACCATCCGGCGCCAGGTTACCCCACAGGATGGCCAGGCCACCGTCCGGTGCATAGACATGATCTCCCGTTCTGATGACATCCGGCCGGCGGTTTACCGCTGCCCGGATATTTTCTCCCACGGTGCGGCCGGTCACCGTCATGGCACCCTCGTCAATGAGGCCGCGGCCCGCCAGTTCCGCCAGCACCGCCTGAATGCCCCCCGCCTCGTGCAGGTCTTCAATATAGTGGTCCCCGGCCGGGCTTAACTTGCACAGGTGGGGAGTGCGTCTGCTGATTTCATTCACCAGGTGCAAATCCAGCTCCACACCAGCGTAATGGGCGATGGCGGGCAGGTGCAGCACGGTGTTGGTGGAACATCCCAGGGCCATGTCCGCCGTCAGGGCGTTGCGGAAGGCCCCAGGGGTAAGGATATCCGATGGACGGATATTTTCTGCCAATAGCTTCATAATCTGCATGCCGGCCTGTTTGGCCAACCGCAGGCGGGCGGCGTAAACGGCCGGGATGGTGCCGTTACCGGGCAGCCCCAGGCCCAGTACCTCGGTTATACAGTTCATGGAGTTGGCGGTAAACATGCCCGCACAGGAACCACATCCCGGACAGGCCCCGTCCTCCAATTCCGCCAGGTCTTCCATGGACATGCGACCGGCACTGACCGCCCCCACCGCCTCAAAGACGGTGGAAACACTGACCCTTTGGCCCTGGAACCGGCCGGCCAGCATGGGCCCGCCGCTGATAAAAATGGAGGGTAGATTCAACCGGGCGGCGGCCATCAGCATCCCAGGCACCACCTTGTCACAGTTGGGGATGAATACCAGGGCGTCAAAGGGATGGGCACAGGCCATAATTTCAATGGAATCGGCAATCAGTTCCCGGCTGGCCAGTGAATAGCGCATCCCCTCGTGGTTCATGGCAATGCCGTCACAAACGGCGATGGTGTTGAACTCCATGGGGGTGCCGCCGGCCAAGCGGACTCCTGCCTTCACCGCTTCAGCGATTTGCTGCAGGTGCACATGTCCGGGGACCACTTCATTGAAGGAATTGACAATGCCGATGATGGGCCGCTGGATCTCCTGGTCCACCATCCCCAGGGCCTTGAACAGGGACCGGTGGGGAGCCTTGGCCAGGCCGTCTTTCATCCTGTTGCTGCGCAATGTTTTCTCCTCCTTATGGCACATCCGTGGAAGAATGTTATGAGCCGTAGATTAGCGGGCCGTTCTCTTTGGTAAGTTCATGGAAAAGATGGATCAATTCATTGGTCATGGGTCCGGGTTCCCCGTTGCCGATGGTACGTCCGTCCACCTTGACCACCGGAATCACCTCGGCAGCGGTGCCGGTCAGGAAACACTCGTCGGCGTTAAAGATGTCATGGCGGGTGAATACCTCTTCCGCCACCGGAATGCCCTGTTTCCTGGCCAGTTCCATGATGGTATTGCGGGTAATACCCTCCAGAATGCCCACATGGGAGGGCGGGGTAATCAGGCGACCCTTTTTCACGATGAAGATATTGTCACCGGTGGCTTCCGCCACATAGCCCTCGTGGTTCAGCATGATGGCCTCCGGCACCCCGGCCAGGTTGGCCTCAATGCGGGCCATGATGTTGTTCAGGTAGTTCAGGGACTTCACCCGGGGATTCATGCCCTCGGCGATATTCCGGCGGGTGGGCACCGTTACCACCGTCAAGCCATTCTGGTAAAACTCCGCCGGGTACAGCTGGATACTGGCGGCAATGCAAAAGACAAAGGAGCGCTTGCACTTGCGGGGATCCAAACCAAGGTCGCCCTTACCCCTGGTCACCACCAGGCGGATGTAACCGTCGCGCAGGTTGTTCCGCCGCAGGGTTTCCAGGGTGACCTCCTGCATTTCCTCCTTGGTCAGCACCGGGTCCAGATCGATGGTCTTGCAGGATTCGTACAGCCGATCCAGGTGTTCCTGCAGTTTGAACACCCGGCCATGGTAAGCGCGGATGCCCTCAAACACCCCGTCCCCGTACAAAAGCCCGTGGTCAAAGACCGATACCACCGCCTCCTCTTCCGGCACATACCGCCCATCCAGGTAAATAATAAGTCCCATTGCCATCCTCCCCTTTTGGTTATGTAATCGGAGTTCTGCCCTTACCCATCATAATTTATAAAAAAAGACCAGGCGAATAAATTCCGACTACTACCCGAGTGGAACCTATCCGCTGGGTCTTTTATCCCCACGGTGTAGCCTGCACTAAACCGGCGGACGGCGGGACTTACCTGTACTGAGTCCCCCGACTCCTTCCGGCAAAGGATACGACCGGAAGGCCAGTTTCCACATGCCTGTACCGCTTGGTCCAGTCCATTTGAGAGGTGGGTGGTGAGAGATTGGAGGTGAGAATTAAAAACCCTTATTCTCCCATCCCGCTTCCCATTTCCCACTTCCCAAATGCGGAACCCTAGGTACACTTCCCTCAAAATTGTATTTTGTATTATGTTTTATATATTAAAAAATTCTCCCAACCCGACAGTGTAATCCAATTTACTGTCAGGGACGAGAGAACCCGCGGTACCACCCTGCTTGCTGCACTCGGCAGCCCCTTATCGCCGTATACGGCGCCAGTGCGCTAACGGGCACTGCCCGGACCCGCCTAATTTCCGGTTTTCGACGGGACAACTAGGGAGGGACACCAGATCCCGTTTAAGTACCGGCTTCCACCACACCCGGCTCGCTGAACCCAGGGACAGGACCTGACCTGGCTCCCATCATCGCTTTTTCTAATATTTTATCACATGATATAACGGTAATTTTACAACCTAGTATATGAAAACCAACCTGCCCTGTCAAGGTATTTTTCCAGTAAACTGGCTGGCAATCTCCCCCGTTTATAATTTCACCCATAACTGCCATACTAATAAAAAATTCATGTCCGGAAGGAGTTAAGGACCATGTGCACCGAAAACCTCGACCTGGCCCCCCTGGCGAACCACCAGCTGCAAGCCCTCCAGGATGCGGAAAGGAAAATCAACCAGCAGCAACCAACCACCGATGACTATGAGATTTACCTGCTGGCCTTTAAGAGGGAAAAACGGGGTAGCTAGCAAATAGGGCTGTCTTAAAACAGAGACAGCCCTATTTCCTTCCTTTCCGCCTCAAGATCTTGTCTCATGCACTGGTAACAGAGACTCCAGTTCCCTGGCGGCCCGGCGCACCTTCATGGAGACGTTGATGCCCAGCACGAACAGGGAAGCGGTGTCCAGGTGATTATGCCCGCCGGAATCGAACAAGAGATTGGCCCTTGGCGGAAATTCCTCGTCCCCCGTCCACAACATCATGGCCAGGGGTATTTTAGGCAGGGCGGGGATTACGACACCCGTATCCCCCATGTTAATGGATGATCCGCCCATCCTGGCAGCAACCAGGGTCAACAGTTCCGGCTGGTGGCCCAAATCCCTGGCCAGGGGTTTAATGGCATCCTCGACAAAGGGCGCGTGGTGATGGGGGCCCCCTGGCAGTTCAATGAAGGAGATCCACTTGCCCAGGGGCTGCAAACCACTGGCGTTGGCAAGATAAAGGGTGAGCAGTGTCTTGTCGCTGACGGACACCTCGGGGCTCTCCCCTACCCTGGTTATTTCCCCGGAGGGATAAGTAATATGATATTCCTCACCACAGTAGGTCAGGCTGAAATACCCGTCTCCGGCGTAATACACCGCCCCCGCCCGCTCGGCCACCCGTTGGGGGTTTTCCGTTGCCAGCATCTTCACCGCTTCGTGGTAAGCGTGGGTATATTTGCCACCGTACGCATCCTTAGGCTTTTCACCGGGCACGGTGCTTTCTCCCCTCCCTACAAAGATTTGACCGTTAATTAGCCATACTACATCCTGGTCTTAATCCTCTCAATGGCCCTTTCGGTGTTTTCCCTGGTACCGAAAGCGGTTAATCTGAAATATCCCTCTCCGCTTGCCCCAAAACCGGCTCCGGGGGTCCCCACCACATGGGCAACCTTCATGAGTTTGTCGAAAAACTCCCAGGATCCCATATTACCAGGAGTCTTAAGCCAGATATAGGGTGCATTCACCCCACCAAACACCTTGTAGCCGGCGGTTTGTAGGCCCTCCCTGATTATCCTGGCATTTTCCATATAATAATCTATCGATTCCTTAACCTGCTTTTTACCCTCTTCGGAAAATACCGCCGCTGCCCCTGCCTGCACGGGGTAGGAAACCCCGTTGAACTTGGTAGTCTGTCTTCTCAACCACAAGGAGTTAAGGCTGTGGGCCTTGCCGTTGGAGTCGTAAACCATTACCTCCTTGGGCACGATGGTATAGGCGCACCTGGTGCCTGTAAAGCCAGCGGTCTTGGAAAAGCTCCTGAACTCCACCGCTACCTCGCGCGCCCCCTCTACCTCAAATATACTGTGGGGAACATCCTCGTCCCTGATGTAGGCCTCATAGGCCGCATCAAACAGTATTACTGACTTGTTTTCCCTGGCGTAATCCACCCATTCCTGCAGTTCTTCGCGGGAGAGGGTCATCCCCGTTGGGTTGTTGGGAAAACACAGATAGATCATGTCCACCCTGCCCCGGGGAAGGGGCGGCTTCATCCCATTTTCCTCGGTGCAAGGGAGGTAGACTATCCTTTCAAATTGACCATTTGTGCTTACGGGGCCGGTGCGGCCGGCCATCACGTTGCTATCGACATAGACAGGGTAAACCGGGTCACTGACGGCCAGGATGTTGTCCATGCCAAAAAGCTCCTGGAAGTTGGCTGTGTCGTTTTTAGCGCCATCACTCACAAACACCTCGTCAACCGACAGGTCTATTCCCCTTGGGCGGAAATCATTTTCTATTATTTTTTGGATAAGGAACTCATACCCTTGTTCTGGTCCGTAACCCCTGAAGGTTTCCCGGCGCCCCATTTCCTCAACCGCTTTTTTCATTGCCTCCACAACTGCAGGCGGAAGGGGCCGGGTAACATCCCCTATACCCAGCCGGATGAGATCGGCGTCAGGGTTGTCCTTCTTAAACTGGTTGACCCTCCGGGCTATTTCCGAAAAAAGGTAACTGCCGGGTAACTTAAGATAATTCTCGTTAACAATCGCCATGTTACGTATCCATCCCCTTCTCAAATAGATTTGGTATGTTATGTAAAATTATACTTTCCAGCGAATATTTTTCAACCCGCAAATCATCATTACTCTAACACCCCACATATATACAACATTTTAAACACCTTTTAGAAGGTTGCCGCAATTGACACCTGTTGACCGTTTATGATATATTGTGCCTGACAATGGCAGCCCAGCTTAGTTTGAGCAGAGATGGAGACGAGACAGCGGAGACGACTCGGAGGTTTTGGGGTGAGGACCAGTACTTTGTGCTGGTCTATTTTAATGTAGCGTGGATGGGGAATGAGTGAACCACCCCTCCCTTCGCT
>DDKM01000110.1 GCA_002339345.1 Firmicutes bacterium UBA2598 | reverse complement strand
ACTCCCATTCAATGGTTGCCGGGGGTTTGGACGTGATGTCATAGATGACGCGGTTGACATGTTCCACTTCATTGACGATCCGGGAGGAAATCCGCTCCAGCAGATCATATGGCAACCTGGCCCAGTCGGCGGTCATGGCATCATCACTGGTTACCGCCCGCACCACAATGGGGTAGGCATAGGTCCGCTCATCCCCCATCACACCTACGCTCTTCATGGCCGGCAGCACCGCGAAGGACTGCCAGATCTGCCGGTACAGACCAGCCCTTTTGATCTCTTCAAGCACAATGGCGTCTGCCCGGCGCAGGATGGACAGCTTGTCCCCCGTTACCTCGCCCAGGATGCGGATGGCCAAACCAGGCCCGGGGAAAGGCTGCCGCCAGGTGATTTCCTCCGGCAACCCCAACTCTTCGCCCACCAACCGCACTTCGTCTTTGAAGAGGGTACGGAGGGGCTCTATCAATTTGAACCGCATGTCCGCGGGCAACCCGCCCACATTGTGGTGGCTCTTGATGGTGGCGGCGGTTTCGGTACCGCTCTCAATGACATCGGAATACAAGGTACCCTGGACCAGGAAATCCACGCGGCCCAGCTTTTTGGCCTCGTCCTCGAACACCCTGATGAATTCTTCCCCAATAATCTTCCGTTTCCGCTCCGGTTCAGTTACCCCGGCCAGCCTGGACAGGAACCGTTGCGACGCATCCACGGTGATCAGATTGATGTCATAGTACTGGGTAAAGGTCCGGCGAACCTGTTCCGCCTCCCCCTGCCGCAGCAGCCCGTGGTCGACAAAGACACAGGTGAGGTTATGGCCGATGGCCCGGTGTACCAGCAAGGCGGCCACCGCTGAATCAACCCCCCCGCTTAAGCCACATAACACCTTGCTCTCCCCCGCCACCTGGCGAATGCGGGCCACCTCCTCCTCAACGAAAGAGGCCATGGTCCACGTCCCAGTACAGCCACAAATTTCATACAGGAATTGCTTGAGAATATCCATCCCCCGGGGTGTATGTTTCACTTCCGGATGGAACTGCACCCCATACAGTTTACGCTCCGGGTCCGCCATGGCCGCCACCGGCGTGTGCGGAGTGCTGGCTTCCACCGTAAAACCAGGCGGTGCCTTCTGGATATAGTCACCATGACTCATCCAGCACAGTTCCTGGGGATCGCAACCCTTCAACAAACAAGCCCCCTGTACTGCCAGCATGGTTTTGCCGTATTCCCGGCCATCCGCTCGGGTCACTTCCCCCCCCAAATCCCGGGCCATTAGTTGCATACCATAACAGATCCCCAGGATAGGGATACCAGCCTGGTAGATAGCAGGATCGACGCGGGGAGCCCTTTCCCCGTATACGCTGGCTGGGCCGCCTGAAAAAATGATGCCAGCTGGTTTTTTGGCCAGCAGATCCGCAAGGGGAGTGTAAAAGGGCAGCATCTCACAGTAAACGTGGAGTTCCCTGACCCGGCGGGCAATCAGCTGGTTATACTGGCCGCCAAAGTCCAGCACGATAATCAGTTCACGGTCCAAGGCATCATCCCTCCCTGGTGTTTTTAGCGATAGGCCTCTGGTTTCAGCACCGCCACATAGGGAAGGTTGCGGTACCGTTCGGCATAATCCAACCCATACCCCACCACAAAATGGTCGGGAATGGCAAAACCACAGTAGTCCGGGTGGATATCAATCTGGCGCCGGGAGGGCTTGTCCAAAAAACTGCAAATGCGCAGGCTGGCCGGGCCCCGGGCCTTTAAGTTTTCCGTCAGATATTTGAGGGTGAGGCCGGTATCCACAATATCCTCCACAATCAACACGTGCCGGTCTTCCAGTCCTGCTTCCAGGTCCTTCAAGATCCGTACTGCACCCGAGGATTTAGTGCCGGATCCGTAGCTGCTCACCGCCATAAAGTCCAGGGTAACTGGCATATGGAGATGCCGGACCAGATCCGCCAAAAAGATGATGGCACCCTTCAGGATGCCCACCACCACCAGGCTCTGTCCCTGGTAGTCATTGGAGATTGTTGCTCCCAATTCCCTGACCTTTTGCCTGATTTCCTCCTCCGAGATTAATATTTGCTGGATATCCTGTACCAAAACAGTCCCGCCCTTTCCCTTTTGAATATGGCTATTGTAATTTCAATGCCGAGACTCCTGCCCAAATTCGACACCGAAGGATATTCGCCTGATTTTTCCGGGAATCCTCCTGACAGGAGATTTTAGTTTGTCACCTGCCAGGCGGTAGTATATACTGAAATAGTGATAATGCACCACCATCGGGGAGTAGTTTAACAGGTAGAGTCAACAAACTGGCTGCGGGCCTGGCTTTACCGGCAGTATATACTGTCAAACGAGACCTTTGGTACACGTAAGTGTGCTTAAAGGCCTTTTTCATCTGGTATCCATTGGTGAAATCTTGTTCCTTAAAGCAGAAGAGGGCCTGACGGCCCCCTTCTACTCCCTCTGATCTACCTAGTAACGGAAGTCAAATAGGAACAGGATCAGCAAGAAGATCAACAAGAGTCTGCTGGTGGGAAAGTACCCGACGCCATATCCGTCCGCCATTGCTGCTTCCTCCTCACTTGGTAGTATTGGTTTCCCAGGCAATATAGGGTATGCACCATCTTCCCAAGTGGTTACCTTTCCATGGGTACCTCCGTTACAGCACTCCCCTGGGAGCAGGCGGGGTGAGGGAGATGTTGGACAAATGGGCATGACGCAATTGTCTTATAGGTGGATTGGAATTGACGGCTGTACTGTGTAAGGGCTAGTGCAGATATGGAGTGGTTGCATACCAGGTACGGGTGTGCTACCCTGTGAGCAACCACCATGCATAGGGAGGGAGTCCTTTGCCTACGATTTTCGATCCCATCGCCGCCGTTTATGATCAATGGTATGCCATGGAAATGGGCCAACTGGTGGACACCATCGAAAAGGACCTGGTCTACCGGCTGGCGGATCCCCAGCCTGGCCAGAGGATGCTGGACATTGGTTGCGGCACAGGTAACTACAGCCTGGACCTGGCCCGCAGGGGGTTACGGGTGACCGGCATCGACATCTCGCCAGCCATGCTGGAGGTCGCCCGCCAAAAGGCTGTCCAGGCCGGCCTGGAACTGGATCTGGTGCAAGCTGACATCACCCGGTTGGACCTGCCGCCGGACTATTACGATCTGGTACTTTCCGTCACCGCCATGGAGTTCATTTCGAAACCGGAGGCTGTACTGGCCCGTGCTTACCAGTCCCTGCGGCCGGGTGGCCGGATGGTTGTAGGGGTAATCGCCGGAGAAAGCCCGTGGAGCTTGTTCTACCAGGAACACGCCCGGCAAAATCCCGCCTCGGTGTTCAACTACGCCAGATTTTACACTGGACAACAGCTATTAGATCTCCTGCCCAAGGGAGAAAGGACCTTGGCAAAGGGGTTGTTTTTCCCGCCGGACCTGCCGAACTTCTCCTCTCCCAAAGCCTTGGAGTTGGAAGGAAAAGCCGAAGGGCAGCCAGGTTTTGTGGTGGGTTTGTGGCAAAAGGTCTAGGAAGACACATGGGACTGACATCATGTGGTGCAGCAGTTGCCACACCAGCAGCTAAGGTGCTGGAATGGCCCTCATTGACAGGGACCCCGGCAAGGGATAGAATTGGTATTAGCCGTACGGGTTAAAACTAAATATTTATTATGGGGAGCTGGATGAGTCCGGCTGAGAGGGAAATCCTACTGATATTCCGACCCATTGGACCTGATCTGGGTAATGCCAGCGTAGGGAGGTGTTCGTAAGGAATCTTCTTTGCTGCCGGCCTTACCGGCAGTATTTCATTTTGTTGCCGGGAGGAGGTTGTGCCATGCCGGTGGTTAATGTCAGCTTACAGGTCATCCCCCGGGTGCCGGAGGAGGATATCTACAGTGTGGTGGACCGGGTGATCGCCATGATTGCCCAATCCGGGGTGAAGTACGTTGTGGGCCCCATGGAGACAACCATGGAAGGCGAATTGGATCTGCTGCTGGAACTGGTAAAAAGAGCCCAGGAGGTTTGTGTGGCCGCCGGGGCATCCAGAGTGCTATCTGTGGTAAAAATCGATTACAAACCGGAGGGTGTGACCATTGGCGAAAAGGTGGCCAAGTACCGGAATTAGAAGGTGGACGGGAATGGGCAATAACTGGTGGTCCATTGCTTTCACAGGTCTAGCGGTACTGGGCTGGGAATGGGCGGTCCGCTTCTGGCAGATCCCCAGGTATATCCTACCAGCCCCAACGGAAGTGGCGGCTGCCCTTTGGCAGGCCCTTCCTTTGCTTGTGGAACATACCCGGTTCACCCTGGCGGCAGCTGGGGCCGGTTTTGCCGTGGGATCAGCGGCCGGCATGGCTCTGGCCCTGGCCATGGACCGCTCCCCTCTCTTATACCGGGCGGTTTATCCCCTCATCCTGGTATCCCAGACCATCCCCATCATCTTTATCGCCCCCCTCCTGGTCATCTGGTTTGGCTACGGCCTGTTGCCCAAGGTGGTGGTCGCCGCCTTGGTGGGCTTTTTTCCGGTGGCCATCAGTTTTCACAGCGGCCTGGCGGCGGCGGACCCGGAAATCATGGACCTTTTGAAGACTATGGGTGCAGGCCAGTGGACCATCATGCGGATTGTGAAAATTCCAGGTGCACTGCCCTCCCTCTTTGCCGGGTTGCGCATCTCCGCCACCTATGGCATCATGGCCGCGGTAATCGGCGAGTGGCTGGGTGCCAGCAAGGGGTTAGGGGTGTTCATGACCAGGGCCAGCCATTCCTTCCTGGTAGACCGGGTGTTTGCCGCCATCCTGGTGGTTTCCGTGTTAAGCGTGGGAGTTGTGCTTTTGGTCAACACCGTCCAGCGCCTGGTGATGCCCTGGTATTTCCGCCAGTACCGGGCGGATTAGCCGCCAGCTCCCTGAAGCCACTGCAAGAAAGTAATTCTTGGCCATCAGCACATGGTCCTGGGCCGATGTACCCCCTGAACGGAGTACATGAAAGATTGATTAAACGGAGGTAAATTACATGTTGAAAGCTTTTCACAGGCAAAAAGTGATGACTGTTCTGGTGCTGGTCCTGGCTTTGGGCCTTCCGGTAAGTGGATGCGCCAAGGGCGGCCAAACCGGACCAGGGGGAGATAACCCGACAAAGGTGACGGTGGTCTTAGACTGGGTACCCAACACCAACCATACCGGAATGTATGTCGCCCAAGCCAAGGGTTTTTACGCTGCAGAAGGTCTGGCGGTGGACATCATTCAACCCACAGCCGGAGGTACCGCCCAGCTGATCGCGGCCGGCCAGGGGGATTTCGGGGTCAGCTACCAGGAGGAAGTGACCCTGGCCCGTACCGCCGGCCTGCCCATCAAATCCATTGCTGCGGTAATCCAGCATAACACCTCCGGCTTTGCTTCCCATGTCAACCGGGGCATCACCTCACCAAAGGATTTTGAAGGCAAGAAATACGGTGGCTGGGGGTCCCCGGTGGAGCAGGCCATGATCAAGGCCCTGATGGACAAATACGGGGCAGACGCGACCAAAGTGGAAGAGATCAACATCGGTACCATGGACTTTTTCCAGAGCATTGAACGGGATATTGATTTTGCCTGGATTTATTACGGCTGGACCGGTATTGAAGCCGAACTGCGGGGTGTTCCCCTGAATGTGATCATGCTCCATGAAGAGGACAGTGCCCTGGATTTCTACACCCCGGTCCTCATCGCCAGTGAAAAAACCCTGTCTGATAAACCGGAACTGGCGGAAAAGTTTCTCCGGGCCACCGCCAGGGGTTACCAGCTCGCCATTGAACAGCCCGATGCCGCTGCGGAAATATTGTTGCAGGCAGTGCCGGAACTGGACCCGGCCCTGGTGAAGGCGAGCCAAAAATGGTTGAGCACCCGCTACCAGGATGACGCCCCGTACTGGGGCTTCCAGAAAACGGAAGTATGGGCGGCCTACGCTGAATGGATGTTTGAGCGCAAGCTGCTGGAACAGCGGCTGGATGCCCCTGCCGCCTTCACCAACAAATTTCTTCCTGGCGGAAAGTAGATGATGATCATGCCCGGTGCCGTTGAACTGGTGGACATCTGGAAATCCTTCCGTAATAAACAAGGGCTCACTCCGGTACTGGCCGGAATCAGCCTTACCGTAAAGCCCCAGGAGTTTGTCTCCTTACTCGGGCCCAGCGGGTGTGGCAAAAGCACCCTGCTGAACATCATCAGCGGGCTGATCCGGCCTGACCACGGCGAAGTGCGCATCCACGGGCAGGACGGCCGCGGCCGTACCGGCCTGGCCAGTTACATGCCCCAAAAGGATCTCCTGCTCCCCTGGCGGACGGTACTGGATAACGTCATCCTCCCCCTGGAAATTGAAAAGGTACCAAGGGCCAGGGCCCGGGCGGAAGCCCTGGCCCTGATGGAAACCTTCGGCCTGGCCGGGTTTGAACAGGCCTATCCCGCCCAGCTGTCCGGCGGCATGCGCCAGCGGGCCGCCCTGTTGCGGACCTTTTTATGGCACAATGATGTCATCCTTCTGGACGAGCCCTTTGGCAGCCTGGATGCCATTACCAAGACCAGGTTGCATAAGTGGCTTTTGACAGTCTGGGAGCAGTTTCGCCCCTCGGTGCTGTTCATCACCCACGACATCGAGGAGGCCCTGGTGCTTTCCGATCGTATCTGTGTTTTGAGTGACCGCCCGGCCAGGGTCAGGGCAGAAATTCCGGTGGATCTGGCACGCCCCCGCATGCCCACCCATCCCCACTGCATCGCCCTAAAGAAGGAACTGCTGGGACACCTGGAATTATGAAAAGGTGGGCGCACCGAAGAACATCAAAAAACGCCTTTCCGCTTAAGGAGCGGGAGGCGTTTTTGTTTCTTACGCGGGCCGGGGACCGGCGGCGATGACTGTCTCCGAGACACCGGTAAACTTTGTAAAGTTCTGGGCAAACAAGCAGGCCAGTTCCCGGGCTTGCCGGTCATAGGCAGCCGGGTCCGCCCAGGTTTGCCGGGGATCCAGCACCTCTGACGGCACTCCCGGGCAGGTCAGGGGCACCCTGACATTGAAGTTGGGATCCACCCGGTAGGCCACTCCGTCCAGGGCGCCGGACAGCGCCGCTGCAACCATGGTGCGGGTGTGTTTGATGCTAACCCTCTTCCCTATACCATAGGGACCGCCGGACCACCCGGTGTTGATGAGAAATACCCGGTTCTGATGCTGCGCGATGCGTTCCCCCAGCATGTTGGCATAAACCACCGGCGGTCTGGGCAGGAAGGGTGAGCCAAAGCAGGTGGAAAAGGTAGCTTCGGGGGATTGTACACCACGTTCGGTACCTGCCAGCTTGCTGGTGTAACCGGACAGGAAGTGGTACATGGCCTGTTCCCTGGTCAACCTGGCAATAGGGGGCAGAACCCCAAAGGCATCGGCGGTAAGGAAGATTACCGTTTCGGGGTGACCGCCCACTCCGGGGATCACCGCACCGGGGATAAAGTCTACAGGGTAAGCAGCACGGGTATTTTCCGTCACCGACTCATCGTCAAAATCCACAACCCCCGTCTCCGGGTCCACTACAACATTCTCCAGCACCGCGCCGAAACGGATGGCATCCCAGATCTGGGGTTCGTATTCCCTGTTCAGGCGGATGCACTTGGCATAGCAACCACCTTCGAAGTTAAAGATTCCCCGATCGCTCCATCCATGCTCATCATCCCCGATCAGGCGGCGGTCGTGGTCTGCTGACAGGGTTGTCTTGCCGGTGCCGGACAGGCCGAAGAACAGGGCCACATCACCCTTTGCCCCGACATTGGCAGAACAATGCATGGGCAGCACACCGCGGGCCGGCAGCAGGTAGTTTAACACGGTGAAAATACCCTTTTTCATTTCACCGGCATAATGGGTACCCCCAATGAGGATGAGCCTTTTCTCCAGGTTGAGGATGATAAAGGCTTCCGACCAGGTACCGTCCACCTCGGGGACCGCCTGGAAACCGGGTGCCGAAAGGACGGTGAACTGGGGCCGGTGCCCAGCCAGTTCTCCAGGGGTAGGCCGGATAAACAGCTGGCGTACAAACAAGTTGTGCCAGGCAAATTCATTGATTACCCTGAGGGGCAGGCGGTATACGGGATCCGCGCCGGCAAAACCGTCAAAGACAAACACTTCCCTGTTTTGCAAGTAGGCCAGCACCCGCTGGTAAAGCCTATCGAACTTATCCGGTTCAAAGGGCCGGTTCACCGGACCCCACCAGATATCGCCATGCACGGCGGCGGTATCCACCACAAACTTGTCGTTGGGAGACCTGCCGGTATACTTGCCGGTACTGGCGCGTAGGGCCCCCCCTTCCGTCAACACACCTTCTCCTCTGGCCAGGGCATACTCCACCAGCTTGCTCTGGGAAAGGTTACGATGGACCGTCCCCCGCAAACTTGCCAGGGGGTCAAGTTGCCCGTTCCGATCTGCTGTGTCCATGGTCATCTCCCTTGCATTATGTATATTGAGTACAAAACACATAATATTCCTTTCGACGATCATGCCCTGGTTCCTGCCACCCGGGGCGAAATATTATAACACATTGACCGGAATGTGCTTGATCTTTTGGACACATCCCCGCAGGTGTAATCCGCCTTATTGGTAATAAACAACCCCGGCTCCACTGGCGGAACCGGGGCCCCTTGGCCCAACTGCATTTTATCCTGTCACTAGTCGTTCAGGTCTTTCCGCACACCGGTGACAAGGTAGACCACGTCCTCCCCGATATTGGTGGCGTGGTCTGCAATACGCTCCAGGTATCGGCTGACGAATAGCAAATGGGTGGCCTGGGTAATGGTCCGGGGATCCTCCATCATGTACACCAGCAGTTCGCGGAAAATCTGGTTGTACAGGCTATCCACCTGGTCATCGTCCCTGGCCATCCGCTGGGCCAGGTCCACATCTTCCCGCACGTAGGCATCCAGGGCTTCCATGACCATTTTTTGAGCCAGTTGGGCCATCCGCGGAATATCAATCAGCGGCTTAATGAGTGGCTGATCGGCAATGCGCCTGGCGATCTTGGCAATGTCCACAGCGTGGTCAGCCATCCGTTCCAGGTCGGCGATGATCTTGTACCCTGCTCCGATGCGCCGGAGATCCTTGGCCATGGGCTGCTGGGTGGCAATGAGCTTCATGCACCGGTCCTCAATTTCCAGCTCCAGTTCATCAATCAGGGCATCCCCATCGATAACCCTCTGGGCCAGGGCTGCATCCTGTCTGGCCAGAGCCTCCACCGCATGGGCGATGGCCTCCTCCACCAGGCTGCCCATACGCAGGATGTCCTGTTGCAGGTTCCTTAAGGTCTGTTCAAAACCCGTTCTAGTTCCCATTTCCTCCGGACCTCCCCTTTCCTTTCTCTTATCCGGTACGTTGTGGATCAAGCCATGGATAACATTTTCCTAACCAAACCGGCCGGTAATGTAGTCTTCAGTGCGACGGTCCCTCGGGGTGGTGAAGATTTCCGATGTGGGGCCGTACTCCACCAGCTCGCCATTCAACAGAAAAGCGGTAGAATCCGCCACCCGCGCCGCCTGCTGCATGTTGTGGGTGACGATCAAGATTGTGTAGGAAGACTTCAGGTTATCGATAAGTTCCTCTATCTTCAATGTGGCGGAAGGGTCCAGGGCGGAGCACGGTTCATCCATCAATAATACTTCCGGCTCCACCGCCAGGGCCCGGGCGATGCACAACCGCTGCTGCTGACCACCGGATAGGGCGTAGGCACTATGGTGCAACCGGTCCTTGACCTCATCCCACAGGGCCGCCCAGCGCAGGGAACGCTCCACCAGTTCGTCCAGATTGCCGCGGTGACCGTTGACGCGGGGGCCAAAGGCCACATTATCATAGATGCTCTTTGGGAAAGGGTTGGGTTTTTGAAACACCATCCCGATGCGGTAACGGATCTGTGCCGCATCCAGGTTTTCATCCCAAATATTCTTACCATTATACAATATTTGGCCCTCTGCCCGGAAGCCCTGGATCAGGTCATTCATCCGGTTCATGCACCTGAGCAGGGTGCTTTTACCGCACCCGGACGGACCGATAATGGCAGTAGCCTGGTGGCGGGCAAAATCCATGGAAATGTCCCGCAGGGCAAGGCTGTTCCCGTACCAGGCCTTGAGACCCAATACACTCAAAACAGCCGATGGTTTTTGGTTGCTTATCATTAGGCATCAGACCTCCTTTGATACCGGTTACGCAGGAAAATGGCTGCAGCGTTCATTACCAGCAATACAACCAGCAGCACGATGATGCCCGCTGCCGCGATATCCTGGAAGGCTGCTTGAGGACGGGATGTCCAGTTGTAAATCTGCATGGGCAGGACGGTAAATGGATCCAGTGGACCCCTGGGGGTTGAAGCGATAAAGGCCCAGGCCCCCACAATCAACATGGGCGCTGTTTCACCCAGGGCCCGGGAAACCGCCAGAATTGTGCCGGTAAGGATGCCCGGTAGCGCGGCGGGTAGTACCACATACCTGACGGTCTGCCAGCGGGAGGCTCCCAGGGCATAGGAAGCGTGGCGCAGAGAGTCCGGCACACTCCGGATGGCCTCCTGGGAAGCCACGATGATGATAGGGAGCACCAGCAGGGACATGGTCAGAGCACCGGCCAAGACACTCCGCCCCAAATCCATCCAGCGAACAAAAAGAGCGAGGCCAAGCAAACCGTAAATAATCGAGGGAACCCCCGCCAGGTTATTGATATTAGTGTTAATCACCTTGTGTAACCAGTTCCGCCGCGCGTATTCCTCCAGGTAAATAGCGGTACCAACACCAACGGGAAAGGCGATGGGGATCATGATGGCCACCAGCCAGATGCTGCCGAACAGGGCGGACTTCAGCCCTGCCTTGGAGGGAAAACGGGACGGGAAGCTGGTCAGAAATTGCCAGTCAAGGGACCCCAATCCTTTGGCCAGTATGCTGCCCAGCAACACCGCCAGCACCAGGATACCCACCAGGCTGGCGGCCAGGCACAGACCATAGAAAATGGTGTTTTTATACTTACGAGCGGCCAGTCGTGCTACGTGTACACTGGGATGACCGTGCATTTTATTAATACACCTCCCTGTACTTGCCGGTAACCACCTGGGCCACGATGTTCATCAACAGGGTTATCAGAAAAAGGGTCATCCCAACAGCGAAAATGGTCTGGTACTCCACACTGCCGTGGGGAGTATCGCCGGAACTGACCTGGGCGATGTAGCCGGTCATGGTCTGGATACTAACCAGGGGATTCAGGGTGAGTTTGGGGGTGGCCCCCGCCGCCAGGGTTACGATCATGGTCTCCCCGATGGCCCGGGAAAAGGCCAGGACAAAGGAAGCCACGATACTGGATAGGGAGGCTGGTACCACCACCTTGGTGGCTACCTCCATCTTGGTGGCCCCAAGGGCAAAGGCGGCTTCCCGCAGGGAACGGGGCACCGCCAGCATGGCGTCCTCGCTTAAAGAGGAGACCATGGGAATAATCATAATCCCCATTACAATTGAGGCGCTAAGGGCGTTGAATATTTCCGTCTGGGGGATGAGCATACGCAAGGCAGGTGTCACAAAAATGAGGGCAAAATACCCGTAAACCACCGTCGGGATACCCGCCAGGATCTCCAATAATGGCTTAACTACGCTCCGGACCCGGTCCGGGGCGTACTCGCTTAAATAAATGGCGCTGGCCAGGCCAATGGGCATGGCCACGAAACTGGCACCCACTGCCACCAGCAGGGTACCTGAAACAAGAGGCAAGATGCCAAAGTGCTGGGGTATGAAAAGGGGAGCCCACTTGGTGCCAGTAAGAAACTCCACGAGGGAAACTTCACGGAAAAAACCAGTGGATTCGGTCGACAAAATTAAAATAATTCCCACAGTCGTGATGACAGAAACTAAAGTACAGGCTAGCAAAATGCCTTTGATTACTTCTTCACCCCTGCGCCGCCCTTGACCCAGGAGGTTTCTGGCATGCCACATGTTTCCACCCAACTCCTTTTGGTTCTTATCTCCCCTAAACAACAGGAAAAGGGCAGTACCCCACACAACATTTCGGTTGTCGTGGGGATACCACACCCGTATCTCTTATTTCTTTAATTTCGTTCTTTAGTCTCGCGTTTTTTACTTCAGCTTGGCCAGTCCTTCCTGATATGCCGACTGGGGCATGGGTACATACCGCACTTCAGAGACTACCTTTACACCGGATGTCAGGTGGAACTTTACAAATTCTTTCACTTCGGGGCGATCCAGCGACTTCTTATTGACGTAGATATAAATCGCACGGGAGAGGGGGCTGTAGCTGCCGTCGTTAATGGTTTGTTCCGAAGGAGTTACCGGACCTTTGCCGCCATCAATGGGTACTACCTTGAGCTTATCCTTGTTTTCCATATAGTAAGCATATCCGAAGTATCCCAGGGCTCCCCTGTCACCGGACACACCCATTACCAGAACGTTATCATCTTCACTGGCGGTGTAATCAGACCGGCTCTTCTTGGCCTGGCCGACAACTACCTCGGTGAAGTAGTCAAAGGTACCGGAGTCTGTGCCGGGGCCATATAACTTGATGGGCATGTCGGGCCATTCTGGACGAATTTGGTTCCACTTGGTAATCTGGCTGCCGGGCTCCCAAAGCTTCTTCAATTCTTCCACGGTCATGTAGTCTACCCAGGTATTATTCTTGTTTACCACTACCGAAAGGCCGTCATAAGCTACAGGCAGTTCAATGAACTCAATGCCGTTTGCCTGGGCCGTTTCCTTTTCACTGCTCTTGATAGGACGGGAAGCATTGCTGATATCGATTTCACCTGCGGCAAATTTCTTGAAACCACCGCCAGTACCAGAGAGACCTACCGTTACCTGGACCCCTTTATGCAGCTTCATAAATTCTTCGGCAACACCTTCGGAGAGGGGATACACGGTACTGGAGCCGTCGATTTTGATGGTACCGGATAGGGTAGCGCCGGCGCCCATGGATTGGCCGGTTTTGTCACCGGCATTGCCGCCACACCCGGCAACCGTTAAGCCAAGGGCCAGTACTGCCGCCAGTAAAACAGCCAATCCCTTCCTGTTCATTTGCACTTTTCCAATCTCCCTTCTGGTATGTTTACAGTGGCGATTATACAGGCCCCAGGTTAATTCTCCATTGGAGCAATGTTAAATTAGTGTTAAAAAAATTGCCTTGTACTCGGCAGCCATTTCCCCCCCCCGGTCCTGGCCAGGATGTGGCAGCCCCCATCAAAAATGGCCTCCAGGCTCCGCCGGAGATAACTCTCCGCCGCCCCGGTCAGGGTGGGATTCCAGCCAGGTACTGCCGGGCAAGTGGTATATTGTGATTGCCGCCCTGGTGGCCGCTGGGGCGGGAGTAGCGGCAAAACCTATGGCGGAGAGAGGTTTACAAAAAAGAGGGTGTTGAATTTATGCCCAGACCGATATTACCGTCGAACGGGATCCAAGATTAAGTGGAAAAACGTGTTCCTGGCCGTGGGGAACAGGATGCTGGTGATGGTTTTTCTTCAATTTATCGCTTTATCGCTGGATAGCTAGCCAGTGCCATAGGTTTTGCGCCAAAAGTGTCCGGGCAGGCCGGGTGTGCCGCAAGCAGGAAAAACTACATCAGCGCAAATGTCCTAGGGGAAACCGCGACAAGTGGTTGCAAAGTCAATATAATGTATAATATAATGTATAACATACTAAATATAGCGAGAAGGTGAGCTTATGGGTGAACTGGTTCGCAAGCAATTATATATTTACCGTACGCAGGATGCCCTGTTGAAGCGGAGAGCAAAGGAACTTGGCATATCGGAGGCGGAGTTGGTCCGAAGGGCGATTAGTGAACAGATGATGATGTATGCACCTCTTAAAGGCACGGATGCCAAAGGATGGGAAAATGAAAAGGCTTTTATCACCCAATGGATGGCAATGGGCCCCGTGAAGGGCGGGCGCACCTGGAAACGGGAGGAACTACATGAGCGCTAATGTCCTGGTCGATACCAATGTTCTGGTTTATGCATATGACCGTGCGGAAACAGCCAAACAGGCACGAGCCTTTGAGGTACTAAATGAACTGGCCGAAAAGGCAATGGGGGTATTGAGCACACAGATCCTGGCCGAGTTTTTTGTAACGGTTACGCGTAAACTTTCCCAACCCTTAACTGTGAGCCAGGCCTATGAACGGGTTGAGAATTACCTACAGGCGTGGCCGGTACTGGAGGTAAGCGGCCTGGTAGTGCTGGAAGCTATCCGGGGGGTGAAGGAACACCAGCTTTCTTTTTGGGATGCCCAGATCTGGGCAACGGCACGCCTGAATCGCATTGAATTGATCTTGAGCGAGGACTTTGATACCGGCAGCGTGCTGGATGGGGTCCGCTTTGTTAACCCCTTTATTGGTGACTTTAAGTTGTTTTAGCTGTGTGTAATCTTCACCATAGACTGGATAGACTGGGTTGAAGAAATCCGCCCTTTACAGGGCTTTCAGTCCCGGGCCTTTTTCCACAGGCGTTCCAATTCTTTATACTGCAGAACGACGAAACAGCACCGACGCTCACACTTGTATGGTGAGGATGCTGCGTAGAGGGTCACAAACTTTTAACTCTAAAGCTATTAACTTTTGCGAAAAAATAAGGCCCGGGGGAAGGTTACATCCGGGCCGTCCATATGGAAAATGGAGGAGAAACACTTATTCCCTTGCGAGAATTATGCGGCATCACGCCCGTCATATCCCAGACATTCGGCGCGCCGCTCGTTTTCCCGGATAGCCATCAACACCCTGCCTGTGGGTGAGGTGAATTGATGGGTTTTGTCGAAATAATCTTTAATTTCCGCTGCCGAAAAGGCCAGTTCCCGTTCGGTTAATTCTAACACCTGGGAGTGGGCGCGCCGACGAGCAACCTCCGGTAATTCCACCCGGCTGCGGGCCAACACCACCATGTGTAGCCAGTCGGGTTTATGGGTCAGAAACCTACCCATAATTAAACCTACTTCCGGACTGTCTGCTACCAGGTGGAAATCATCCACCACCAGAACACCTTCCCGGGCAGGGGATTCCGCTAGAGCCTTCAATAGGGCATCCAAAGCGGCCAACCAGGGCCGATTGCGATCCGCTGCGGCCAGTATGTCAACGGCGTTGGCGCCTGCGCCAGGTACCAGTTGTTCAACCACTTCAGCCAGGTAGTGGCAAAAGACATAACCGCTGCCATCATCTTCACCTACACTGTACCAGGCGTGGGGCAGCGCCAACTCTGCCAGGGCCAATACCACTGCAGTACTCTTACCGTACCCCGGACCTGCTGTAACCAGGGTGACCGGATAATTCTTGAGCTGGCACAGCAAAGCACCCAATTTGGGCCGGGCTAACCAGTCCTTGCGCGGTTTCGGCGCCACCAGTTTGGTTGGTAATAACACCATTTTTCCCGACATGCCACCATACCTCCTTAGGGAATGATCAGCTGGCGGGTTTTCCCGATAGTCAGCTTAAGGGGTGGTGTTTCAGAAAGGTAAGTACCTCCTGGTTGAATTCCCTGGCCCGCTCGATAAAGGGCAGGTGCCCAGACCCGGGGAGAATAACCAGGCGGGACCCGGGTATGGCTTTGGCCAGTAACTGGGAGTTTTCCGCCGGAACCACCATGTCGGCATCGCCAGTAATGATCAGGGTCGGCGCTTGAATGTGGCGGGCCCTGTCTTCCAAGTTGGCCTGGACCACCGCATTGAACTGGTGTTGCCAGGCATAGCGCGGTGTGGGCCTGGCCAACCGCCAGCCTACCATCTTCTTGATCTCTTCCTGGTTGTTGTCCCAAAAATCCGGTCCAAAAGCCACCGACATCCCCTGCAGGATGGCCTGTTCCGGGGTCAGGTCGGCCACACTGGTCATGGCGGTAAAGGTGCTAAGGGGCATGGGTACCGCATTGGGGCCCCCGAAAGAGGTACACACCAGGGTGAGGGTATGGATCATTTCCGGGTAATTGCTGGCAAAGGCCTGGGCAATGTACCCTCCCATGGAAACCCCCAAAATGTGGGCCCGCTCGATGCCCAGGGACTGCAATACCCCCGCCGCATCGGCAGCCATCATGTCAATGGTGTACGGTAGATCGGGCTTATCG
The DNA here is from genome assembly GCA_002339345.1 of Firmicutes bacterium UBA2598. Taxonomy (GTDB): domain Bacteria; phylum Bacillota; class PH28-bin88; order PH28-bin88; family PH28-bin88; genus UBA2598. The sequence goes on along the minus strand of DDKM01000110.1, from coordinate 34,298 downwards.
CTGTCACCCACTCCCCGGTTGTCAAAGATGATCACCCTGTACTCCTTGCTTAGCTCAGATACCTGCCGGTACCACATCCAGGTGGCATAGCCCAGACCTTCGATCATTAAAAGCGGTTCGCCGACGCCATGTTCCTCATAATATAGCTGGATGTTGTTAGCTTTTAGTTTAGGCAAGCAGGTCCCCCCCACGGTCGACGCCTAACTCCTTTTTGGGCTAGACACCCTGCATTTTAGTCAAGCATACAATACCGAAGTTACGCCGGAGTTACACCGGTACAATTATACCACTTTTTACCTATGGCTTCAATGAAAGGCAAACCCCGGCAGCTATTACGGCTGCCGGGGTTTACTCAGGCGCTTTTGCGAACTTCTTCCAGGGAAATGTTCCTGTTATGTAGGGTATGGGACCACTGTTTGTTGCGGTAGGTTAGCAGCGCCCAAAGGACAATGGGAACCCATGTGTAAAGAAATACCGGGTATAGCATTGACCACAAGTATGCCTTCCAGGACCGCCGGTCAGCTATCAGCACCGCCATGGACAACCCATATTGGGCAACCCCCCAGAAGGAGATCAGAGGCTCCAAATCCACAGGCAGGGGTAGTGCAAAGCCCGCATAAGACGCCAATGTCAGCATGAGAATGTACAGGAAAGAAAGTACCAACACAAATGGACCCAGAACAAGCACCAGGAAATCAAAGTAAATCAGTTTCCTTGTCTGCAATAGTTTCCAGACCAACTGGGGCGCCACCTTGAAGGCCACGTCAAACTTGCCCCTGGCCCAACGCAACCGCTGCCTGACCGACTGCCAGAAGCCGGTGGCCTTTTCGTCATACACCACAGCGGGTGGACTGAAATGGGTAGGATAACCGGCCAAAAGCGCCAGGGCGGAAAACTCCATATCCTCGGTTAAGGAGGTGGCCCGCCAGCCGATTTGCTTGAGCACACCGGTGGCAATGCACATGCCGGTGCCGGCGAGGGCCCCGGATAAACCGAGGTGCATCCGTGCACGCTGGTACAGTCGGTGCATTAACCAGAAGGCGATGGTAAAAACTGCGGTGACCCACGTATCGTAGGGGTTTTTTGATTCCACATAACCCTGAATGATCCTTTTACCCTGGCACAACTCACTGTTCATGTGGGTCAGGAAATCGGGGTGTACCAGGTTGTCGGCGTCAAAGATACAGACGGCGTCATAATGGCCAAAGGCATATATTTTTTCCAGCCCCCACTGAATGGCAAAGCCCTTGCCCCTGTCGGGATGGCACCGGTGGTATACCATCGCACCCGCCTGTTCCGCCACAGAGCCGGTCGCATCGGTACAGTTATCCGCCACCACAAAGATGTCGTACAGGTGGCGCGGGTAGTTGCTTTTCAATATGGAAGCGATGAGGTTGCCAATCACCTTTTGCTCATTATGGGCGGCAATGAGTACGGCAAACCGGTACCGGGGAGGGTGGATTTGAAACCTGTATGGGGCGAAACCAAACAGGGATATCATCCACTGGTATAAACCGAAAAAGACGATGGTACCTTGAATGGCATAAAACAGGAAGACAATATCCACCCGACCAAACACCCTCCTTATTTGTTGAGGCATTTATGCTAATCACTGTCGAACGAATACATGGATGCAACTGGATTATAGCATTCCCTTTGTCCCCTGCCAATAACAGCCTGATCCGGTTTTCCGCCGGTTTCCGGTGATTTGCAGTGAAAAACCACCCTGGCAGCCCGCTGACTGCCGGGGTGGTTATCATACGCTTTCCCAAAGGGTTTTGGGGTGGTACTGCTTATTCCTGAGGCAGGATCTGGTTTACGATAATGCCCACGATAGCTGCCAGGCCGATGCCTTCCAGCTTGATACCGGCGCCCAGGTTCAGGGCGGCGCCGCCCAGGCCCAGCACCAGGATCAGGCTACCTACGATGAGGTTGCGGGATTTCTTCATATCCACCTGGTTTTCCACCACGGTACGCACACCGATAGCGGCGATCATCCCGAACAGGATAATGGCCACTCCACCTACAACAGGCGTCGGAATGGTGGCAATGAGCCCGCCGATCTTCTGAATGAAGGCGATGGAAACGGCAAGTACGGCGGCAATCTGCATTACCACAGGCGTCCAAACCCTGGTCAGGGCCAGTACGCCGGTGTTCTCGGAATAGGTGGTATTGGGCGGACCACCGAAGATACCGGCGATGGAGGTGGCCAGGCCGTCGCCCAACAGGGTCCGATGGACACCGGGATCCTTCACAAAGTCTTCTTCTACTGTGGAGCCGACCGCCAGGATGTCGCCGAAGTGTTCCACAGCAGTGGCGATGGCGATGGGCGCAATAATCATGATGGCTGCAACTTCAAAGGTGGGAACACTGAATTTGGGAACGGCAAACCAAGCTGCTTCCTGCAGTTTAGTAAAGTCCACCATGCCCAAGGCGATAGAAACCAGGTAACCGGCGAACAGACCAATCAATACCGGCAGCATCCGGAAAAAGCCCTTAACGTACATGTTAACCACAACCACGACCAACAAGGTAAAAATGGCGATACCCCAACCGCCGCTGGCCATACTGATGGCTACCGGAGCCAGTTTTAAACCGATGATCATGATGATGGGACCGGTGACGATGGGAGGGAACAATTTGTGAATGATACCAGGGCCTAAGAAGTAAACCAGCAGGGCCATGGCCAGGTAAACCAGACCGGCCACAATGACGCCGCCCTGAACCGCTGACAGCCCGCCGTATTCCTTCATCACCAGTTGGATAGCAGCGATAAAGGCAAAGGATGAACCCAGGAAAACCGGTACAATCCGTTTGGTGACCAGGTGGAACACCAGGGTGCCTACACCGGCGGTGAACAGGGCTACCGAGATGTCCAGGCCGGTCAAGATTGGCACCAGTACAGTTGCACCGAACATGGTAAACAAGTGCTGTAAACCGAAGGCCAAACTTTTGGATACGGGCAGGGCATCTCCCCTTCTAATAGCCGGGGCGCTTTGTACTTTTGCCTCCATTAAATCTAATCATCCTTTCCTGTCAGTATATGGCAGGTTACACGACTTACCAATTGTTTTCCCCTACTCACCCCCTTTACCCTTGGACCGTAACGCCGCCAGCACCTTTTCCGGTGTGATGGGCAGGTCCGTAATCCGCACACCAATTGCATCGTACACCGCATTGGCAATGGCGGGTGCGGTAGGTACCATGGTGTGCTCGGCAAATCCCCGGGCACCATAGGGACCGTCCGCCAGCGGGGTTTCCACAAACCCGATGGCCATCTCCGGGGTATCTGCAGCAGTAGCAATCTTATAATCTACAAAGGAGGGGTTCATCACCCGGCCCCTCTGCAACTGCAACTGCTCATAGAGGGCAACGCTCAAGCCCTGTACAATCCCGCCCTCCGTCTGGCCGGCAGCCAACAAAGGGTTGATCACCTTCCCGATGTCATAAACGGCGGCAATCTTTTTGACATCCACCCGACCGGTTTCCGGGTCAACTTCCACTTCCGCCGCCTGCACCCCAAAAGTCCAGTGAGACACTGCTTTTTTCCCTTGCCCGGTTTCGGGGTCCAGACCCTCGATTCCTTCCGGAATAAAGTGCCCTCGGCCCATCACCGGCCCGTACCTGGCCGATCCGTTGGGCAGGTTCAACCCCAGGGCCAGGTCAGCCACCCTGATGGCCTTGGCCGGATCGTTGACAGCATGGACCACCCCATCGGTGATGGTAAGCTGGTCGGCGGGAATACCCAGTCCCTCACCGGCCATGGTGATCAGCTGGTTGCGGGCATCCCGGGCGGCCGCAATCACCGCGTTGCCGGCGGAATAGGTAATCCGGCTGGCCACCGTCTGCCATTCATAGGGAGTATAGTCGGTATCCGGCAGGGATACCGTCACCTTGTCCACCGGCAGCCCCAGTTCGTGGGCAGCAATCTGGGCCAGGGCGGTATCTGCACCCTGTCCAATTTCGGTGGCGGTGATGAGCAAGTTGGCGCTGCCATCCTCGTTGATTTTAATGAAGGCGGCAGAGCTGGCATTACCCGGCATGGCCGGCGCTTTTACCATACAGGCTATACCCCGGCCAGTCAAGGGATTTTTAGGTGTACCCCAGCCAATCTGCCGGGCGGCCTCGTTAATACACTTGGTCAAACCAATGTCCTTCAGCACCTCACCGGTAGCAGTGGTGGTACCATCCCTGGCGGCATTGATGAGGCGTACTTCCACCGGATCCATGCTCAGGTGGTGGGCAATCCGGTCCATCTGCTGGTCCAGGGCCCAGTGCAATTCGCCCATACCGAAACCGCGGAAGGGTCCGCCTGCCGGGTTGTTGGTATAAATACAGTAGGAGTCCGTTTTCATATAGGGGATGTAGTAGGGACCAGCGGAGGAGTAACCCGCCGCTCGAACAATGTTGACCCCGTACTCACAGTAGGCCCCGGCATCCCAGTATAGTTCTGCCTGCTGGGCCACCAACCGCCCGTCCTTTTTAAACCCGGTCTTGATCTTGGCCACCAGGCCCTGGCGAACCATGGTGTCCCGGAAAACCTCCTCCCGGGAGTATACCAGTTTGACCGGCCGTCCGCCGGCTTTCATGGCAATGGCGGTCAACACCCCCTCCAGGGTGACCCCAGCCTTACCACCAAACCCTCCGCCCACATAGGGAGTAATTACCCTAACCTTACCCACGGGAATATCGAAGGCCACCGCCAGCAGTTTACGTACGGCGTTGGGAGACTGGCAACTGGACCATACCGTCACCTTGCCGGTGGCATCCACCTGGGCAATGGCGGTGTGGGGTTCGATCTGACAGTGCTGCATTTGGGGAACATGGTAGGTCCCTTCGATAATTTCATCGGACAGGCGGAAACCCTCTTCCACATCCCCCTTCCGGATTTTCATGTGGTTGGCCACATTGGTATGGGGAATGGGGAAGTAAACCGGCACCAGCTTGTACTGGTGCAGGTTTTCATGGATCAGCGGCGCATCGGGGGCCATGGCGGAAAAGGGATCAAAGACCGCCGGCAGTTCTTCATATTCCACCTCAATCAGTTTAAGGGCTTCCTCCGCCACCTGGGGGGAAACAGCAGCCACCCCGGCCACGGGATCACCGATATAGCGGACCTTGTCTACGGCAAAAATATTCCGGTCCACCAAGTACAAACCGATAAAGTTTGGAAAATCCCGGCCGGTTACTACCGCCTTGACCCCGGGTAGCCGGCGAGCCTTACTCACGTCAATGGAACGGATTCGGGCATGGGGAAAGGGACTGCGCAGGATCCTGGCATGGAGCATGTTGGGCATGGACAGGTCACCCACATAGCGGGCGGTACCGGTCACCTTCTCCAGCGCATCCTTCCGGGGAACACTGGCGCCGATCAGCGATTGGGTCATGGTCTCCCTCCTCCCACCGTTAACTTTGTTTCTCGGCGGCAGCCAGCACCGCGTCAACAATACTCTTGTAACCTGTACAGCGGCATAAATTGCCGCTCAGGGCCTCCTTAACCTCCGCCTCGGTGGGATTCGGGTTGCGCAGCAAAAGGGCCTTGGCGGAAAGAATCATTCCAGGGGTGCAGAATCCGCATTGCAGGGCGGCATGTTCAATAAAAGCCTCCTGCAGCGGATCCAGGCAGTTTTCCCGAGCCAGGCCTTCGATGGTGATGATTTCCCGCCCATCGGCCTCCACCGCCAGCACCAGGCAGGCATTCACAGGTTCGTTATCCATTAAGACTGTACACGCCCCGCACTCGCCGCCACCGCATCCTTCCTTGGCCCCGGTAAGGGCCAGGTCCTCCCGCAGCACATCCAACAGGCGCTGGTGGTGTTCCACCGCCATTTCCACAACATCACCGTTTACGGTAAAGCGGATTTTTTCCGGCACGCAAGTTTCCTCCCCTCTATTGTCGCTTTGGAGCCAGGAGGTCGGTTAAGGCCCGGCGGGCCATCACTTCAATCATGTGCAGGCGGTATTCCCGGGAGGCCCGGAGATCGGAGATAGGACTGGCCGCTGCCGCTACCTCCCGGGCAATGGCGGGAATGTCCAGGTCGGGCATAGATCGGCCCGCTAGTAGGGCCTCCGCTCCAGTGGCCCGGATGGGTGTGGCCGCCACCGCTCCCAGGGCAATGCGTACTGCCCCGCCGGCTACCACAACCGCCAGACCGACCTGGGAAAGATCCACCGCCCTGGTCCGCATCAGTTTGCGGTAGGTGCTCACACTACCTGCCGGCAGTGTCGGCAACTCAATTGTTGTGACCAACTCACCGGGTACCAGTACCGTTTTCCCCGGACCGGTGAAAAATTCCGCCAAGGGCACCCGGCGCTCCCCATCCGGCCCGGTAATACTAACCATCGCCTCCAGGGCCAGTAGTGACGCAGCAGTATCCGCCGCCGGTGAAGCGTTACAGATGTTGCCCCCAATGGTCGCCCTGTTCCGTACCTGGTAGGATCCGACCACATGGGCAGCCTCCGCCAGCACGGTATAGCGGGCGGTTATGGCCGGGTGACGGGCGATGGCGTTTAAGGTGGTGGCGGCGCCGATGGTGATGCCGCCATCTCCATTAACGGTAATACCGGTTAAGCCGGGAATTTTTTTGATATCCACCACATAGGCAGGGTTCCAGTGGCGGTCGTGCATTCTGACCAGCAGGTCCGTTCCCCCCGCCATGGCCATGGCCTTGCCGGCGTTGTCCCGCAAAAATGCACATGCTTCTGCCAGGGTATGGGGGGCCAGGTATTGAAAGGGCTGAAACACTGACCGGTCACCTCCCAATAATTGTTCTATGGTGCACAATTCGCCATCATATGGCTTTTTCCCTTTTACGCCCCTTACTCGCCGGGCTTTTTGTAGGGAATGCGCCGGGATGGTTCAAAGGGGCTTTTGGCCGGCCGCAGGATATCCCGGTATGCCGCCAGGTTGCGGTCTTCCAGGTGGTCGAAAATCATGGGTGACCTGGTACCGTAGCTGACATATCGGATAGGATCGGGGTCCAGGCGGGCAGCCACGATCTCCTCAGTCCCCCTGGCCTGGCCCAGTTTATGGGCGATGGGGCTGACGATCATGCTGTGCCCGGCATAGTAATTGTTGGCTGCATCTGGCCCTACCGCATTGACCGCCACCACATAACAGTGGTTATCATAGGCCCTGGCCCGGTTGGTGAGATCCCACAATTCAAAACTGCGCAGGAAGGCGGATGGGCGGGTGATAATCTCCGCTCCCTTCACCGCCAGCGCCCTGGACAGTTCCGGAAAGTCGCCGTCATAGCAGATGATCATCCCGATCCGGCCCAGTGGTGTGTCATATACTTCCGCCTGCCAGCCGGGAGTAGTCCACCCGCCGCCTTCCAACCGTTCGGTGGGAAAGGGGTGGGTTTTGCGGTAAACCCCGATAATCCCGCCGTCGGAACCGATTAAAACCGATGAGTTGTAAATAACACTCTCCGGACCCTGCTCATAAACCGGCAGCACCACATGCACTCCCAGCCGCCGGGCCGCCTGGCCGATGACATCGGTGGCCCGGCCTGGGATTTGTTCAGCCAGATGGTAAAATTCCGCCGGGGGCATGTTGGGGGTAAACCCGGTGGTAACACTTTCCGGGAACACCACCAGTTCCGCCTGGTGCTCGGTGACCGCCCGTTCCAACCAGGTGGTCATTTTGGCCAGGTTGTACGCGGGGTCATTGGGCTTGGAGGATATTTGCACTCCTGCTGCCACAAACTCCTTCACCCGAAAACCCACCTCCCATTTCAAAATTACGGAACGATACTGGTGCCTGACGTGCCGGCAATGGCTTCCGCCGCCAGCTCCATGGCCCCGATGATGGCCTGGTTACCGCCCGCCTCCACAAACCGGCAGGCTGCCTGCACCTTGGGCCCCATGCTACCGGGGGGAAACTGCCCGTCAGCCAGGTATTGCCTGGCCTCCGCCACCGTCATCCGGATGATGGGCCGTTGGCTGGGCTTGTTAAAATCCAGCATCACCTGGGGTACATCGGTTAAAACCATAAAAACATCGGCGCCCACATCGGCAGCAAGGCGACAACCGGCCAGATCCTTATCAATCACCGCCGCCACCCCCTTCAGATCGCCATCCTCCTGGCGGACCACCGGGATACCCCCGCCACCGCCCGCTACCACCACACATCCGGTTTGCAGCAGGGCCCGAATGGCCTCCCGCTCCAGAATTTCCACAGGCTCGGGGGAAGGCACCACCCGGCGCCACCCCCTGCCACTGTCCTCCCGGACGGTATATCCCCTGGTCCGGGCATGGCTTTTGGCCTCCTCCTCGGTGTAAAAGGGCCCGATGGGTTTGGTGGGGTTCTGAAAGGCGGGATCCGCCGGGTCCACCACCACCTGGGTGACCAGGGAAACCACCGGCACCGCCAGGCCCGCCCTTTGCAGGGCCACTGCCAGGGACTGCTGGATGCCGTACCCCAAAGAACCCTGGGTGTTGGCCACACATACGTCCAATGGCATGGGGGGGACTACTTCCCTGGTCATTTCGTTTTTGAGCAACAGATTGCCGACCTGGGGCCCGTTGCCGTGGGTAATCACCAGCCGGTGGCCGCTGGCGACGATGCCGACCAGGTACTGGCATGCTGTGCGGATATTCTGCAACTGTTCCTGAAATGTGCCCTTCTGGCCCGGACGGGTAATGGCATTACCGCCCAGCGCCAGGACAATGGTCTTACCCACCGGCCCACCCCTTTCCAATTTCTCCGATTACTCCTCGTCGAAGGCAACGATCCGGCAAATGGAGGATTCGCCGCCCACAAAACGCCACGGGAAACATCCGATGATCAGGCGGCGGTTCAGCACCTTGACGATGTCCCCACCCAGGTTTTCCGCATGGATGATGTCATGGGGGAACAGGTCAATATGCATCAACTGGTAATCCGCCGGTGGGAAAATCTCGTCCAGGGTCTTGCCGTATTTTTTCTGCATGTAGGCATCGGCTTCTTTGGCCTGCACGGGAGCCCACTCGCGGATCTTGGTATTCATGGGATGGTCGGCGGAACCGCAGTCAACCCCGATCCACTTGATTTTCATTTTCTTGCACCAGTGGGAAAACTCCCTGGTGGGACCGGGGTGTTTGACCATGTAGCGCACCTCGTCCGCCTCTGGCTGGTCCCAGGAGTACCTGTGGTAACCGGTGTAGATGATGAGGATATCCCCTTCCTTGACCTCCACCCGGTCGGTGATGTCCTTGGAGGTATAAATGCCGTAGTCCTCCGCCATATCGCTCAAATCTACCACCACGCCAGGGGCGATCAATTCATTAAGGGGGATACTGGCGATGTCGCGGCCGTGGGTGCAGAAGTGCAGGGAACCGTCCAGATGGGTACCCACGTGGTTACTGGTGGTGATCAGCTGGCCGTTGGCGCCGTTGGGGCACAGCCGCTTGAAAAACTTGATCTGCAGCGGCTCATAGGTGGGCCAGGCAGGGGTCAGGTGGCTCAATGGCTGAGTCAGGTCATACATCTTTACATTCTGCCAGTTTTTAATCATGATTTTGGGTCTCCCTTCCATTTGTTTATGAATTATAAAACACCCTGTTTTTGCAGTTCCCATATCCGCTGTTCAGAAAGTCCCAACATCCCTGTGAGCACTTCCACGGTATGCTGGCCCAGATCGGGAGCTGCCGGCCGGCTTGTGGGGTCCGGCATGGAGGACAGTTTGATGGGGTTACCCGCCATGGGCAGCTTGCCCGCCACCGGGTCATCTACCTCCACGATCATGTTCCGGGCCCGTACCTGGGGATGGTTCACCACTTCGGCGATATTGTTGATGGGCCCGCAGGGCACACCAGCCGCTTCCAGGATATCCATCCACTCTGCAGTGGTTCGGCGGGCCATGGCCTCCACCAGGTGAGGGCGCAGGGCGATGTAGTTTTCCGTTCGCCCCTTGTTGGTGGCAAATAGGGGGTTTTCTATCAGGTCCTCCCTTCCCATGGCCTTGCACAGCCTGGCCCAGAGCTGGTCGTTGCCCGCCGCCACGATGATCCAGCCATCGGCGGTAGCAAAATTCTCAAAGGGGGTGATGGAGGGATGCCGCCCGCCCAGCGGTTCTGGGATTTCGCCGGTTACGGCATAGCGAGCGATGGCATTTTCCAGCAGGGCCACCTGTCCATCCAGCATGGAAATGTCCACCACCTGTCCCTGGCCGGTCAACCGACGGCTGTACAGGGCGGTGACAATACCAATGGCGGTAAACAGCCCGGCGGTTAAATCCCCGATGGATACCCCCACCCTGGTGGGTGGGCCGTCCGGCTGGCCGGTGATGCTCATGATACCCCCAGCCCCCTGGACAATCATGTCATAGGCGGCCTTTTCCGCCCACGGGCCTGTTTGCCCGAAACCTGAGGAGGCGGCGTAGATCAGGCGGCCGTTTAAAGCCAGCAAATCCTTGGCACCCAGGCCCAGGCGGTCCATGGCACCGGGCCGGAAATTTTCCACCACCACATCCACCCTTTGGACCAGGTTCCGGATGATCTCCCGGCCCTCCGGCGTTTTCAAGTTGACGGTAATGCTCTTTTTACCCCGGTTAACACTCATAAAATAGGCGCTTTTCCCCTGCTGGAACGGGCCGAAGCCCCGGGCGTCATCACCCCCCTCGGGGTGCTCCACCTTGATCACTTCCGCCCCCAAGTCTGCCAGGATCATGGTACAGTAAGGTCCGGCCAGCACCCGTGTAAAATCCAGTACCTTGATGCCTTCCAGGGGGTAGCGGCCGACTGTGGAGCCTACCGGATCTAGCATGCCAATCCCTCCCCGTACTGTTCCGCCAATGCATGAAGGGCCTGTTCAAAACACTGGCGGGGCGGATGCACCAAACCTGCTCCCACCTGCCCCACACCTGGCTCCCGGTGGGCAATGCCGGTGTTGATAATGGGCAGGATACCAGTGCTCATCACCTTGACCACATCAATGCCGGTGGGTGTCCCCCGGAAATTGAGGTGGGGTACAGTAAAGGTCTGGTTCTCTCCATGGGTGATTTCATACATGGTCGTGGTATACCGGAAGGCATCCGCCACAGTGCCGCCTACGAACTGCACAATGGCGGCGGCGCCGGCCATGGCAAAACCACCGATCCCCGTTGTTTCGGTAATGGCGGAATCGCCGATGTCCGGGTTGGCATCCGCCTCTGAAAACCCTGGGAAGTATAAACCCTTGATCATCTGGGCTGGGCCGGTAAACCACCGGCCGGGGAGCCCGCTTACCCTGATGCCGAACTCGGTGCCATTCCGGCACATGGTGGTGACCAGGGTACTGTGGGGAACACCGTGCCCGGCGTCCGTCACCGCCTTGCAGAAGGGCATGGACAGGTTTAGGAAAAAGTGATCGTTTTTATCCATGAATTCCAGGGTCCTGGCCAGGGTTTCACCCTCAACCCCAGCCCGTACCAGGTGGGGAGCCAGTGTGCGGATGAACAGAGAAGTGCCAGCCTTGTTACGGTTATGGCATTCATCACCCATGTGCAGGGCCTGGGCGATCATCTGTTTCAGGTCAATGCCCCCGGCGGCGCGAATCCCTGCTGTGAGGGCCGGGGCCAGTACATCCGCCATCCAGCGCAGTCGTTCCAGCACCTCGGCACTATAAGCCCCATAGCGCAGCACCTTGCCCAGCCCCTCGTTGATGGTGCAGAAGGCCCGGTTGCCGTGGGTGGCGTTTTCCACCACAAAAACCGGCATGGATGGGGATACCAGACCCGCCATCGGCCCGACAGCCTGGTGTTCATGGCAGGGGGCAAAGGTGATCTCCCCGGATGCGGCAAGCTTCTCCGCCCCAGCGAGGTCAGCCGCCCATCCCTCGTATAAAATTGCACCCAGCACCGCTCCCCGCATGGGCCCGGACATCCTTTCCCAGGTAATGGGCGGCCCGGCGTGTAGCAAGGTGCGCTCACCCATGCCGGGGATGACCCGGCCGGCCAAATCCATGTCCACCAGCAAGGGTCTGGCCGCCATCATCCGGTTAAAGGCCTCGGTGTTGGCAGCCTGGATTTCCGGGCGGTCCGCCAGCCGGTCCAGGGCCGCCAGCAGCCTGGCATCCCCTCCCGCCGGGGGCTGCCAGTCCACATGCACCACCGGGGTCCCATGTTTCTGCAATTCCTCCCCAAAATGGGTGGTGCCAAGGTTGACCACCGTCACCGGTGTATTGAACAGCTGGTTAATCTTGTTTTGTGTCACTGTTGTTCCCCCCATTCCTCTGTTGCAGAATGGCGGCCACCAGGCGGGCAGCCTGGGCGTTGGTGGGCATCACCGCGGCACCGGCTTCCGCCAGTTTCCGCTCCTGTTCCGCCAGGTTCTGGGGATCCAGGTCGGTGCCGCACAGACTCACCACCACAGCCAGGTAACGCCCGGCCCGCCGGGCGGCTTCCTTGACCTCCGCAATGGCTGGTGCCAATACCCCGGCCGGGTCAGGATGGGAACCGTAGCCCAGCACGACATCCATCAACACCACCGCCACCTCCGGGTCAGCAGCCTCGGCGTACAGCCGGGCCAGCCGCAGGGAAGGCTCCATCATGGGATGGGGACGGCCCACGGTAAAGAAATCATCACCCATGTCCAAAAGGGTGTGCTCCTTGCTTACCAGGGGATCTGGCAGCTGCCAGTTGGGGTCCACCGCCACATTGGAGTAAACTCCGCCAACCACCGGTGCCAGGAGGAACATAGCCTCATCACACAGGGTACCACCGCCAAACAGCCCCCGCACCCAGCGCTGGCCTGCCGCCATCCCCGCAGCTTCCCGGGCCGCCAGTTGGGTGGAAACCCCATTATCCTGCTGTACCGCCGGTTGCCCTTTGGCCAGGGCCACCGCCTTTTTGGCGGTATCCGCCAGGGTGACACCTGCCACCAGCCCCCTGGACTCCACCTGGGCAGGATCCCCGCCCAGGAAATGCACCACCGCCGGTTTGCCCAAGCCGGCCAGTTTAGTCAGCACCCTTTCCGCCACCGCCGGTGCCGGAGGTTTACTGATCATTACAATTACCCGGGTGGCCGGATCGGCAGCCAGGGCATCCAGGGCGGCCATGGTGGTAAGACCTCCTACGGCAGCGGAAAGATCCCGTCCGCCAGTACCAATTACCTGGGTAATCCCTTCACCCAACCGGTGGATCAGAGAGGTCACTTCCTGGGTGCCTGTACCGGAAGCTCCCACCACACCGATGGAGCCCCGGCGCACCACATTGGCAAAGGCCAGGGGAACACCGTTGATAATGGCGGTTCCGCAATCCGGCCCCATCAGTAAAAGACCGCGCTGGTTGGCCAGTTCTTTTAAGGCTATTTCCTCTGCCACCGGCACATTGTCACTGAACAGCATCACATGCCGGTCCGCCAGCAACGCCCGGCGGGCCTCCCGGGCCGCATGGGCGCCTGGGAGGGAAATAAGCACCAGGTTAGCCTCCGGCACCCTGGCCAGGGCGCCAGCCAGGGAACGGGGCGGAGCCTCGGTGGAAGCGGTGTCCTGGTTTCGTTTGGCCAGTTTTTGCTCCGCCACGGTCAGGGCCTGATCCATTACCACGGCATCCCTGGCCTTGACGGCGATCACCAGATCGCTGGCGGTGGCCTGTTCCACTTCCCCTGTGGACATCCCTACCTTGGCCAGCAGTTCCTTGTTCAGATCGGTGGCCATAGTCACCACCGCTTCCTCTACCCCATCCAGTTCGGTAAGGGTGCGGGAAATGGCCATCAAAATAACGGAATCATAGTACACGTTGTTTTTTACGATAACCTGGGTAAGAATGCTTTTCCACTCCCTTCAAGCTCACAATCTATGTCATGGGACATGAGACAACCAAAGGCGATACCTGTGAGGATGTCTCCCCCCGAGGTGGCCCCGGCAGCCAAAACCTCAGCAACTGCGTTATCCAGGTTTGCTGGATCTCCCGCAGCAACCGCTGCTGCAGCAGCCAGTGCTCCGGGTGGTCCTTGACCCATACCAGCGTATTTTAACATGGTAAAACTAATAATGTTGGTGGCATTCCTGGCTCTGGCCAGCACCTCTTTATGAAATGTTTCCAATAACGGGTGGCTGGGAGCCGTCACATGGAAGGCGGCCAGCATACCGGCCAGGAAATCATCTCCCGCAGGGGTAAGGCCCGGTCCCAGTCCCAGCAATCCCTGCAGGGCTTCCTGCAAACCTCCGGGATCCATCTGCCGGAGGCTATGCTCCAGTTGCAACACTGCCGGCAGGGCGGTTTTCGCTAAAGTGGAAAGGGGGTCTCCCGCTATCCGCCACCCTAACAGTGCAGCCAGTCCACCCCTGCCCCCCAGCAATATCCTTAACCGCTGCAAATTGGCCCGCAACCTGGCAGGGTGGACATCAACCACCGGGTGGGGAACCGGTTGCCATACAGGCACATCCCGGCAGGTGTAAGCCGCCTGGCCGCTACCCATGACCAGCAGGAAGGGGCCGCAGTTAACCACCCTTTCCCCGGGACGGATGAAACCGGCGAATGTTCCCTGCGGCGGTACCAGTAATCCGTTGGGAACCGGACTGCCCCGGGAAGAAAGGCAGTACAAGCAGCCCCCCTGATCATCCATAATGTTTACAGTATGGGGAAAAACGCTGTGCACGGAGCCGGTGAAGCTATGGTGCAGCCGCCTGGACAGGTCCCATCCCACCGCCAGCCCTTTGATGGTGCCCATAATCCCCCCCCTCTCATCTTACGGAAAAGTGTTCTCCTCCTATGATGATTTTCCTTTGTAAAATTACTACAATTAAATGGAGGCTATTTGCCCCATTTGATTGGTGATTATTAACTAAACGGTCCTGCCGCGCCTTACCCTAGCGCCTCTCCCTTGGCCCTTGTGCTCCAGTGACAATTTTTATCCATAAAGTTCTTAAATTGCAGCCGGTGCAGTTTGAGCCCCACCTGCAGGCTCAAACGGTCCTCCTCTTTGGACAGGTCCAAACCGGTGATTTCTTGAATGCGATCCAGCCGGTATGTCACCGTGTTGTAGTGGGTGAACAACTCCTCCGAAACACGGCGTACATTGCCATCCAAACGAAAGTAAGCTTCCAGGGTTTCCAAAAGGCTGGTCCCCCGCTCCCGGTCGTACTGCACAATGGGCAATACCGTATCAGCCAGGAAAAGGCCGGCTTCCGGATTGTCTTCCAGCAGTAAATAAAGCAGACGGTATATACCCAGGCTGCTGTATAGGTATACCTTATCCTTGCCCTTGAGCAAGGCGCCTACCTCCAAGGCCCGCTGCGCCTCACGGAAACTCTGCTGCAACCCCGACAGGCCACTGTGGTAACGGCCAATACCCACCTCACCGGGCAGGGCCCCGTGACGCTCTACCGCCTGGGATACCTGGCGGCCGATACCGAGCAGCCATTCCCGGTCAGGAACCCTTTCCTCCGGGTGAATCATCAACACCAGCCGGCGACGGTGCTGCCCCACGATGGCCGGCAATTTCAAACGCCGGCAAACCCGTTCCACCTCCTGTTGGGCGGCAGCCAGGGGCTCGGACAGGGCGACCTGGGCCGGCCTGCCGGCAGGAGGACCATCCACCAGCATCACCAGGTGGTCCCGGGTAAGGTCCCAACCATAAAAACGGCCCCGGGCAACCACCTCTTCCCCATCCAGCCGCTCGCCAGTCAGCAACTGATCCAGGAACTCACTGCGGTAACGTTGTTCCACCTGTGTCACCGCATGGTAATTGAGGATTTCCAGGGCCGCCACCGCCGTTAACCGTTCAATGTGCATGAGATGGCCGGGGGCCAGCGGGCGCCCGGTATCCCACACCATCACCCGGCCATGAACCTCACGTCCGGCCACCACCGGCACCGTTAGACGGTGTAAACGCCGCTCCCCGACCCAAACATAATCCTGGTCAAGATTGATGACGGCCAGGGGCTCCTGGGTGCCAGGGATGCGCCCCAAAAGGCTCGGGCGTTCCTCCCCTTTGACCGGGGCCGCCTGCAAAAGGGCCGGAAACTCTTCCGCCGGCCAACCCACGGTGGCAAAGGCGCTGCGGCGGTGTTTTTTGTCCTCGATATAGACGGTGTTGCCCACCAGCCTGGAAAGGCTGACTGCCACCTCCGTTAGACCGCCCCCGGCCAGCATGACCTGCATGAATTCCCGGTGGGTTTCCAGGGAATGCCGCACAAAACCGTTTTGTTTTTTGATAATTTCCATTAGAACAGGTCCGATGAGATCGGAGAAACTCACTTCTGGCGGCAATTCCAGCAGAGGGAAGTGGTGTTTATCCGCCTCCTCCCGCATGACCGCCGGGATTTCCTCGATGTACCGCCTGGGCTTGATGGCCAGGCCCGCCAGTCCCTTTACGGCCAAACGGGGAACCAACCTGGCCTGAGCCTCGGGATCATGGCGAATAGCATAGGCAGTGGTCAGAAGGATATCCCCCTCCTTGACCCATTCCACAATGTCCGGTACTTCCATCACATTGACGTTGGTAACCATGCGGTCCAGGCCGGCTTCTCCCGCTACCAACCGCACCGCCGTAAAACTGGGAAGGGACAACATCTCCCGCACTGAAATGCCGTATTCCGGCTGCACCGCCCCCACCTCCGGCAATATCACTGAATTTCCTTTTGTAGCATCTGCACAAGGAGTTACACCTGTTCATTATAATATAATTGTATATTAATCACAAATGCCAAAAATATAGGTCCGGGTTGTTACCGGACCTACCAGGGGTTCCTACTCCTAGTGGTAATATATCTTGTCGGCGTTGTCAAAACGCACCTCTTCCGCCCTAGGGCGGTAATTGATATAGCTGGCCTCCATGCCTCCACCCATCTGTTCCTCCAACCTGGCCACCCGCCGCCGCAAATCAGCCAGCTCCCTCCGTAGCTCCTCTATGGCATTGTTGGGCATGTTTCCACCACCTCCAGTATCCTTAGTTATGCCCATAAAAAGTGAAAAACTACCGGTAAGGCGGTTAGCAAAAACATAACAGTCCAAGGGTTAGAGGCGTAACGGTTACTAAACAGATGGCGGGTTGAGTTTGATGTTTTGGTTTTGGTCCCAAATCTCCATTTCCAGGAAAAAGGTGTGCTTGGAATCGGATTTATAGACCCCCTGCAGCTGGGAGCGGTAAATTCGACCTGTACGATCAACCCACAATTTGGACTGGAATCCGGTAAACCAGGTGTTCAAAAACTGATTGTCAATTACCGGATTGCTGGTCAACACCAGCAGTTTCTTTCCGTCCACCACTTCTTTACCCAGGTAGGTCAGGTTATCCCATGCGGTCATGTATAGTGTGGCCAGGGGATGAACTTCCACCATAAACAGGGCATGATCGCCGATGGCGCTACCGGGGATCACCATCCACTTGCCGGTGATGGCATCACGCATATAGGTGGTATTGGCAATGTGGAACACTTCGGTTTTTTGGGCCTGGATTTCCCCGGTAATGTGAAATTCCCCTGCTTCCGTCCGCTCACCCCGGATATTGCTCATTACAATTTTGTTGCCGTTGGTAACCACCTGAAAAAACACGCGGTAGCGGTAGCTGGCGGTACCCTTTGCTCCCTCTATCGCCCTGAACATCAGTTCCTCAGGATCCACCCGGATAAAACGGTTGTAATAAGCCAGTCCGCCGGCGGCAACGGATAACAGCAGCAACAGCGCCACCATAGCCTTCCAAGGAATACGAATAATCACCGGTACTCCCCCCACCCAGTTTCTCACTTATGTCTATGGGTGGGACTAGCAATTATGCCTGGATAATGATGGTAAGGTTAGAAGCCGTCTGCTGGCCGCTCCGGTGTCAGCCGGTAACGCTGAATTTTCCGGTAGATGGTAGCCCGGCTGATCCCCAACGCCTGGGCCGCCCGGGATTTCCCTTCTTCCGACCAGCCAAACTCCTCCAGGGCCCGGGCAATGGCTTCCTTTTCCAGCTGCTCCAGGGTCGGAATGGGAGAACTTGGCGCGAAGGAACCGCGCTTTTTGGTACCGTCCTTGAGCCGGGGCGGGAGACTGTCCGGTGTGATGAGGTGGCTTTCCTCAAGGTTGATGGCGTATTCCACCACATTCACCAGTTCCCGCACATTGCCAGGCCAGGTATACGAAGTACACGCCCGCAGCGCCTCTTTGGCAAACCCCTGGATGTCCTTGTTCAGCAGTTTGGCATATCTTTTCATGTAATGTCCCAAAAGCAGGGGAATATCCTCTCTACGCTCCCGCAGGGGCGGAATCACCAGGGGAATGACATTCAGACGGTAATACAGGTCCTCCCGGAAACGGCCCTTTTGCACCATCTCATTGAGATCACTGTTGGTGGCGGCAATCACCCGGATATCCACCGGAATCACCTTGGTGCCGCCCACCCGCTCGATCTGGCGCTCCTGCAGCACCCGCAGCAGTTTGGCCTGCAGGTAAAGGGACATGTTACCGATTTCGTCCAGGAAAATGGTTCCACCATTGGCCAGTTCAAATTTCCCCGGCTTGCCCCCGCGACGGGCCCCGGTAAAGGCTCCCTCCTCATAACCAAACAACTCGCTTTCCAGCAACGCTTCCGGTATGGCGCCACAATTGATGGCCACAAAGGGCTTGTGGCTAAAAGGGCTGGCAGAATGGATGGCCCGGGCGAAAACCTCTTTGCCGGTGCCGCTCTCCCCGACAATCAGCACCGTGGAATTACTGGCGGCGATCTTCTTGGCCTGGGTCTTTACTTCCAGCAAGGCCCTGCTTGCCCCGATGATGTCCTCGAAGGTAATCATGTCCTGGATGGCCATGATCTCATAGGCCAGTTTTTGGGTCTCGCTGAAATCCCGGAAGGAAGAAACCACCCCTACTATTTGCCGCTCCTCGTTCTTGATGGGACGGGCATTGGAGATCAGGTGCAGTTTTTTCCCATCCAAAGATAGAAAAACTTCCCGGGAATTAAACCCCTTGCCCTCCTGTAAAACCTCCATCAACGGCATGGCGGGAACTTTTTGGACCAGGGACTGGCCGATCATGGCCTCCCGCCGGATGCCAAACAGTCTTTCTGCAGACCGGTTGAAGTGGGTGATGATACCCCCTTGGTCAATGGCCACCACCCCTTCATAAACGGCATCCACCAGGGCCTCCAGCTGGTTAGCCATAACAATGCGCTCCGCCACCATTTCCCGCTCCATGACCTTGCTGCCGATGAGATCCGCCATCCGCCCAATAAACTCCATCAGGGTATCGGTCTGGGAGCAAAGGGTATCCTTCTGGTGATCTTCGAAGGCAATGAGGCTGACGGTCCCGATGACCTCCCGGTTGGCCAGAATGGGATAAACCATGGATGCCTTGTAAAAACAACTGCCGGTCAACGGACAGGACAGGCAGATGGTGTGAAAACCCGGTTCATTGATAAAAACCGGCTGGCCGGACTGCATCACATGCTTGTTGACCAGGCCCCGCAGCAACCGGGACCCTACATCATTACGCACTTTACCGGTCCCGGCCACCCGCACCAGTTCCGTATCGATTATTTCAACTTCAACCTGCAGGGCACTGGCGATGGCCTCCGCCACCTGCTGCCCGCTTTCCTTAACCTGGCCCAACCTGGTCATCAACTTGCTAATCCTCCTATCAAGACCCTTGCTGCTAACCCCTTTTGACAGCAAGTAACATTTTTCATTCCACACCGAACTCCCAAAGTCCTGCCTGGCGGTATCCGGGCAGGGCGCAAAACTCCGGGGGAGCTACCCTTCGACAGTTATAGCAAAAAAGCCCGGGTTACCCGGGACTACCATGCAAATATTACGTAAACTGGCGCGGCAAAGGGGCATCTTTTCTATGGGGACAAAGCAAGGCCTTGGGCTACTTTTTGAGGATAGATCACCGGAGCAGAGGACCAAAGGGAAAGGTATGGCATTTGTATCTAACTTCCAAGCAACCTTTGGTAATCCTGGGATGTGTCCACATCCACCAGGATCCCCGGCGCCTCCACCGGCACCTCCAGGGCCTGCTCCTGGTAGCGAAGCAGTACCTCCCGCCCGCCGGTATCACCCTGGAGCTGCAAAAGCTCGTGGAACAGGGTGTGGTCAAACAGGACCGGGTTTCCCCGGCGTCCCAGGTAAGTGGGGTAAACAACCGGGCACCGGTTGGTCCGGTAAGCAGCCACCAGGGCATCCACCACCCCTGGCGGAATAAGGGGTTGGTCTGCCAGGGCGAATACTGCAGCAGACAACCCACCCTTTGGATGGGTAGCCTTCCGTCCTGCCCATTCCCCCTCCAGTAAGGCACCCAGCCCGGCAACCAGGGAGGTACCCTGCCCCTCCCGGTAGCGGGAATTATCCACCACCCGGACGGGACGATCACCTAGTACTTGTTTTACCTCATCTCCCCGGTGCCCCACCACTACCACCACCGGATCCACCCCGGCCCCCAGGAGGTTGTCCACAGCGTGGCATACCAGTGGTTTACCCGCCAATGGCAGCAGCATTTTTTCCCCTCCCAGCCGGGTGGAGCAGCCTGCTGCCAGCACCACCCCGGCCACCCCCCATGGAGCTGGCCATTGTTCCACCACCGGGGGTTCCCCCGCCGCCTGGCCCAGGATAACCCGAAATCCAGTTCCAGCCAGGGTGGTCAATACACCACAAGCCTCCCCTTCTGTACAAGGTTTCCGCTCAATGAAGGGAACTGGCAAAATCATCTGATTAACCGGTTGATGGGCATCTGCTTGGACAGGACCCGTCGCCTGCACGGTGCTGGGCAGACTGGCGAGCCGACCGGATTTCCCGGTGGCGGCCAGGTGCCTGGCCACTATCCTGGCGCCGGGTAAATTACCTTCCGTGGGAGTAAGGCCTGTCCCCGTTTCTAAACCCTCCACCTGGTTTAGCCATACCACCAACCGGGCATTGGGCGCTTGCCGGGCAGCCAGTCCCAGCCCATGTGCCACTACCCGGGCCGCCGCCTGGACGGTAATGGGCTGTCCCAAGGGAATACCACTGATCCGGGCAACAATTTCCGGGCGGTGGACCCATTCCGGGCCCAGGGACCGACCCAGCACCCGCATACCTGCCACCATCACAACCAGGGTTGCCCAGTGCGGCACCACCGGTTCGTGGGCAGCATGACCCTTTAAGGGCTTCCGGGCTGCTCCGTCCGCTTCCACCAGCACCACCCCGCCAGCCATTTCTGCCAGTAGGTCTGGCCACCAATCCGCTGGTATACCGGCCAGTTTCTGGCCCTCCACCAGGCCGGCACCCAACACCGCCGTCCGACCTTGTCCAATGGTCTTCCGGACTTCCCGGCAGGCTTGCTGCCTGTGGCGGGTCACCACCACCCGATGGTTGCTGGCATTGCCGGGATGGAGAATGCGGGTAGTGGTGGTGACCAGCACCGGGCATGTGGAAACCAGTTCCGCTGCCAGGCGGTACATCAAGGTGGTCTTGCCGCCGGCGCCGATCAGAGCAACTACATCACCAGGCTGTACACCCAGTACCCCTTTGATGGAAATGGTATTCACCCCCTTAGCCCGTTACAAGGGCTCCAGCAGGATTTCCATCACCCCACCGCATACCATGCCCTCCTCCTCGGCGGTGGTACCGGTGGTCATATCCAGGCGGTAGACTTCCATCTGTTTCCGGGCCAAGGCCTGCAATGCCCTGATGCGGACCTCCGCTTCCCCGCACCCGCCCCCGATGGTGCCCATGGTCCGGCCGTCGGCAAAAACCAGCATCTGACTACCGGCTTTACGGGGAGAGGATCCCCAGGTCCGCGTAATGGTAACCAGCACCATGGGCACATCACTGCCAGCCGCCGCAATGGCCCTAATTACCTCTGGATCCATAGCCGCCCTCCTTTTTCAAGGACATCACCGCACCCCGGCCCCGGTGCCGTACGTGAATAATTTCCGCCAAAATACTGACGGCAATTTCCCCCGGTGTTTCAGCACCAATGTCCAGTCCGATGGGTGCATGTACCCTTTCCACCAGTGCAGGCGCCACACCCTCAGCCACCAGTCCGGCCAGCACCCCCGCCACCCGCCGGCGGCTGCCGATCATGCCGATGTAGGCAGCAGGTGATCCGATAACTGCCCGCAGGCATACCTCGTCATAACGGTGGCCTCTGGTCACCACCACGATATAGGTGCTGGAGTTGACGGGCAGACCTGCCAGGGCCGGTCCGAAGGATTGGCAGATCACCCTGTAGGCGGTGGGAAACCGTTCCCGGTTAGCGAACTGGGGTCGGTCATCGATGACGGTAACCTGGAACCCGGCCATGGCCCCCATGGCCACCAGGGGCTGTGAAATATGCCCGCCGCCGCACACCAGTAAAGATGGAACAGGAACTGCCAGATCGGCGAAGAGATCCACCCAACCTCCGGGGCTCTCATAACGCCTGACGGACACCTCCCCTAGAATAAAGGAAATATTGGCGGCGTCCGTGGCTGCTCCAACCAGCCAGTCAGGCATCACACCTGCCTCCCCGGAAATACTTCCGAGGAGAACGGGCAGTGGAATTGGGTCTTTGCCATGCATATCGCGGCCAAACAGCCACTTACATCCCACGTATGTTTGACCAATCCCCTGGCCGGCTACAACGATGACCACCGCCGCAGGCAAGCCCTGGTCCAAACGGCGGGCTAACTCAACCATCAATTCCCGATATGTCTTCATTAGGCATTCCGCTCCCGCATCTGCATCATATCAACCCATTCCCCAGGGCAGCAAAAACAGCAGGGCTTCCAGCACACCGCCCCCCACCGCCCGAGCCTTGTCGGAAATGGTGAAACAGTGATGGACAGCGGCACGGGGGTCAATGTCCCCTACTTTCATCCCGGCAGTTACTGATAGTCCCGGATATAAACTCCCCCGCAGCACCCCGGATACCCCGGCCAGCACCGACCGGGGACCGTCCTGACCATCCACCACCGCCACCGTGTCCCCTACTGCCACCAAGTCGCCGATTTCCCTGAGCGGCCGCCAGATTCCAGCACAGGGAGCCCGGAGCAGCCGCTGCCAGGTGAAACCCCCAACTTCGCCAGGGATGCCGGTATTGGGTTCAGCCGTACCTTCCAGGATAACCCGTCCCAGGTTGTGCCCTCGCTGGGTCTCCACCACGGCATCCACATCCACACCGGCAGTAAACCCCGGCCCAACCGCTACTACTGCGGGTGCCATCCCCTTGCTGGTGCCGGTAGGACCTTTGGCCATAATGGCATCGATCACGGCACACGGTTTAAGCCAGGAAATGGATTCCCCTTGGGGGTCCACCAGTACCGGCACCTGCCCTCTGCCCCAGCATTGTGCCAATATAGGTTCAACCTTTTCCTGGCGTTCCGGCAACTCGGTAACCAGCATTCCGGTCATCCCTTCCACCTGGGTCTCCCCGGCAAAAACCGCCTGGGCCAGGGATACAGTCCGCCTGATCACCCTGGGACAAGGGTGTTCCAGCAAAACCAGCCGAAAACCGCACCGCCATAGCCGGTGGGCAATGCCGGTGGCAAGGTCACCCGCCCCCCTGATCACCACTAGCTTTTCGTGGGCCATCATCTCACCCACCTTACACCTGCAATTGGCCAACAATGTCCTGCACCCGGGCAACACCGTGGCGGATCATGTATTCCTTGATCCCCTCCAGCACCTCCAGCATGGCCTTGGGCTGCACAAAATTCTGTGTGCCCACCGCCACCGCTGAAGCGCCGGCCAGGATGAACTGCAGGGCATCACTGGCACTAGTAATGCCTCCCATGCCGATGATGGGCAGCCGCACCGCCCTGGCCACCCGCCATACCAGGTGTACCGCTACCGGGCGGATGGCCGGCCCGGCTAGGCCGCCGGTGGTATTGCCCAGCACCGGCCGCCTCTTTTCCACATCGATCACCAGGCCGGTTAGAGTGTTGATGAGGGAAAGGGCATCCGCCCCCTCAGCCTCCACAGCCCTGGCGATGACGGAAATATCCGTCACATTGGGGGATAGTTTCACAATGATGGGTAATCTGGTGGCTTGCCGCACCGACCTGGTGACCAGGGCTGCCGTTTGTGGGTCTGCACCGAAGGCCATCCCGCCCTCCTTGACATTTGGACAGGAAATGTTGACCTCCAGGGCAGATACACCCGGTACACCATCCAGTCTCGCTGCCAGTTCGGCGTACTCGGCCTGGGCCCGCCCGGCGATATTAACGATAATGGGCACACCCAAAGGCTCCAGCAGGGGCATCTTATCCCGGATGAACACCTCCACC
The DNA here is from genome assembly GCA_002339345.1 of Firmicutes bacterium UBA2598. Taxonomy (GTDB): domain Bacteria; phylum Bacillota; class PH28-bin88; order PH28-bin88; family PH28-bin88; genus UBA2598. The sequence goes on along the minus strand of DDKM01000110.1, from coordinate 10,172 downwards.
CCCGGGTTCATCAGCCCGATGGCGTTTAAGATCCCGGCTGGAGTTTCACACAACCGTGGCGGTGGGTTGCCCCGGGTGGGATGGAGGGTGACGGATTTCACCACGAGGGCCCCCAGTTGCCGCAAGTCCACCAGGGAAGCATACTCCAGGCCGAACCCGAAGGTGCCGGAAGCCGGCATTACCGGATTGGTCAGGCGCAAGGGCCCCAGTTGAACGGTTAAATCAGGCTCCATTAAAAAAGACCACCTCCCCGGCGGCAAAAACCGGCCCGTCAGTACAGACATCCTTGTAAGTCACCTGTTCATCATTCCCACGGGTGGCCGTTACACATCCCCGGCAAGCCCCCACCCCGCAGGCCATGAACTCCTCCAAGGACAGCCAGCACGGCACACCTACACCAGCGGCTAGTTCCGCCACAGTTTTAAGCATCGGCCTAGGGCCGCAGGCATAAACGGTTACCTCCTTACCCTTTGCCAGCATCGGGGGGAGCAAATCGGTCACTCGGCCGTGGTGACCACATGAGCCGTCATCCGTTGCCACCTGCACGGCCGCCCCGATGCCAGTTAAAAACTCCCTCTGCAGTAATTGCAACTCAGACCGGGCACCCAACAGAAAATCCACCTCGATGCCATAATGGACCATCTCTTCCGCTAAAAACACCAGGGGCGCCATTCCCACTCCCCCGCCTACCATCACCGCCCGTTCCGTAGATGGTCTGGGAAAACCGGTACCCAGTGGGCCTATAATATCAAGGGGAGTACCACCCCCCTGGAAAGCCAGCCAGGATGTACCCGGCCCCCTAACTTCCACCAATAGATAAACCAGACCCTGTTCCCGATCCACCCTGTGTATGCTGATGGGCCGCCTCAGCAGAGGATAGTATCCCCCACCCGCTTTAACATGAACAAATTGTCCAGGCCTGGCAGCAGCAGCTACCACCGGCAGGTGCACAGTTACCAGGCTGTACCCCGGCGCTATTTCGCTGTTCACCACCACCCGGCCGATATGTTGTTGCAATAACTTCACCCCCATGTGGCGGGTACCCCACCCGCGATTCCCTTTAAGTAATGCAATACAAGTAAATTGACCGCGGGTTTCCTTCCCAGTGTGTGGACCTAATCCTTGGAAGGATGAATGCCCCGGTCCAAATATCTTTTATCCGCCATTCTTCATTTTCCAGCCGGGCCGCCTGAGGGAATTGCCGGACTAATCCCGTTGCTGCCCCTGTTTCTTGTCGCCGGCTCTCCCCAGCGGTGTACCAGGGCATGTTCCACACCGAAGTGGTCCAGCACCCTGGCGACGGTGGCATCGACGAGATCCCTTACTGTGGCCGGGCGATGGTAAAAGGCCGGGGCGGGAGGCAGGATCACCGCCCCCGCCCTGGCCAGTACCAACATGTTTTCCAGGTGAATAATGCTGAAAGGGCTTTCCCTTGGCACCACCACCAGCGGTCGCCGCTCCTTTAAGGTCACATCGGCAGCCCGGTGCAGCAGGGTTGAGCCAAAGCCGTGGGCGATGGCCGCCAGGGATTTCATACTGCATGGAATCACCACCATCCCCTGGTGGCGGAAGGAACCACTGGACAACCCCGCCGCCAAATCTCCCGGGCGGTATGTAAAACTGGCCAGTTGTTCCACCTCTTCCACCCGGTAATCCGTTTCCACCTGAATGGTATACCGGGCCCAATCACTCATAATGAGATGGGTTTCCACCCCCAAATCACGGCAAACTTCCAGCATCCTGATGCCATAGATGGCTCCAGACGCTCCCGTTACTCCTACCACCAAACGCATCTGCAAACCTCCGCGCCGCCAATCCCTCGCACCAGATCAATCCTGCGGCTGTTGTTCGTGAACCTGCATATGACGCCTCTTTTCGGCACCAGGTCTGTCCATTATTATTCCACCGGCGGAACCATTTTCCTCTCCCAGTTGCGGGAAGAAACCAAAATCCCGGCATGATCCGGAAAAATCCAGCGCAGATGGGAAATAGGGTGGCAAAGGAATAGAACAAGCTCCCGAGGGGCTACCCCGCCGCAGGGTACGATCCCAGCACCTTCACTTCCGTATTGGCCCGGATAGCTGCCAGGGCCGCCTCTACCCGGGGATCCTGGTGTTCACCGTCCATATCAATGAAAAACAAGTACTCCCCTAGCCGGGTCTTTTTCGGTCGGGATTCAATACGGGTGAGATTGATGCCGCGCTCCGCAAACTCCTTTAACAAAAGGTACAGCGCCCCGGGCTGGTTGACGGTGGAGGCAATGATGGAGGTTTTCATTGATATTGTATTAATTGTAGAACCGGGAACCTCACAGAAATGACCGCGGTAGTACTCCCCACTGTGCACAAGCTCCTCCCGTCCCATCACCAGGAACCTGGTTTCATTACAACAATCCCCGGCTACATTCTCCACGATAATGGTCAGCCCGTAAAGTGCCGCTGCCCGCATGGTCCCTAGCGCCGCCCATGGTTCTTGGCTTAGCGCCACCTGCTGGGCCGCATCGGCGGTACTGACAGTGGCCAGTACGTCCACTCCCGGCAACAGCCGGTCCAGGTTTTTCCGGCACTCCGCCAGGGCATGGGGGTGTGACAACACACGGGTTACTTTATGCAAACCAGTTCCATGGCGAGCCATGAGATGGAGGGTGATGGGCAACACCACCTCCCCGCAGATGGTAATCCCCTCCGTACCGTTGGCCAGCAGGTCCATGGCAATGGCTACCGAGCCTTCCTGGGAATTTTCCACCGGCAGCAGACCCTCCTCCAGCTTCCCCCTTTGTACCGCTTCCAGCACTGCAGGCAGGGAGGGATATGGATGAAAGGACGGCTGGATACCCTGTTTAATCCACTCTTTCCCCCGCCTGCTGGCTGCTTCCTCGGAGTAGGTACCCGGCGGTCCAAGATATCCGATGCGCATTGTTATACACCCCCTATGTTAATAGCCCGCTTTAAAGATAAGCACACCCGATCAAAAAGAAAAAGCCTTCCGTCCCAAGGGACGAAAAGCTACTCACTTTCCGCGGTACCACCCGTGTTGGCCATGCTAAGGCCCACTCCATCCAAGGTACGGGACCGACAGCAAGATCCTGTCAATGGTCCGATACCCCTTCCCTGTTAACGGGGGGAACAACCCGGCCCGGCCTACTTACCCCTTAAGGGTTTCAGCCTGCAACTCCGGAGAGAACTTCAACCTGCCATACCCTGAAGGTGCTTCCAGTCCATGACACCTTCTCCCTGCAAGGCTGGGTCAAGCCTACTTTTCTCCTTCATGGTCATTGGTGTATTGCTAATAATTATATAACAACCGGGCAGAGTTTGGCAAGTGTGCCTCCATTTCGCAAGTATCCTGCCTCCCTCCAACCCGATGTGCAAGCCTGATTTGAGTGGATGGAGCGATCCGGGCAGGAAAGATGGCAAAATATGTAGAATATGTTATATAGGAGGTGGAAAGATGGACGGCAGCCCTTTAATCCTGGTGGTGGAGGACAGCAGGCTGACCATGAAACTTCTGGTGGACATGCTCACAGCCGGCGGCATGGCGGTGCAAACCGCCCTGACCGGTGAGGAGGCCCTGGCCAAAATCGCCGAAAGCCCACCCGACCTGGTGCTGGTAGACTTAATGCTGCCCAATATGTCGGGTTACGAGGTATGCCGCCACATCAAACAACAGGAAACCACCAAGCACATCCCCGTGATCATCCTCACCGCGCTGGAGGGTAACGACGCCAAGCTACAGGCCCTGGAAGCCGGCTGTGATGATTTTTTAAACAAACCGGTGAACAACGTCGAACTGTCCAATCGTGTCAAATCCCTGCTGCGCATCCGCCGGTTGCAGGAACAGGTCCAATTGAGGGAACGGCTTGCCCTCAGTTTTAAAAACATGCCCCTATCCATCAGCGGCTCGGCAATTTCCCACCGCCAACGTCCGCTGGTGGTGCTAGGAACGATTCCCTGCCGGGAAGTGGCAGAAATTACGGACACTCTACGGCAAAGGGATCTGGATATTGCTGTTGCTCATGACGGTAACGAACTGATGGCCGAAGTGCTGGCCTCATGGCCGGATCTGGTGCTGGTGGATAATAACCTCCCTGGCAAGAACGGTTTTGAGATATGCCGGGAGATCAAGGGGAACAGTGACATTCAACACATCCCGGTGGTGCTAATGGCCCGGCTGGCTGACCTGGACAGTAAGCTTAAAGGGATTGAACTGGGGGCGGACGATTACCTGATCAGGCCGGTCAACCAACTGGAACTCGCAGCCAGGGTAAGTTCCTTGTTAAGAAAAAAGAAGTTGCATGATTCCCTTTTTTCCGGCTTACGAGCTGCGGTGTACGCATCCATTACTGATTCCCTGACGGGGTTATATAACCATGGGTATTTCAAGGAATACCTGCGCACGGAATTTGAAAGGTGCCAACAGGCCAAACTGCCCCTTTCCCTTTTAATGGTGGACATCGACCACTTCAAACAACTTAACGACACCAGAGGCCACGCCTTTGGGGACCTGGCCCTGAAGGAAGTCGCCATGGTCGTTTTGCGGAATGTACGGGATATTGACCTGGTAGCCAGATATGGGGGAGAGGAGTTCGCTGTGGTCCTGCAGGCAGATACGGAACAAGCGTCCGCAGTAGCGGAAAGGATCGGACGGGCGGTAGCCGCCCATCTCATCGGAGCCAACAGTTCCCTGGCTACCCAGGTAACGGTCAGTATTGGATGCGCCTCCTTTCCCCAGCACTCCCAGAACTGGCAGAAGCTGTTGGAACAGGCGGACCAAGCCCTGTACCAGGCCAAAGCCGCCGGGCGCAACCGGGTATGTATTTACCAAGGTTGAGAGAACCATTTGAGGTACCTGCCTAAACCATAAGGGATCGGGAAACCCCGTGTGGTATTTGGATAATATCCAAAAAAAGGCCCGGGAGGTTATCCCGGGCTTGCCAAGAGGATGGTAGAAAATGGCCTCATCCCGGTGGGATGATGACCATGGGGAACCAGTCCGGATCCCCGGCCGGAGTACCGCCATGGCGGTAATTGCCGGCCGTTTCAATTATAATGATTAAGCGGAAAGAACGTCTTTTTGCTTGTTTTCTTTAGGAGTGTGTCCCAACCAGCCGCGCACCTGCATGGCCTCCGCCACCCGCCGGATGGCCACCATGTAAGCCGCAACCCGCATATCCACATCCTTCCGGCTCTTATACATATTATAAACCGCCTGGAAGGCCTTCACCATCTCCCGCTCCAGTTTTTCGTTGACTTCCGCTTCACTCCAGTAATAACCCATGTTGTTTTGCACCCATTCGAAGTAGGAAACGGTTACACCGCCTGCACTGGCCAGGATATCGGGGATGACCAGGACACCGCGCTGGTGCAAAATGACATCCGCCTCCGGTGTGGTGGGACCATTGGCAGCCTCACCAACAATCTTCGCCTTCACCCGTGGGGCAATTTCTGCAGTGATCTGGTTTTCCAGGGCTGCCGGCACAAGGATGTCACATTCCATGGTTAACAGGTCGGTATTGGAGATGTTGCGGGTACCCGGATAACCCTTCACAGTGCCTGTTTTGGCTTTAAAGTCCGCCAGGGCAACGGGATCCATGCCAGCGGAGGAATAAGCTCCCCCGACAGAATCCACCACCGCAATAATCTTGCAACCCAGTTCGTGCAGTAACCGCGCCACGATGCTGCCGGCATTGCCATATCCCTGCACCGCCACGGTGGCGCCCTTGAGGTTCAGACCAATGGCCTTGGCTGCCTCCCGTACGGTAATCATGCAGCCCCGGGCGGTGGCTTCGTTACGGCCGGCTGAACCACCCACGCTGAGGGGCTTGCCGGTTATCACGCCAAATTCGTTATGACCTTTTAACTTGCTAAACTCATCCATCATCCAGGCCATCACCTGGGGATTGGTATAAACGTCCGGTGCCGGGATGTCCTTTTCCGCTCCCAAAATGGGCGCCACTGCCTGGATGTACCCGCGGCTTAATCGCTCCAGTTCCTTGGGAGTCAATTCCTTGGGGTTAACGGCCACACCACCCTTGCCCCCTCCGTAGGGCAAGCCGGCTACGGCACACTTGAAGGTCATCCACATGGACAGTGCCTTAACCTCGTCCAGGGTAACATCGGGATGAAAACGGATACCGCCCTTTAACGGGCCTTGGGCATGGTTATGTTGGGCCCGGTAGCCGGTGAATACCTTAACACTGCCATCTTCCATTTCCACAGGAATAGAAACCGTCAACACCTTTAATGGTTCTTTTAATAGTTCATAAACAGCGGGGGAAAGCCCCAACTTATCTACAGCGGTCTTAATTTGCTGCTGGGCGATCTGAAAACTGTTTAATTCTTTTCCGCTCATGGGTTTATTCACTCCTTAAATTTTCTCTCTCTCTTTATAGAATGATCCCCTGAACGTCCGGCATATACTCGGCAATATTTCAGCCCGTGTAATGCCGCCTTACCATCCTCCAATCGGTTTGCCCATTAACTGCCTGTTAGCCGCCCATGCAATCAGCTGATCCTACCACCCCCGCGCATGCAATTTATTTTTCTGTATACAATATGCATGAATGTTTTACTGCATTATATTCGCCGCTTCTGCCGTATTTCCTTCTTAATATGCGGCAACAATGCAAGATTTCTTGCGCACACCAACAAAGAAGAACGGCAGCCAGAACCATCCTGCCGTCTTCCTATCGAATTAAGCGATAATCCTTAGGCGATAATCCGCTGCCGTTCTGCCTGGGCAGCCTCCCAGCCCAGGGTCATGGCCCTTTGGTTTAAAGCTTCAGTCCCTTTGGGAACCCTGGCCAGCAACGCCTGTAGCAAAGCATCGCGAGAAACCACCCCGGTCATGCCTACCAGGGCGCCCAGGGCAACCACATTGGCCACCATTTCCTTGCCCAGCTGTTCCCTGGCAATACGGGTAAGGGGCAGGTGGTATATTTTGGCCACGGCGGGGGGGGGATCGGTTACAAATGTGGAATCCACCAGCAAAACGGCGTCCTGATGCAAGTTTCGACCGTATTTATCACAGGCCTCCTGGCTCATGGCCAACACCACATCGGGAGTGGTTACCTTGGGGTAATCGATCTCCCCGCTGGAAATCAATACTTCCGCCTTGCTGGCCCCACCCCTGGCCTCGGGGCCGTAGGACTGGGTTTGTACCGTGTTAAAGCCATCGATAATCGCCGCTTCCGCCAGGATAATACCCGCCAGGATCAGGCCCTGCCCGCCGGTGCCGCTTAGTCTCAATTCTGTAGTTTTTTCCATCTTCGCCATCCCCCTGTTCCCCTTCTTTTCTACCTGCCGTCAGCTTCACGTACTACCTAATTACAACCCTTGCTGGCCCTGGCCTGGGCCCGCTGGATGATCTGCTGGTAAAGTTCCGTGTATTCCGGCGCTTCAGCCTGGTATAACTCGCCGATCACGATCTTGCCAGCCAGTTCATCCTTGCCCATGGATTCCGCCTGCTTCACGGTGACAGCATTTTCCTTCTGGGCCAGTAACATATCCGCTCCATCACCAAGTTTGTTTCTCCGCCCGTAAGCCACGGGACAGGCGGTAATGGCCTCCACCACACTGAAGCCCTTGTGCCGTGCCGCCGCCACCATTAACCTGGTTAGCAGGGAGTTATGATAGGTGGTTGAACGAGCCACGTAGGTGGCACCGGCCGCCTTGGCCAGTTCCGCCAGGTCAAAGTTCCTTTCAATGGTGCCATAGGGGGCGGTGGTAGCCCGCCGGTCCTCGGGTGTGAGGGGTGAATACTGGCCGCCGGTCATGCCATAGATGTTGTTGTTGAAAATAATGGCGGTCATATCCATGTTCCGCCGGGCGGCATGGATGAAGTGGTTGCCTCCGATGGCGGTGGCGTCCCCATCACCCATCAGGACAAAGACCTTCAATTCGGGCTTGGCCAGCTTTACACCGGTGGCAAAGGCCAGCGCCCGCCCGTGGGTGGTATGCAGTGTATTGAAATCCATGTACCCGGCCGCCCTGGAGGAGCAACCGATACCGGATACGATAACTGTCTTGTCCTGGTCATAGCCCAGTTCATGAATGGCTTTTACCAGAGAGCCCAGCACGATACCGTTGCCGCACCCCGGACACCAGATGTGGGGCAGGCGCTCCATCCGCAAGTAAGTCTCCAGGTGTTCCTGCACCTTAACCCACCTCCTTAATCGCCGCCAGGATTTCCGCCGGGGTAACCAGTTCACCGTCAACCCGGTTGACACCAGTCACCATGGCCCGTCCTTTAACTACCCGTTCCACCTCGCCCCTTAACTGGCCGAGGTTCATCTCTGCAACTACAAACCTTTTTGCCCGATCGGCAAGTTGGTGGATGGCCTGTTCCGGAAATGGCCAGATGGTGATAGGTCTGATGAGTCCCACCGGCAGTCCAGCCTGGCGGGCTTCCTTTACTGCCCGGCGGGCGGAGCGGGCAACCCCGCCGTAGGCCACCACCACCACTTCGGCATCCGCCGTTTCCATTTCCTCCACCGCCACAATTTCATCCAGGCGGCTATCAATTTTATTGTGCAAGCGGTAGATTAACTGTTCGGCAATTTTGGGGTTGGTGGAAGGATTCCCCGCCTCGTCATGCACCAGTCCTGTGACATGGTACCGGTATCCCTCACCGAAGTTAGCCATGGGCGGCACCCCATCCTCATCCGGCCGGTAGGCATAGTACCGATCCGGCCCGACGGCGGGTTTTTTACGATCCACCACCATCACTTGGTCTGCGGGTGGCAGCACCACCCGTTCCCGCATGTGGCCAATGACTTCATCCATCAGTAAAATAACTGGCGTGCGGTACTTTTCGGCGAAATTGACCGCCCGTACCGTCAGGTCAAAACACTCCGCCACCGAGGCCGGGCACAGGGCAATGGCGGGATGGTCACCATGGGTGCCCCAGCGGGCCTGCATCACATCACCCTGGGCTGGTGCCGTTGGAATACCGGTGCTGGGACCGCTGCGTTGGACATTGACCACCACACAAGGCACCTCGGCCATTGTGGCATAGCCCAAATTCTCCTGCTTCAGGGAGAAACCCGGGCCGCTGGTGGCGGTGAGGGACTTTACACCCGCCAGGGAAGCGCCGATAATGGCAGCCATGCTGGCGATTTCATCTTCCATCTGGATAAACTTACCCCCAACCTCCGGTAAACGCTCCGCCAGGATTTCCGCCACCTCGGTGGACGGGGTAATGGGGTACCCGGCAAAAAACCGTATCCCCGCTGCCAGGGCTCCTTCCGCTACCGCCTCGTTACCCTGCATCAGCCGGGCCATATTGACCAGTTGACTCATGTTTCTTTCACCCCAATTTCTATGGCAAAATCCGGGCAGTGGGTCTCACACATCCGGCAGCGGTTGCAAGCTTCCGGATTGACCACTGTGGCTTTGTGTTGAGCATCCATGGCCAGCACCTTTTTCGGGCAAATGGCTACACAGATCCGGCACCCCTTGCACCATTTGGACTTAATGCTTATATCACTGGGACCCAGGGAAGATAGGGCTTTGTTCATGAAAGTCACCTCTTTTGCGTGTTCTCCCCTTCATGCAATACATTAAGCAAAATTCATGCCAACTGCAAAGGCAAACTTTTTCCATGGCACACTAAACCACCATCACAGCCGCCACCCTTGCGCGCCAATGGTTTTACCTTCCATTCCACCAAGAGAAAAAGTTAAACCGCCGGTAGAATGTAATTTAGGCGGTATCTGTTCGCAAAATGCGACAGCCCCGGTGCCGCAATAACAACGACCGGGGCTGTCTCACTTTGATAACTATCTCATTTTGACACTACATCATCGGCATCTCTGGCATGCCGGGGGCATTCTTTTTCTCCTCCGGGATATCCGAGATAAGGGCCTCGGTGGTCAGCAGCATGGCGGCAATGCTGGCTGCATTCTGCAGTGCGGACCGGGTGACCTTGGCCGGATCGATAATCCCGGCGGCAAACATGTCCTCATATTTCATGGTCATGGCGTTAAAACCATTACCCTTGGGCAGGTTCTTCACATTTTCCACCACCACCGAACCTTCCGCCCCGGCGTTCGCCGCAATCTGGCGCAGAGGTTCCTCCAGCGCCTTCTTGACGATGGACACACCGGTTAAAACCTCGCCTTCCGCCTCAACTGCCTTCAAGGCGGGGATGGCATCGATGAGGGCGGTTCCGCC
>DDKM01000064.1 GCA_002339345.1 Firmicutes bacterium UBA2598 | reverse complement strand
ACCACAGGTTGCTGATGAAGCAGGAAGCCACTTCCTTAAGCGTAGCGAAGGGAGGGGTGGTTCACTTGACCAACTTTCCGGTTAAATCTCATCCCCAAGTTTGGCCCTGATCTCCTGCATCCTGGCGCCCCAGTCACCCACCTCCTCCGCCGTCAGGATGTCGATGGCGCCACCCTGGAAGTCGCCCCTGACGTCCCCCATTTTTTCTTCCAACCAGCCCTCTACCTCCAGGTAAGCCTCTTTCAGCCCCTCCAGCACCTCGGGGTCGGCCTCCCACAGGCCGCGCTGGGCCGCTTCCAGCAACCGCCGGGCGATCTCCTCCAGCGCCCAGGGGTTGTGCTCCTGGAAGAACTTCCGGTTCTCCTCGTCCAGCACAAAGGTCCTGGTAATATGGTCAAAGACCCAGTCGTCCACCTCGCGGGTGGAGGCCTCCCAGCCATAGACGCGCCCGATCCGTTTGGCCATGTCCCCGGCGCCCTTGTAGCCGTGCCGCTTCTGCCCCTCGATCCACTGCGGGTTCAGGAGCTTTGCCCGGACCACCCGCCGGATCTCCTCGGCCAGGGTGCGCACTTCCACGTGTTCCGGCTCCCTGGTATCGCCGTAATAGGTGCGTACTTCCTTCCCCGAGGCCACCCTGGCAGCAACGGTCAGCCCGCCGTGATTGCCGAAGTAGCCGCAGCACCCGAGCAGATCGTACGCATCGCTAACCGCCTTGTTGTAGGTGACCTCCACCGTCTTGAGGCTGGACTGGAGCTGGCGGAAGGCTTCCCGGCCGTAGACCCCCTTGCCGTAGGCATAACCGTTCCAGTAGACGAAAATATCGGCCAGATCCTTTTCTTCCCTCCAGGCGGAGGCGTATACGGCCAGGTTTACCCCCGCCCGGTAGGTTCCGGGCCGGGCGGAAAACACCCTGTAAGTGGCCTCCCGCCAGGCCTCGGCCCCGCCCCGGCCTGCCAGTTGGGCCAGGGTGTGGCGCCGGACGAGGTTTTGCTCAACCGGCTCATCCAGCCGGGCTACCGCCTGGATGGCCTCGTCCAAAAGCTCTACACAATTATGGAAGTTATCCCTCAGGATCCCCGAAACCCGGACGGTCAGGTCAATGCGCGGCCGCCCCAGTTCCTCAAGGGGGATTACCTCAATGCCGCCCACCCGGCCGTTGGGCAGCCACCGGGGCCTCACCCCTAAAAGGTAGAACATCTGCCCCAGTCCTTCGCCATCCGCCCACATGATATCACCGGCCTGCCAGTAAACGGCGACATTTTCCGGGTAACGCCCTTCCTCGGTGAGGTGTTTGACCAGCACCCCATCGGCCAGGCGTTTTCCCACTTCCCAGGCCGCCCTGGTAGGCACCCGGTAGGGATCAAGGGAATAGAAATTGCGGCCGGTGGGCAGGACATCGTCCCGCCCCCGTGTAATCAGTCCCGAAGGCCCGGCGGGGATGTACCCTCCGGCCAAACCGTCCAGCAAGGCCTCAATCTCGCTGGAGGCTTCTACCCTGTTGTTAAGGTCCACTACCCGCGGCAGGAGTGTATTCAGCTCCTCCAGATACCCGGGGGCTAGGAAATGGTCGCCCAGGATGCTCTGGGCCTCACCGGGGGCAACCGGCCGGCCTTGCTGCAGGATGCTGATGAAAGCACTGCACGCCCGATTGATTTCCTCCAGCAGCGCCCCGTGGGACCTCCCGTGTCGGGGCAAATACCGCCCCTGGTCAGCCAGGAGTTCCGTCAGATTAAGGCCCATCAGTTTGGCCACCGCCCCGCGCAAAGAAACCTTTTCCCCGCTGTCAAACCGCAAGATGGCGTTCAGGAACTCGACCCGCCGTCGGCCTTGGGGAATTTCGCCGAAGATGTGCTGCCCGTCCGGAATGAAGGTGTTGCGGATAAGGGAAAGGGCCGCATGGGCTTTCGCGACGATGGAGGGGAAGTCGACGTGCCCCCCATCCACCGGGACCTGTTTGTCCAGGTCGGTTTTCTTGATCTCCTCGATAATCAGGTGTTCCAGCATGTGCGCCCGCGCCGGATCGGATATCTTTGCCTTCTCGTATTCTTCCAGGCAACGTTCCAGTTCCGCCAGCTCATCGTAGAGACCGCCACGGATAAGGGCCGTCTGCATATGGTCCACCAGGACAGCGTAGCTCCGCCGCTTGGCAATGGTCCCTTCTGCAGGGTTATCGGCATTGTAGATATACAGGTGGGGCATGGCGCCGATGGCCAAGTCGGGATAACAGTCCCCGGAGAGGCCCACTCCCTTTCCCGGCAAAAACTCCAAATTCCCATGGGTACCCACGTGCACGACGACATCGGCCCCAAACTCCTGTTCCAGCCAGCGGTAGGTGGCCAGGTACTGGTGAGGCGGCGGGATGTCCGGGTCGTGGAGGATCTTGCAGACCTGCCCGTCGCACCGCGCCCCGGCGCAGCCCCTTTTCGGCTGTACACAGACCACGGCGTTCCCGTACTGCACGCCGGTGATCACGATCTTACCATCGTGGACCATGGCGGCGGGCACACCGTTTTTAGCCTCGCCCGGCGGGTTCCCCCAAGCCCCGGTCAGCCTCTCCCTGACTGCTGGGGACAGGGTGTCAAACCATTTCCGGTACTCCTCTACCGGCATGAGTTTTAAAGCACCGCCCTTGCCGATGATCTCGTCCGTCGTGGTCCAGCGGAACTCGGAAATGGCCTTGCGCTCCATAATGGTCTCAATCAGTTCCCGGCCGCTGGCCGGAGCTTCTACCCGGTAGCCCGCTTCCCGCATCCGCTGCAGAATCCTGGCCACACTCTCCAGCGTATCCAGGTGCGCCCCCCCGCCCACCGTGGCCTCCACTGAAGCGCAGGGGTTGTTGTGCAGCATAAAGGCCACCCGTCGCTGATCAACCGGCTTCTGGCGCAAGCCTACCCACTTGGCCACCCTGTTTGCCAGGCGTTCCACCCGTTTCGGCAGCGGTTGCCTGAACTCCAGGTCCCCCACCCGCCGGGCCGCGCCTATGAATACCGGCTCGATCACCCCTTCGAATTCCGGCATGGCTACCGTCCAGGCGAGGTCCTGCCCCAGGCCCTGGGGGTCAGCCTCCCATTCGGTAACAGTTTTGGAAAAGGAAATTACGGGCTGGAATAACGGCACACCGAGTTTTTTCAGCAATTCCACGCCAGAGGCGGCCACATCCTCCCGGATGTAATCATCTGTCCGGTTACGGGCGGATAGAAAGAAGGAAAGCAGTTTCACCACCGCCACCACCCGCGGCCGCTCCTCCCGGTCAAAGAAATACTCCCGTACCACCTGGCCGGACCCCTTGGTACCCAGGCCCTCGTCGCGCAGCGAATAGCAAAAGGCCGGAATCACACCTAATCCCCGCGATTCCAGCGCCCGGATGAGGGCGTCCTCCACCGCCAGGGTTTTATTTACCCAATAGCTCCGGGATAAAAGGATACCTACCACCGGTCCCCGGCGCTGGTACCAGGCCAGGTAGTCCTCGACCGTGGTGAAGGGCCTGGGGGCATCGGGATGGTAGATCCCCTCCCAGGGATAGTCCACCGGCTCCTGGACGGCAAGAGGTTCGCCCAGCACGGCAGCCGCCAGGTAGCGGAGCATCCTGGCGAAATTTTCCTCCCCGCCCTGGACTATGTAAGCATGACAGTTGGCCACCACTTCAGCCGGTACGGTGGAAAACGCCCACAGCGCCGGGTCATGGGCCACACAGACCACCGGTCGGCCCAATTCCCGGACCGCCTCCTCCAGTTGGTCCCAGATGACCTCACCCGTGGAGCGGTAGAAAAAGATGAGGTCTGCCGCCGCCAGGTCGCCCAAGGCTGCGGCCATATCCTCCTTCCCCTCTTGCAGGAAACGGGCTGAATACACCTGTACCGCCATTTCTCCCGCTACCTTTGCCGCCGCCGTGCGCAGGCACGTGGCGTGGCTATGCCAGACTACCGCTGCAATCTTCTTCAAGAACTTCCCCTCCCTTACCATCTCCTCCTGACAAAATAAAAACCATGGAGGACTCCTTGCTGATCCCCAGCAAGCCCAGACCTCCATGGCCTAATTTCCGCCCGCAAAAAGCTTCTCGCGAAAACCTTTTATATAAAATAAAGAAGCTACGGTCGTTAATGCCGGTTTTCTAACCAGCCCTTTGACTTCCGTAGTCATTCTTTCTTTCCCTATTCTGTTCCGGGGTGAGTATGAATGGATGACCGGATGGTAATCTTCTGATTACCATTTTCTTGATGGTATAGATTCGGCAGGATTGCCCAAATTCCTTCCCAGAGCAAAAAGTTTTAACCATTCTTTTTGTTTGTGATGTAACTCATGTGTACTACCCCTTGTTTTAACCTCCCTTCGCTTCGCTCAGGAAGGAGCTTCTGGCTTCATGGCCCGGCTACCGCCGCAGCTCCACCGAGGCCGGTTCCCAGCCTCAAAATATTACGTGCGGCATTCACGTCCCGGTAAACTAAATATAGACGGGGGCTGACCCAAAAACAGATCTGGGTCAGCTCCCTCATTTATCACTCTGCAACGGATAGACTAATTTCTGCTATCGTGATAACAGGCTATGGAGACTAGCCAGGGTGTACTCTACCTCATCCCTGGTGGTATGGAACCCCAGGCTAAAACGCAGGGTCCCCCCGGGGAAGGTTCCGATGGTCCGGTGGGCCCAGGGGGCGCAGTGGAGACCCGGCCTGGTCATGATCCCGAACCTTTCATCCAGGGCGTGGCTGATCTCTGCGGTATCCCACTCCTCCACTGTAATGGAAACTACCCCGGTGCGGGGCTGGGACGGTTCAGGCCCATATACCCGGACACCCGGAAGTTCTTGCAGGCCCCCATATAGCAAGCTGGTAAGCTCCCGCTCCCGCTGTGCCAGGTTGGCAACCCCCGCCTCACGGATTAATTCCACCGCCGCCGCCAGGCCGGCCAGCCCGGGGGCGTTTAAAGTACCGCTTTCAAACTTGTCCGGCAGGAAGCCGGGCTGGACATCCAGGTCGGAGAGGCTGCCGGTCCCACCCTCAACCAATGGTTGCATGGCGGCAGCCGCAGCAGGGGTGACCACCATCCCGCCGGTGCCCATTGGGCCAAGCATGTGTTTATGGCCGGTAAAGGCCAGTACATCCACGCCCAAATCACAAAAATCAATGGGCAGCAGGCCGGCGGTCTGGGCAGCATCCAACACCACCCAGCAGCCCCGGGAACGGGCGATGGTTGCGATCTCCCGGACAGGCTGCACCGCGCCGGTGACATTGGAAGAGTGGGTGATTACCACCAACCTGGTGTTTGGCTGGATGGCCCGCCGGATATCAGCCGGATCCACCACCCCTGCCGGAGAGGCCTGGCAGGCGGTGAAGGTGATCCCATCCCTTTGCAGTTGCACCAGCGGCCTGGCCACCGCATTATGTTCCATAGAGGTGGTCAGGACATGGTCTCCCGGCCGGACCAGACCCTTGATGGCGGTATTCAGGGCATGGGTAATGTTACAGGTAAAAACCACCTGGTTGGACCGGGACACGTTGAACAGGGCAGCCACCTGTTCCCGCGCGGATAACACCGCCCGGCCGGCTTGGCGGGAAAGTTCATATCCGCCCCTGCCCGGGTTGGCCCCCGTGTGGCGCAGGAAGCGATCCATGGCCTGGTAGACCGGCTCCGGCTTGGGATAACTGGTGGCGGCATAATCCAAATAAACCTGCGGCATAGACCACACCCCCTCGGGTTATCTTTTGGGCAACCATTGACATTTTTCCTTCCGTACTAAGCGGTGTCGTACTTAAAAAAACGTTATACATACGGCAATGCCTATAACCATTTGTGATTGTACTTTCATATTGATTTTCCAATATAATCGTGGTGGAAAATGAAAACAAGGAGGGACAATGATGCAGTGGTCCATTGTGGTGGCCGGCACTCTGGTGGGTTTGCTGGCGGTAGTGCTGGTCAAGTTCGGCAACCCGGCCAACATGGGGGTTTGTGTGGCCTGTTTTGTGCGGGATATCACCGGTGCCCTGGGCCTGCACAGGGCGGAAACGGTGCAATACTTGCGGCCGGAAATTCCTGGCTTCATTCTGGGTTCATTTGCCATTGCCGCCATGGGCAAGGAATTCCGGCCCCGGGGCGGATCTTCACCACTGGTGCGTTTTGTGCTGGGCTTCTTTGTGATGATCGGCGCCCTGGTATTCCTGGGATGTCCCTTGAGGGCCATCCTTCGCCTGGCCAACGGGGACCTGAATGCCCTGCTGGGTCTGGTCGGTTTTACCACCGGTATCGTCACCGGTATTCAGTTTATCCGCAACGGTTACTCCCTGGGACGCAGCTACCGGTTGCCCATGGCCAACGGGCTGGTGATGCCTTTGCTGGCCGTTGGCTTGATCGCCCTGGCAGCCGCCAAACCGGCCTTTGCCTTTTTCAGCCAGAAGGGCCCCGGCTCCCTGCACGCGCCGCTTTTGCTTTCCCTGGCAGCGGGGCTGGTTATCGGGGCAGTGTTGCAGCGCACTCGCCTGTGTACCGCCGGCGGGATCAGGGATGCCCTTCTCCTGAAAGATTTTCACCTATTGTGGGGTTTGGCGGCCATCTTCATGGCCGGCACAGCCGCCAACTTGATCTTTGGCGGCACGTATAAACTGGCCTTTGCCGGGCAGCCGGTGGCCCATACCGATGGCCTGTGGAACTTCCTGGGTATGATGCTGGCAGGGTGGGGGTCGGTCCTCCTGGGCGGGTGTCCCCTGCGGCAAACCATTTTGGCCGGTGAGGGTGATGCCGATGCAGCAGTCACGCTCCTGGGGTTGGTGGCCGGGGCCGCCTTTGCCCATAATTTCGGCCTGGCAGCCAGCCCCGCCGGTGTTCCCCTTGCCGGTAAGGTGGCGGTAATTGCCGGTATGGCGGTTGTGGCAGCCATTGGCGGTCTGGCGGTGTTGTCGGTGAAAAATACTCTTCTTCCGGCGGGAGGGATTGGTGTTGGCCAGTAAGATCATAGACGCCCGGGGCTTGTCATGCCCCGAACCGGTGATATTGACTAAACAGGCCCTGGACGTTTACAGTGGTCCGGTGGAGGTGCTGGTGGACAGCTGTACCGCCAGGGAAAATGTCCACCGGTTTGCCTCCAGCAGAGGTTTCAAAGTTGAAATTATTGAGGAAGGGGAAACCACCCGCCTGGCTGTATCCAAATGAACTGGACAATGCCGTACTGGATTGCCACCTTTTACTGCGAGTATGATGCACTGATCTTTGAAAAGCAGTTGAAAGCCCGCAGCATTCCGGTCCAGCTGATGCCGGTGCCCCGGGCCCTAAGTTCCAGCTGCGGCATCGCCGCCAGGTTTCCACAGAGCGGCAGGGAGGCGGTGGATCTACTGGTCAATGCCGGTGAGGTCACCGTTGACCAGCTGCACTGGTACGGATAAAAAAGGGCATGCCCATGGCCTAATTGAACAATATACAAGCAAAGACCCGCTGCCGGATAGGGCCGGAGCGGGTTTTGTTTTGCTAAAAAGCCAGGACGAAATAGCTGGTGGTTTCCATGTGGTCGTTCTGGGCGATGCGGCCGGAATTGGTGTTGGCCAGCACCGTGAACTGCCGGATGCCCAGCGCCTCCATGGCCCGGAACAGCACGCCCAGGGAAGGTGGCGAATCCAGGTAGTCGTTGCCCATGGTAAACAGGGTGCCCAGATCCCACCCTTCCATCACCTGCAGGATGCGGGCATCCCTGGCCTCCGCCTCCGCCCGGGTGAGGTAGTGGGAAAAATCCACCGAAGCCACCAGCAGGGTATCGGGGGTGAGGTAGGGCTCCAGGAAAGCCGCCAGTGCACCGGCCTCCTTTAAGGTGATGTTGGATTGCAAGATGACCGGCACCACCCGGGCCTGCCCCAGGTAGTGTTTGATAAAGGGCATGATGGTACCAATGGAGTGTTCACCGGCCATCATCCCGTCATCCTCCACCGCCAGCCCGGCCCGGGCCAGGGCCCGGACCACCTCCAGGTCCGGCTCCACCACCCCCCCGGCGGTGGCCCACCCGGCACTGCTAACCATTACCCGGGCCCCCTGGCCCGGATGATTGGGCCCCACCAGGATTACCCGTTTGATGTCCTGCCCGGACACCCTGGCAAAGAACCCGGCAATCAGGTCACCGGCCAGGAGGTGGTGGGGGACCACCCCACCCCGGATGCCCCACGGGGAAGCCCCCTGGCCAGGCAATTGTCCCTGGCGCTCCCCTTTGCCGCCAGAATTGCCGGCTAACACGGTAGACCGGCCTACCGCCCAATAGAGTGTGGCCCGGTCCACAAAGATATCGGGGTGGACGGTGCGGACAGACTGGCCGGAAGGGGTGGAATGTACCGGTAGCCACCGGCCGGCATAGATGCCGGTCCCGGGCTGCCCGTTGGCAGTGCCGCCGCTATGACCAGGGTTTACCAACCCGGTGGTCCACAGCCATACCAGCAGTGCCACCCCTGCCACCAGGGCCAGCCAAACAGCCAGTAACAGCCATACCCGGGATTGTTCCTGGGTAACCCCGCTCAGTTGATGGAAACCATCACCCAAGCTGAGCCCTGTGCCAAAGGTGTCTTTTGACACTGGGACATTGCCCTGGGATTGACGGGCACTATCACCACCACTGAGCCCCCGCGCCGCTGCCCAGGGACTCATGTCCCGTTGCCCCGCCTGGTGATGACAGCCCCGCAGACCCGCGGTCATTTAATCACCACCTGCTGGCGGACGGTGAAACCGGCCACCCGGTTGGCGTTCAGGTGCAGGATATAGGCACTTTCGGCCTGGAATGCGCCCGTAGACACCACCCTGGCAAAATACCGCAGCCTGGCACCGGTGGGAAGTATTCTATTCCACTCATCCTTGTTGGCCGATTTAGTCACCTGAAAGCTTACCCGCTGGCCTTCCACCAGGATGGGATGGGTATAGTAGTATTCGTGAGGCTTCCCGTACTCAAAAACTCCCCGGCGCCAGGGGTCGGTGATGGGTTTCAGCCCTGCCGGCAGGAAATCGGTAATCCCATAAGTTCCGTCCGGCGCCCGGTCCGCCGCCTTGAAGGTCAAGACCACTTCCACGATGTCCCCCGCCTGCAATTCTCCAGCTTCCCGTCCCTTCACGAAGTAAAACCGCTCCAGGCTGAGGTCGGGGTCCGCTTTGACCTGGGCCAGGTCCAGGGCCGTCTCATAGGCGGTTACCGCGCCGGCCTTGCCGTGCACCTCCAGGATGCGCAGTTGGGCCAGATCAGCAGGTGCCAGCAGCATGGTATGGGTTTTACCGCCAGCCAGGTTCACCGTCACCGGGTCGGAGCCCGGTCCGGCATAGACCACCGCCGCCCTCTCCCCCTCCGGCAGGTTGGCCAGGGCTGCATCCAGGTATAGCAATCTTTCCAAAATAGCCAGCTCCAACCGGGGCTGCTGTTCCATAACATAGCGGTACAGCCGGTCCCCGTCGGGGTGACGCAGGCGGGAAGCCATCACCGCCGCCAGAGCGGTCAGTTCCACCACCTCGTCCTGGTCCCGGCCGCTGTTCACCCGCAGGTGGGCGCCCAGCTCCTCGCCATGGTCGGCCATCACCCCGTTCCAAAGCTGCCGCCCATCCTCGTCACTACCCAGGAGGGTAAAGGCCAGGGCCAGGTACAGGCGCTCCTTCAAGTTGAGATCAGGCAAACCCGCCGCCAGGTGCAGCTGGCGCAGGACAGGGCGTTCCAGGGCGGCCAGGCCGAACAGGGCGGTAATGGCCCGCTCCCGGTCCTCCTCCCGGCTGTCCACCACCTGCTGGAAGTACCGGGCCAGCCCCTCCCGGTCAAACAGGTCCGGCCGCAGGGCCGCCGCCTTGGCGGACAGGGCCAGGTCCGCGTCACTGTAGGGGAGCAGGGCCAGCCCGCCGCTGTTGGTCTGGTATTTGATAAGTTGGACCTCCTCCTCCCCTTGGCGGTCAAAATAGGCCGCCAGCATCCCGGTGGCTATCCAGGCGGCCAGACGCTGGTCCAGGCGGTTGCCGCCGGTATGGGCCAGGCTCTCCAACACGTGCAGGTAAAAGCCCCGCTGGTAATCCACAAAGGTCACCCGAGTGGGACGGTCGGCCGAACCGGCAAGTTTGATCCCCGGCTGCAGCGGGATAAAGTCCGTCCTGTCCCATACCAGGTAGGAGGAACGGACGGTGAGGGGCAAAGTCAGGGTATCGGTGAGCCCTCCCTTGGACCGGCCGGTAACCGTCACCCGGTACTTGCCCTCCTGCAACTCCGGCAAGGGCAGCCGGACGGGCTGGAAGGCCTGCCCGCCAACCTGCCGGGTGATTACCTGATTGTCCGGGCCGGTGAGCTTCAGGGTATAATCCACCGTTTCACCCCGGCCGATTTTTTCGCCATAAGCCCTGACCACCACCTCCGGCCGGTCCCCCGCCAGGTAGGTGGTGTTCATGGTCAATTCCACGAAAAAGGGCAGTTTCACAGGAATCAGGATGCTGCCGCTGGCAGCCTCCATTTTGCCGGTAACGGCATGGTAGGTTAAACGCCATGAGGTGAGATTGTCCGGCAGCTTGATGTCCACCTGGGCCTTGCCGTCGGCACCGGTAAGCACCGTGGCGAAGTAGGCGGTGTCCACAAACTCCGTCCGCCCCACGTCTCCCTCCCCGCCCATCTCCGCACCATACCCCCGGTCCGGCAGGCGGTGGGATGACTGGTGACGCACCACCCAGCTGGGCACCAGGTCACGGTAAAGACTGTTCAACAAGTCCACCCACTGGTCACTCAGGTAGTGCACCGCCTCATCCACCAGGCTCAGATTGACCCTGGCCTGCACCGGCCGCCCGGCCTGGTCGGTGACGTTTACCGTCATCCGGGCGGTTTCCCCCGGCCGGTAGACGGCCTGGCCGGGGTTGATGCGCACCTTGAGGGCGCGGGCTTGGGGGTCAATGGCGACCGTCCGCTCCGCCTGGTAATACTGGCGGCCGTCGAAATAGACGCCGTAGAGGTAGTAGTTGGGGATGTCCTCCGCCTGGAAACTGCCGGCATAAACGGGGTTGTCCTGAACCCGGTAGCCGGTGAGGCCCCGGCGGGCGGTATAGAACAGGTATCCGGCGGGACGGTCTCCAGCCTTGTTGTTGTTCCGCCGCATTTCCACCAGCACCTCTTCACCGGGGCGGAAGCCAGATCGCTTGTCTTCCGGCACCTCCAGGTGGTACCAGGGGTAGTCCTCCTCATCTGCCGGGGACAGCGAACCGCGTAACCACTGGTCTTGCCTGATGGTCCGGTTGTTGTAGTCCTGGGCGGTGATCCGGACGATATAGGTCTTTTCCGGATGGACGGGGAAGTCATACCTGGCCTCCCCCGCGGCACCGGTGGTCACCTCAAAGTTAAAGAGAGGCACCTGTTCCGATTGAT
Source organism: Firmicutes bacterium UBA2598 (assembly GCA_002339345.1). Taxonomy (GTDB): domain Bacteria; phylum Bacillota; class PH28-bin88; order PH28-bin88; family PH28-bin88; genus UBA2598. The sequence continues at coordinate 23,847 of DDKM01000064.1, read as the reverse complement.
AGGTATACTGTTTCACCACCACCTTGTTGATGTAGTCGTAGACCTCACCTGTCTCCACCTTGCGGGTGATGTGCTCCAGCACCTCCCCCCGGATGACACGGCCCGCAGCGGCCTCTCCCTTGAAATCCCAGTAGTTCTCCTGTTCACCCCTGTTGATGCGGTCGAGGGTGACCCGGTTGGCCTGGAAGGAAAGCACCGCCCGGTCCCCTTCCCGCTTAACGGATGACTGAAGGTAAATGTTATAATCAAAAACCATCACCGCCTGCCAGGAGTAGATATCCCCCGCTTCCGGCAGTTGGGCGCTGATGTTCATGGCCGTCTGGCGGAATGGACCGTAGCCCTCAAAACCGGCCTCCACCGCCACCCGGGCCTCTCCGTCCAGACCGGTGACTACGGTGCCGCTCTTGCCGCCAAACTGGTAGTTGACGGCAAGGTCGCTGACCGGCGTCCCTTCAAAGAACCGGGTGCTGACATGGAAAACCGCCTGTTCCCCGGCGAACACCGCCCGGCGTTCCGGCACCACGCTGAAGCGGTAGGCCGGTTTGGTATAGGTTTGCACCTCAAAACTCCTGACCAGGAGGATATCCGATCCATCCCGCACCTGCAGGAAATAGGTCCCCGGCCGCAGGTTGGGCAGGCTGATCATGCCATCAAAGGTGTTGCCCTGCACCGCCACCCGCTGGCTGGCCAGGGGATTGGCCTGCCGGTCCTCCCAGTAGCTGTACTGATCGGTCAATTCCACCGTGACTGCCTTGATCGGCTGGGCCCCCCTTTCCCGGGGCTGCACAATGCCGAAAAACCGCACCTGGTCAGAGGGCTGGTACAGGCTGCGGTCGGTGTAGAGGTACTTCCAGTATTCCGCCGCCCGGTTGGACTGCCCGCCGCCGTATGGGTAATAGGCTTCGGCCGGGATGTGGATTACCGTCTGGGCGTCTCCGGCCTGGGCCAGCAGGAAAAGGTCCTCCCGCTTCGCCCCGGACCACAGGGAGGCCGGAGTGGAGAGGGTGGCCACCCCGGAGGAATCCGCCTGTACCGCATTACCGGACGGCCGGCCGTCCCTGCTGTCCAGCAGTTGTACCCGGCCCCCTGCCGCCGGTCCCCTGGCAACAAGATCATTGAGCCACACCAGGGTTTCGGTGCGGGATACCGATGTATAGGCGGAAAGGTCGGTGACCTGCAGCCACACCTGGTGCTTTTTCCCCAGGGCGGACAGTTCCGCCAGGAAATAACCCGCAGGCAGGGGTTCCGGCAATACAACCAGCTGGGGATACCCCCCCGGCGCGTTCTGGATGGCGGCGGTGTAATCCATGATCCGGTGCAATCCCCTGGTGTCCACCATGAATTTTCCCCTGCTGGTATAGGCCCAGGGAGGGATGTCCTGTACCCTGGCCAGGGCCTGCACATAGTCCTGGGGTCCGGCAAACCGGTAAAGGGTCACCTGCACCTCACCCGCGTTGCTTCTACCTCCCTGGTCATAGGTAACGGACAGGGCGGGGATTTCCCGCTCAGCAAACTCGTACTCCCGCTGGAACAGGTAAAAATATCCCTGTTGACCGGGGCCAGCCTCCGGTTCCGTTTCAAACTGGAAGACATAATCGGCAGCCAGGCCGGTGGCTGACCCCCGCACCCCGGCGCCCGCCTTCACGGTAACGGTATAAAGGGTGCCTGGCTGCAACTCCTTGGGTACAAATACCGCCACCTTCTTGTGGTATTCAAAACGCCCTTCCACCCGGGGCTGGATATCAAAATAGGGTGTCAAATCCGCCACACCCTCGTGGCTGAAAACCACCTCAATGCCGGTGTTCAGCGGCACGTGGGCAGAAGTGTGGCGAGGCAGGGTTCCCAGCACCCGGAAATCCCCCCTGGTCTGGAAGGCCCACCGGTAATCCCGGGAGAGTGCCTGTTGCCCGGTGACACCATCCCCCTGGTTTCCCGGTTCACCTTCCGCCTCGCTCACCCTCCCGGCCAGTAACTCCAGGCGGTAAATGCTGTCGGTGGACAAGGGTATCTCCGGCTGGATCCGGTACTGCTTACCCTCCTGGTCCAGCATGGTCAAATTAAATCCCACCTGCGGGCTGATCACCAGGTTTTTCCTCACCATTTCCGCTGACAAGGGTACCCGGCTGGTGAGTAAAAAGGCACTGTCAGGATCCATCCCCAGGGCATCCGACCGCTCCGGCACCACCACCACCTCGGCAGCCTCCGCCCGCCAGCCGTATCCTCCCCCCGGTTGACTGGCCGGTCGTACCCCCAGCCATACTCCAGCCCCCACCGCCAGAACAAGTGCCAGTGCCACCACTGCCTGCAACACCCTGTTCTGAAGTTTCATCATTTTCACCTCTCCGTTTGAAAAGAAATTTTCCCAGCTGATAGACGCGGTGGAGGCCGAAAAGTTCCCCCCCCCAACCGGCTTTATACCGCCAGAATTTGACGTTTGCATAACCTTCCCCTTCACACAGCATGGTATAATTAACGTAACGGACATGCATAGGAGGGATCGCCCCTTGGCACGGATTCTAGTGGTGGAAGACGAGGAACCCATCAGGGAACTTCTGCGTTTTAACCTGAGCCGGGAAGGCCATCAGGTTGAAGAGGCGGCGGACGGGCTGGCGGCCCTAGCCGCCGCCCAGACCCAGCCCCCGGACCTGATTATCCTGGATGTGATGCTGCCCGGCCAGGATGGGCTGGCGGTTTGCCGCCAACTACGGGCCCAGGAAGCTACTACCCACATCCCCGTAATTATGTTAACCGCCCGGGCGGAGGAACTGGACAAGGTGCTAGGACTGGAAATGGGTGCGGATGATTATGTCACCAAACCCTTCAGCCCGCGGGAACTGGCCGCCCGGGTGAAGGCATGCCTGCGTCGCCATACCGCCCCAGCCGTCCCTCCGGCAGAGGTGGAACTGCACGCCGGGCCACTGGTACTCCAGCCTGACTGCCACCAGGCCTGGCTGCGGGGCGAAGCCCTGGATCTCACGCCGAAGGAATTTGAATTGCTAAAAACCCTAATGGAAAACCGGGGGCGGGTACTCAAGCGGGATGTGCTGCTGGACCGGGTCTGGGGTTATGATCAGGCCCTGGACACCCGTACGGTGGATGTGCATATCCGCTACCTGCGCCAGAAGATCGAGGCGGATCCGGCCAATCCCCAGTTGATCGAAACGGTAAGGGGGGTAGGATACCGGTTCAGGGGTGGCCAGCCATGAGGTTTTTGTTAAAGCTGACTGCCGGTCATGTGGTGATTGGCCTGGTCGTCACCACCCTGGTGATGATGATGCTCTTTGATGCGATGTCTGGACTATTGCACCAGCGCCTGGACGGTGCCGCAGCCGCCACTGCGGTGGGAGCAGTGCGCCTTTTGGTGGTGGTCACCGCCATCATCCTGTTGACCGGCTGGGGCACCGCCGCCTTGTGGTGGAACAACCGGACGCTGGCTCCCCTGTTCCAACTGCTCAACATTGCCAGCCACCAGCGTTTCGGTTCCCCAGAGAGGCGAGACCTCTTCCTGCGGCAGGATGAAATCGGCGAACTGGCCCGCCGGATGGAGGAAATGGGCCTGGCCTACCGCGCCACCATCAGGGATTTACTGATGGAAAAAGAAAAGGTGGACGCCATCCTGACCAGCATGTCCGAGGGTGTAGTGGCGGTAGATCAGGCTGGCCGTGTGGTGCTGATGAATAGGGCCGCCATTGGTATGGCCGGGATCACCGCCATAGACGTCCTGGGCAAACACCTGGTGGAGGTTATCCGGAGCCACGAGCTGGAGACGGCTGTAAGGAAGGTTTTATCCTCAGGGGAAGCGGTGACCAGGGAAATAAAGCTGGTGCCCCATTCCCCCCGGCTGCTGGTAGCCCAGGTATTGCCCCACCACGGTGATGACCGGGTGGTGGGTGCGGTGCTGGTAATGCGGGATGTCACCGAACTGCGCCAGCTGGAGCAGTTGCGCTCCCAATTCGTAGCCAATGTATCCCATGAACTGCGTACCCCATTGACATCCATCAAGGGTTTTCTGGAAACCCTGCTGGACGGCGCCCTGGAGGACCCCCAGGCAACCCGCCGGTTCCTCGGCATCATCGCCGGTGAGACCGCACGGCTGCAGCGTCTGATCGATGACCTGTTGCAGCTGGCATGGGTGGAGGGGCGGCACCACCGTGAACAGCCCCTGGAAACCGCCAACCTGGATGATGTGGTAGGCAGGGTACTGGTGCTACTTACTCCCCTAGCCCAGGAAAAAGGGGTGGGTCTTGCCACCAACGTACCTTCCGATGTGCCAGCCGCAGCCATCTCCGAGGACCTGCTGGAACGGGTGCTGATGAACCTGGTGGACAATGGGCTGAAATACACTCCGGCGGGGGGAGCGGTTACCATCCGGGCGGGTATGCTGGGTAGCCTGCTGGAGGTGCAGGTTCGGGATACGGGAATAGGCATCCCGCCGGAACACCTGCCGCGGATTTTTGAACGTTTTTACCGGGTGGACAAGGCCCGCTCTCGCCGGATGGGCGGTACCGGCTTAGGCTTGGCCATCGTCAAGCACATCGTGGAGGCCCACGGCGGGACAATCCGGGTGGAGAGCAAGGAGGGACAGGGCAGCACCTTCACTTTTACCCTGCCGGTGGCACCGTTCCCCCTGCGCTGATTGCCTGGGGGTTTTTGCAGGATTGTGGCCACCGCTGAAAGGGTCCGCCTGGCTGTTGCCAACGCCGGGATGGAACCGATCGCCGAGGAGCCGATATCCGTCAGCCAGGGCATAGTGATGGTGGGGCCGGGCGCAACGCCATCAGCAGCCCCAGGAAAAATCCATGGACAAGCATTGAGCCCGGTGATGGTTCATAAAGCCATCCTCCGGGCTCTTTCGCGTTGTTGCCCATCATTTTATCAGCCGCCAAGCACTCAGGCAGTCTGTCTGGCGTAGGTTTGAGCCTCCCGCCGAAGCAAGGAATAGACCAATACTTCCACGTTACAAGTGATGCTTTTGATAATATATCTTTCATCTGCTGCACTTAGGTGCACACCCCGGAAATAGTCCTGGATGAGCTGCTGCAGTTTCTCACCATTGATAAGTTCGGAAGCCACCGCCATCCCCCCGATTGGGTTTTGCAGGTCGAATTATTGGGCTTTGATGTAAATGTTACCTCTATTGCAAAGACCGGGAAATGGGTGACTGGTCTTATTTTTTATAGGACCTTGGTCCTACTTCCCAGTGCACAAATATTCCCTCCCGATAGTAAAATAGATTAAATATCCGAAGGGGGGATGTACGCAAATGGGCATGTGGGGATGGGCGCGTTTTTACCTTTACCTGTTTACCCCAGCCAAGATCTACACCCGCCAGCCAAGTACCACCTGGCCGGTCACCCGCCGCATCGCCCTGGGCGCTCTAGCCGCCGCCCTGGCTGCCATGCTGCAGTCAGCAGGTGTCCTACTGCCGGGATTCGGCCAGGTGGTGGGCGCCTTCAGTTCCATTCCCCTGATTGTCATTACCCTACTGACACCCGGCACCGGTACCTTGACCGTCCTCACCGCCACCGGCCTGGTTTCCCTTTTCCATCCCCTGGGGGGACTGGTACTGGCCCTCACTTACGGCCCCCTGGGCCTGGCCATGGGATTGATGATTCATTACCGGCTGCCCCGCCTGGCGGTAATTCCCCTTTGCGCTATAGTACTGGCGGCAGGGATCGGTACCCTGGCCTTCGGTCTGGGTCTACCTGCCTTCACCATCCTAAAGACCACCGGTGTAGGTGTCTCCTTACTGCTGGTGGTTGGCATGACCCTTCTTTATTCCTGGCTTTGGCTGGATCTGGTGGAAGCCATATGTGCTCGACTTCCCTTCTTCTCTACCCGCCCACCACGCTGATCCCTTCTTGATCTTAACCCACCGGAGAACGACTGTTCTTCCGGCTGCTTGATTCGAAGGGGTTTGTAACATATAATGATGGCAGCAAGTGGATGGTTGGCGGGAGTGGTCAAGGCAATGACGGGTGATCGCCGGGTGGTGGATTTACTTCAGGAATACTTTAGCTCCAGGGAGAACGTGCTGATGGCTTTCCTGTTTGGTTCCGCAGCTAAAGGAACAGAAAGGCTTGATTCGGACATAGACGTAGCCGTGTATCTCTCTAATGGTTATTTGCAAAAAGACATCAATGTGCTGTGGGATGAACTGGAGGCCTTATTGCGGCGGGATGTAGACCTGCTAGTTTTAAACAGGGATAACCCCACCGTTGCCTGGTCCGCCATCCGGGGCGTTCCCCTGGTCATCAGGGACTACCGGTTGTACCTGGAATACATGCTGCAGGTATCCCGGGAAGCGGAAGACTTTCAGGACTTCATTATCGACCTCTGGAGAATGAAAACCGGTTCGGGAGGTGCAGCCCGGTGTCTCCCCTAGAAAAGGCCCAAAAAGAGAGCATTATTCGCCGCTTATCATTTATTCAGGTGGAGATGGAGGACCTGAACGACTTCCAGGGGATGGACTACGGCACATACCAACAAGACCGGGCGAAGCGACGTAATGTGGAGCGGATCGCCGAGAACGTTTCCAATGCCATGATCGACATCGGCAAAATTCTGTTATCCTGGCAAAAGGTGGAGGTGCCGGGAACCTACCGGGAAGTTTTTACCAGACTGCACGAGATTGGCCTCGTGTCGGAGGAATTAGCCCATCAGTTAGGGGAATTATCGAGATCCCGTAACATCCTGGCGCACCAGTACCTGGACATCAAGTGGGAAACCATCCAAAAGTTTATCGCGGAAGCGCCGGAAGCGGTGCAAGGTTTTACGCAAATAATTCATGAATTTCTCCAGAGATGATTACCTGACTGGTTGGAGGTTAGTACAATGCGACCATGGAGCCGGAGAACGACTGTTCTTCCGGCTGCTTGATTCTATGGGGTTTGTAAGTATAAGCCTTAGCCACCGGGCCGCAGCCTCAGCTAGTAAAAGCACCACATAATGTTTTCTCCCCAACCGCAACGTTACTCTTCATCGACTGAAAATGCCAAAAAGGAGGGCATGGGCTACAGGAAACCTATTCGGTCACCACGAATTGGCACACATCATTGTTAAAATGGGTGATATGATTTGGAAATGACCTTTTTCCTGCTGGCGGTAATTGTCTTTATGGCACAGACGGTGGAAACTGTTACCGGGTTCGGTGCTATGATTATTGCGGTGGCCCTGGGAGCCCATTTATTAAGTATGGAAGTACTAATACCGGTCTTGGTGTTGGTAAACCTGTTGTTAAGTGCATATATCGTGGTGCGCCATCACCATACCATTAACCATCATGTGCTGTTTAGGAGAATAATACCCCTGATGGCCGTTGGCCTGCCGGTTGGCTTTGCCCTTTTTAGCCTCAGCCAAAACAGCCTGCTGAAAATGGCCTTTGGTCTATTCGTCACCGGTTTCGCGGCCTTAGAACTGTTCCGCCTGCGCCATCCCCAGGCCGTTGAACTGCCCCCCATGCCTGCGGCCCAGGCAGCGATATGGCTGATCACCGGCGGCATCGTCCACGGCATATACGCCTCCGGTGGGCCGTTAGTGGTGTATTACACTTCACGGCAGATTGCCGATAAGGGGAGTTTCCGCAGCACCCTGTCCGCCCTCTGGCTGGTGCTTACCTTCGTCCTACTGGCCAGTTACTATATCACCGGCAAGCTGACTGTCCCCATCCTGTACCAGAGCTTGATGCTGCTGCCCGCCCTGCTGGTGGCTATTCCCTGCGGCGAATGGCTGCACAATCGGATTAACCCGGTAAGATTCCGCCTGGCGGTGTTTCTGCTGCTCTTGGCGGCCGGACTGTCACTGGTGGCTTCTGCCACGCCCTATATTCCCAAATAAAAGGAGGAGGTTAGATGGTTTTTCTGCAATTGCTTCTTTTCATTCTCTTCCCGGCCCTGGCTCTGTTTGCTACCAAGCGTTCCAGGGCACTGGACTGGCTAGGCCCCGTGGTGCTGTGCTATATGGTGGGCATCATAGCCGGCAACCTGCCCTTTGTTTCCTTGAACGAGTCTCTTTCCACAACAATAACTGAGATTACCGTTCCCTTGGCTATCCCCCTGCTCTTGTTTTCCACCAACTTTTCCTCGTGGATTCGCCTAGCGCGTCCCACCATCATCTCGTTCGGCCTTTGCATTGTAGGTGTGCTGCTTTCTTCCCTTGCTGCCGCCCGCATTTTTGCCCCATACTTGGAGGAATCGTGGAAGGTGGCAGGTATGCTGACCGGTGTTTACACCGGCGGTACCCCCAACTTAAACGCCATCGGCCTGGCTTTGGACGTGCAAAAGGAAACCTTTGTACTGGTACACGCCGCCGATGTGGTTGTAGGGGCTATTTACCTTGTGTTCCTGATGACGGTGGCCCAGCAGCTGCTGTTGAAGTTCTTACCCCCGTTTCGGTCCGCAAATGCCAGCCCCGCGACCCTGGAACAGGTGGCTTCCGCATCTCCCGCTCGCTCCCTTAGCGGTTATGTACGGTACACAGTACTGGCATTATTACTGGCTGCAGTTACCGCCGGCATCAGCATCGGCCTTTCCCTGGCCGTCACCGGCACCCTGTCCTTTACCATGATCATCCTTACCCTTACCACTTTAGGTATTGCGGGCTCCTTTATTCCTAAAATCCGGCAAATGGACATTACATACGATGTGGGCCAATACCTGTTGCTGGTCTTTTCGGTGGCGGTAGGCTCTATGGCCAACACGGAAAAATTCTTAAACACCAGCCCGCTGTTCTTATATTACGTTGGTTCGGTGGTAACATTGGCGGTAATAATTCACATATCCCTGGCATACCTTTTAAAGCTGGATGCCGATACGGTGATCATCACCTCCACAGCCGGTATATACGGTCCCCCCTTCATCGGACCAGTAGCCAATGCGTTGAAAAACCGGGAAGTGGTGATGTCCGGGCTAACCACCAGCCTGGTGGGATTGGCTCTGGGTAACTATCTCGGTCTTTTGGTCGCCTATCTGCTGAAACCATAAATAATCAAAAAACCCCAGGTCCGGCCGGAAAGTCACCTTAGGTGCAGATGTTTTGCGGTTAGCCCGCCGAGTTTTCGGCGGGCTATTCTATGCTGGTGAGCTTATCCATAAAGTCCAAAATAAACTGGCGCACTATTTTTCGTTCAGGCAGGGAACCTAACATGCCGTACATGGCAGCACTGCCGCCTTCAGTGGGCTGGTTTGCTGCCACCTGGGCTGACGCATGGGTCAGATCATTTAGAAAGGCCTCGACAATACCGGAATGGGCCGGGGTGACCATCATGTGCAGGCATGGTGGCAGTTGCTGCCGGTTCAGGTGCCAGCCACGGGCATCCATGGCATCGGCCAGGGCATAGACATCCAACGTGTCTGAGCCAAAGGCAAAAACACTCATATCCGGTTTGCCCAAAATATACAGGCCCGGGATAGCCTGGATGCCTTCCATCAACTTGCGGGCGGTATCCATGATCACCTTGGCCAATTTAAGATAACCCTCTTCCCCCAAGTGGTGCATTACCGCCCAGGCGGCAGCAATTGCTCCACCCGGTCTGGTGCCAGTCATGGTGGGGGAACCGAAAAGCCCGCCTGGCCAATCGGGATAAACAAAAAACTGGTGGCGCCGGATGTTTCTGTTCCGGTAAAGGATGACCGAAGCTCCCTTGGCAGCAAACCCGTATTTGTGCACATCGGCGGAAATGGAGGTCACCCCGGGTACGGTAAAATCGAAATCCGGCACAGAATACCCCAGTTTTCGGATAAAGGGCAGCAGGAAACCACCGAGACAGGCATCAACGTGAAACAAAATACCCTTTTCCGCAGCAATGGCTGCCATTTCACCAATGGGATCAATGACCCCGTGGGGATAGGCAGGAGCGGAACCCACCATCAATACGGTATTGGGGCTTACCGCCGCCCGGGCTGCCTCCACATCGGCGCGGAAGTCCGGGTCCACTGGAATCCGCACCGGCTTAACGTTGAAGTAATGGGCGGCCTTTTCAAAGGCGGCGTGCACGGTAACGGGGATGATCATTTCCGGCTGGGTAATCTCCGGCCGGTTGGCCCTGGCCATGTCCCGGGCTGTTTTTACCGCCATCAGGATACTCTCCGTCCCGCCGGAGGTCATGCTTCCTACCGTTTCGCCCCCCCCGCCCAGCAGCCCGGCGGTCATGGCTACCACTTCCGTTTCAAACTTTTTCAGGCTGGGAAAGGCCATGGGGCTCAAACCGTTTTCCGCCATGAACATGGTATAGGCTTCTTGAATAAGCTGTGTAATTTCCTCCCCGGCAAAGTAAACCAAACTCCATGTGCGGCCATCCCGCCAGTTGGCGTCCCGGGCCCTGGCCTCCCGCATCCTGGCCAGCACTGTTTCCCTGTCCATTCCGCTGGCTGGCAACTTTATACCCTGTTGTGTCACTGTTTCTCCTCTCCCTTGCTCGCCCATTCTTGCAAGATGGCCTTCCCCGTTTGGGCCACCCACCGCAGGTCGTTCAACACCACCGCCACTTCCATGAAGGCATGGATATAATAGCTGCCGGCAAACCTGGCGCTCCACCGGTCAATGGCCTCGGAGACCAGGTGCCAGTATTCCTCCCCGGTGTCGGTCCATGATAGCGGCGCCCCTTCAAACAGGCAGCGATAAAGCTGCTGGTTGATGGCCACCACCCCCTCCTTACCCCTGGCCAGGTGACCCAGGATGGCCTGAAATTCCGGGCTGGGGGGAGGGCTTCCCGCCGCTTGACGCCGGGCCAGCCGCCTGGGTACCACTTCCAGAATCTCCAGGGCCTTGTCCAGGCAACCCTTGTTATAGCGGTAATAATCCTCCCATCGATCCACCGTGGCACTGCCGCCCATGGTCAAATTGGCCTGTAGCACCCTATCCTGCTCTGCATATAGTTTCAGCAAGTCCCACGCCCCTTGCAGCTTCTTCCGGGCGGTAGCCGCCCTGTTGTGCAATTCCTCCACCGGTATGGGTTCCAGGTTTATGAACCTGTCAATGGCCTCACTGTATAACCCGATGACCTGCTGGTTGACTTCAGCTAGTTTTGCCTTCAGCTTTTCCTCGTAACGCGGGGGAAAAATCAGCCGGTTCACCAGCAGAGCGGAAAATAGACCGATCAATACCGCCTGGACTCGCACCCAGGCATGGCTGACGTATTGTTCACCCGGCGCCGTCAGCACAAATAAACCCGCCATCACACCCATGATGATGCCGGTGCCCCAGCCTACCCGCAGGCATGTCCAGATAATCAACACCGTGGTCAATCCGATGGTGACGGGATTGGCCCCAATGGCCAGCCCGATGGCAAAGGCGATGGTCATGCCGATAAACTGGGTACCCACCTGCTCGACGGCATTTCGCAATGACTGTACCACCGACGGCTTCATATTGACCAGGGCGGAAAGGGCGGCATAAACGTATGGTTCAATTTTCAAGAGGCTGCAAAGGTAGACGGCCAGCCCTACCGCCAAACCGGTTTTCAACATCCGCGGTCCGATGGCTATCAAGGCAACTCCTCCCCTCCTTCGGAAACAATTTCTGGAAAGCATTTCTGTTATCCTCGCTCCTTGTCTCGCGCTATTCGACCCGTGGAAGGTTGTTTCCTTCTGTTTCCACCCACCCGAGGGTAAAAGAAAAAGCGCAAACTAGGTTGCGCAGGTTGTACTTGAGATAATTCACGGAACCCAGGGCTACCAAGCACGATTGGTGTTCCGACCCCTTGTCTGCAGCCGGCGCATAACCGGCTGGTGTATCCGGGATTTACCCGGCTGGTAATTATACCGTGCTCCCAGGCTTTGTACCTGGTGTAGTGAAATATCCTGCCCCGGAGCCAATAAGAACGCTTGGAGTTGGCCCGCCTGTTGTACTTGCCCTTTTTTGGCTTGAATTTACCCAGGTGCTCAAAGACGATGATACTCGCTCCGTGTTCCAGGGCAAACTCCACTATGCGCCGGGATACCCGGTGGGCTTCGTAGTCGTCGATGTTGTTGACTTTAGCCCACAAGTCTTTGTGGTCCTGTTCACCTTCGTTTAAGGAACCAGTTAGGCTGCGCTTAGTCGCCATCATACCCAAAAGTCGCTTCCTGCGGCCGTTTAGATTGTCACCACCACGGATGAACCGGGTAGAGCCTTGCGTGCCGTTGCTCTTGAATATGCCGCACACCGCCAGCCTGTCGTCGATGTTCAGGTCCACTATTTATCGAAAAGCTAATTGGTCCGGCTCGTAACTCGAATTGCCCCTTCCACAGGGCAAAAGTGTTGGCAAGTACCACACCCTCGGCAACTTTTTTCGTTAACCTTAGGCATTAAATGTTCTGCAACGGATATGGCCCCCTGGGGACAGTTTAGACTGCACATTTGACAAATATTCCCCTGTGCCGCCAAGCATAAACTTACTTTAATTTGGGCTACCCCTAAACCACCTTTTTCACCCACGGTTAATGCTCCGGTAGAACAATTGACGGCGCATTTTCCGCAAATTTTACAAGGCTTACTCACAAAATTTACTACAGGAGTGCCCATGGCTGCTCCTTCCGCGATGGCAGCTGGCGAAAGTATTTCTTGAGGACAACTTTTAATGCACTGACCACAACGGATGCAAGTGGCTAGGAAAGTCGGTTCCGGCAAAGCCCCTGGTGGCCTGACCAAATGGGATTGAAACTTTTCCCTGGCCACTTGGGTCACAAGTTCCTTGGTTTCAGCCACAAAAAGTCGAAATAGATCCTTGCGGCTAACAGCCCTTTCCCATGTCTTGGTCATTTAGTTCACCAACGCTTCTGCCTCTAGCAGTTCTAAATCCTCACAATTTACATAAATTGGCATTACGATTATCACCCCTGGAATGGACTGAATAACCTGGGAGGCCATATGTTCTAACCACTGTAAATCCTGGCCTTCCAGGATACATACTATATTTCCGTTTGCAACATGTTCCACTTCCACTCCAGGAATGTTCATTAGCTGGGAAGTCACAAATGGTTCTTCACCCGGGACTACTTTTACTACTACACTTGCAATTGCCATATCTGGCCTCCTTGCTTACTTGAATTCTGCAAAGGCATGACACTGGATGCACTCGTTTACTAATCCCGTTGGGTGATTTGGATATTTTGTTAAATCGTGACATTGAGCGCAATCTTCTTTGCCTTCAATGCCGTGACTCACCAACCCAGGTGGGTTAACACCCCGTTCCACCTTGACATTGTTTGTTGGAGCATTAGAATTTGTTCCACACCCTACTGCTGCTGCCATTAGGAATGCAGCTAGTAATGATAAAATAATTACCTTGTTTTTCATTTTTGCCTTCCTCCTTCTAACAGCAGCTAAACCTTTTCAATTTTAACGGCGGAAATTTTGTATTCTGGCTGGAATGAAACTCCATCAACGGCATCGCTTACCACGATATTGACTAACCTGTTTCTGTCCATATCGTGCATGGGACAGAAGAGCATTCCTGGTTGAGGCACACCCCTTCCGCCAATCTTTGCTTTAACTGTGATGGAGCCGCGCTTGGAAGAAATTTTCACCAGATCCCCATCCTTAATTCCTTCCCTTGCTGCGTCAGTAGCATGGATTTCCACATAATAATCTCCAGGAATTTTGGCTAGTTGTGGAGCAGTAGCTGTCATGGTAGAGGTATGCCAGTGTTCCAAAATTCGCCCGGTGGTAAACCAATAGGGGTATTCGGCATCAGGTTGCTCAGCTGCCGGTGCCATGGGGCGCAGGAATACCCAGGCTTTACCGTTAGGCTTACCATAAAACTTTATCTTTTCTTCAGGTTTAACATATGGGTCATCGGGATAAACGAAGCGCCGCTTAGTTTCTTGGCCGTTGACTACCGGCCACAATAAACCGCGAGCTTCTTTATAAGCTTTGTATTCCGCCAAATCCATGCCTGTACCAATGGTTAAGGTACGCCATTCAGCCCATATATCTTCGTTGGTCTTATAATGGGCAAACAGTTCCCCATATCCCATGCGTTTAGCAAATTCCAACATGGCCCAAAGATCCGACTTGGCCTCGCCCGGTGGCTCAATAGCTTTGGCCATATGTTGGGTTCGGCGCTCAGCGTTACCGTAGACTCCTTCTTTTTCACACCAAATGGCCGATGGTAAAACAATATCAGCTAATTCACTTGTTCTAGTGGGATGATAAGCTTCAGAAACCACCAGGAAGGTCTTTTCCATTCCCTCACGGTAGCGGTTAACATTAGGCAAAGTATGACCTGGGTTTGTACAAACAACCCACATGCATTTAATTTCACCGGTATAAGTACCTTCAAACATCTTCATCATATGCATACCGGGTTGTGGTTGGATTTTTGCCGGGTCAACCCCCCATACCTTAGCCACTTCCTCCCGGTGTTTTTCATTGACAATAAATCGGTGCCCCGGCAACAAATGTGAAAGAACGCCAACTTCTCGCACCGTACCACAAGCACTGGGCTGGCCGGTCAGGGAGAAGGGGGTGGAGCCGGGCTTACAGATTTTACCCGTAATCAGATGCAGATTATGAATCAGGTTGTTAGCCCACACGCCGCGAATGCGTTGGTTAATGCCCATACACCACATGGACATGGTATTTTTGCCCTTGGCAGCAAAGACTCTGGCAATCTCGATGATATCCTCTGCCGGTATGCCGCAGATAGGGGCTACTTTTTCAGGACTATAATTTTCCAAGAAAGAAACATAGTCATCCCAAGTGCGGTCTTCATGATTGCCATCTACGGTTTGCTTAAACATTACATGATTGGCCATAAATTCGGGATCATGCAGACCTTCTTTAATGATTACATGGGCCATGGCGTTCATTAAGGCCAGATCGGAACCAGGTGTAAAGTTAACCTTATAATCAGCTATGTCAAAAGTTCTAGTGATCCGGGGGTCGGCAACAATTACCTTAACATCCTTACCCGATTTTTTCCTTTCTGCTACTCTGGCGTACAGGATGGGATGAGCTTCGGCAGTGTTGGAACCGATAATAAAAAACACGTCGGCTGCCTCTATGTCCTCATAAATCCCCATGGGTTCGTCTTTACCAAAGGTGGTAAGATAACCGGCAACGGCACTGGCCATACAGGTTCGGGGGTTTCCTTCTACGTTGTTGGTGCCGATACACCCTTTAAACAGTTTATTAACCACATATCCTTCTTCAACTGTGGACTGACCGGAACCGTAATAGGCTACTGAATTAGGACCATATTGTTCAATGGCTTCCTTAAATTTGGCCGCCATTAAACCCAATGCCTCATCCCAAGTAGCTTCTCTAAACTTACCGTTTTCCTTGATTAGCGGCTTCTTTAGGCGATTTTCGGCATAATGAATAGAAGGCAGAAAAAATCCTTTGACACATAAAGTACCTTTGTTGACGGAATTATCTGGATCTCCCTTAACGGAAACTACCTTGCCGGCTTTTGTTCCAATCAATACGCCACAACCTGTACCACAGTAACGGCATACTGATTTAAACCACTCCTCCACCTCGATGCCAGCTTGAGTTGGTGCCTGTTGGGTAGACTTACTGGCGCATCCTCCCACAGCCGCCATTGCTGCAGCTGCAGCGGAAGCTTTTAATACTTGTCTTCTGGTGAATTTCAACATCCAGAAACTTCCCCCTTTTATTCTAGCTTCCTTTTATGAAGATTTCTTTCCCTACTCCTACGGGTAAACCCTGTCCTCCAACCCCCAGACCAAAACTTAAAGCTTTTTTCGGACAGCCATCAATACAGTCTCCACAGTTAGTACAATCGGCATGGACTAACAGAGTACTGCCTTTATTAACAGCCGGTCTAAGCACCTCCTCTCCCACCGGACACTTGCTCCAACACGTCCCACAATTGGTGCAGCTTTGCTTGTTTATTTTTAATCTCACCAATCGCCACCGGCCGATTAAACTGTAAAAAGCACCTAGCGGACAAACTTGGTGACACCAGAAACCTTTGCCTTTATGAATGTCCAACATAATGATAAACAGAATTAAGGTTAGCTCCACTCCCAAACCAAACATTAGCATCCGGTTTAAAAGAGACATGGGCGAAAATATTTCAAACAAGGGAATACTGCCCATATAACTGACAACTAAAACCACCAGCAGCAAGTGATATTTAAAGCTGCCATTGCCTGTAACTGCCTTTTGCATAATGGGCAGTTTACCAACCCACTCCTGGATGGCACCCAAAGGACATACCCAACCACAAAATACCCTACCCAGTAGGGCGTAAAGGGCAAAAATAATTAATGCCGAATATACCAACCTACCGGAAATCCCAGCAGGATTTGCTAACAACACCTGTAGAGCAGCCAGGGGATCTGTTAAGTGCAGTTTACCCAAGAACAAAGCCGAACTAAAGTTACCGTAAAACAACGTCAATCCAAAAGCCGGAGACATAATTAGTAGAAGCATTAGAATACGCATAAGGTTACGCATGATGCTCCACGTTGGCATTAACCGCACCCCCTAAGATCTGGGTACAACGGTAATGGCAGGTGGATGCAACACACAAACGTGCTGACAAATTCCGCATCCCGTACATTTGTCAGACTTGATTACTGTTTTTAAATAATCCTCCAATACCATGGCTGTTCCGATAAATGGACAGGATACATAGCAGACCTTGCACTCATCCTTTTGCCAGGTGAGACAACGTTCCCGGTCGATTTGAGCCAAACCCATACGGACATCCTCTTTGGCAGTATCCACCAACGCTCTACTGGGACATACCTTAATACAATCCATACACAGATAACACGGCGCTTTCCGTGGATTAGTAATGGCAGGAGTGCCAATGGATACTCCTGCCTCAGCCCCTAAAATCTCTATGCTTTTGTGGGGGCATATCTGGGCGCACTGGCCACACCGCAAACAAGTGGCCAGAAATGCTTCTTCGGCCATGGCTCCTGGTGGCCGGATATAACCTTTTCCTGGCCCTTTCACTGCTTGAAGAAAGTAAAAAGACAAGGCACCTAAGCCTACTAACCACCATTTTTCTGTCGCCATCATGTCGCCCCCTCGAATCCCATGATTTAACCAAAAAGATTGTGATTTTTTTCTTAATCAAGCCATAAAAAAGAACCGCCAGCCGTGCTTGTATTCTTAAGCACAAACAATTGCAGCCACACATCATCCAAGTACAATTTACAATAAAAATGTGATGTTTTTATTAATCGCTCATTACAAAAGTATTGCATTTGGTACAGAGGCAACCAGCACCTGCCGCTGGGCCTTCCACATTTTGTAGTAAAGTCCCTGGCGATGCAGGAGATCCCGGTGGTTCCCCCTTTCCACCACCCGCCCTGAGTTTAGCACCAGGATTTCATCCATGTGCTCCATACCCGCCAAGCGGTGGGTGATGATCAGGGTGCTGCGCCCTTCCCGCAGGCGGAAAAGGGCCGTCAATACCTCCCGCTCGGTGACGGAATCCAGGCCCCGGGTGGCCTCATCCAGCACCAGGATGGGCGTGTTTCGCAGCAGCGCCCGGGCAATGGCCAAAAGCTGCCGCTGACCGCCGGAAAGCTTGAAGCCCCCCTCCCCCACATAGGTGTCCAGTCCATGGGGCAGCCCCTGGACGAAGGGCAGCAAACCCACCTCCGCCAGCACTCGCCACATTTCGGCTTCGGTGGCGTCTGGCCTGGCCAGTGCCAGGTTTTCCCTGATGGTGGCGTTAAAGAGGTGGGTATGCTGGGACACCACCCCCAGCCATGCCCTGATCTGGTCCGGGTCATACTCCTTTAGTTCCCGCCCCCCCAGGGTGATGGAACCTTCGGTATAATCCCAAAAACGCAGCAGCAGGTGGGCCAGGGTGCTTTTCCCCGCCCCGCTGGGGCCTACAATAGCCAGGCGTCCTCCCGCAGGCAGGGTAAAGTCTATACCGTCCAGCACCCTTTGGCCGCCTGTCGTATACCAGAAACCCAGATCCTTAACGCGGAGTTGGAAGCCTGCGGGTGTCGGGGAGGGGCTAGGGGTCTCCGGGACTACCGGTTGGGCGACGGTGATGTGAAAAATTCTCCGGCCGGCTTGCAGGCCTTCCTCAAGATGTTGATAAACCGCGGTCAAGGGTGTGACCGCCTCAAAACTGCTCCAAACCCCCAGGGCCAAAACCGCCAGCCAGATTCCTTCCAATTGTCCGGAAGATACCAGGGGGATAGCCAGAACCAAAACCGTCCACATGGCCAAATGCATGGCTACGCCGGTCAGGGCGCCGGCCAGGGCGTTAATGCGGGCTGCCCTCCCCTGGATGGCCGCCAGTTCATGGCTTAACCCTGCTACTTGTTCCTGGAACCGCTGTTTTTGGCCAAAGGCCACGATTTCCGTCATCCCTCTAAGGCTATCCACCAGGTAGGTGTTTAACCTTCCTTTCACCTCCACCAAGCGGCGGCCCAAACCACGGCCCAGTAACCTGGCCAGTACCGGCCCCCCGATACCAGCCAACAGGAAAATAAGGAAATAGACCAGGGCCAGGTTATGATTGATCCAGGCTAAAAACCCAGAAACAACGGCCAGCACCATCAGGGCTACCAGCGGCGGCGCCAGCACCCGCAGGTAAAAGTGCTGCAGCGATTCCACATCGGCTACCAGGCGGCTCCAAAGCTGACCACTGTGGTAACCGGTCAACCTTCCAGGAGCCAATGGCTCTATGGCGTTGTAAAGCCAGACCCGAATCTGGCTCAAAATCCCCAGGGTGGCTTGGTGGGTGACATATCGCTCCAGGTACCGGAACACAGCCCGGGCCAGCCCAAAAAACCGTACGGCAGCCACCGTCGGCATCAGGTCCAGTACCGGCGGGTGCAGGGCCGCCCAGGCGATCAGGTAGGCAGAGGTGGCCAATAAACCGATGCTGCTGCCTGTAGTCAAAAAGCCCAGCAGGACTCCCAGGGCCATGGATTTCCACCGTGGGGCAATCAACCCCAGCAAGGGGCCAAAGATATTCATAATCCACCTCCCGAGGCGGCAACCAGGCGGTAATAGGAGCCCCGCCGATCCAGCAACTCCTCATGGCTGCCCGTTTCCACTACCCGGCCGGCGTCCAGCACCAGGATCCGGTCAGCGGTCTTGACGGTATTCAGGCGATGGGCGATGACCAGCACGGTGCGCCCCCGCCTCAGGCGCGCCAATGCTTCCTGCACCACCTGTTCACTCTCCCAGTCCAGACCTGCCGTGGCTTCGTCCAGGATCACCAGGGGGGTATCCATGAGGAAGGCCCGGGCGATGGCTAGCCGCTGGGCCTGACCGCCGCTTAACACCAACCCGCCTTGCCCCACCTGGGTATCATATCCCCCGGGGAGAGACGCAATAAAGTCGTGGGCACCCGCCAGCTGGGCCGCTGCTACTACCTGGTCCAGGGTCGCCTGGGGCCGCCCCAGGCAGATATTGTCCATGATGGTGCCACTGAAGAGATAGGGGTGCTGGGGTACCAGGGTTAATTGCCTGTACCATTCTTGCGGGGACAGTTGGGCCAGGGGAACACCGTTTACCATAATACTGCCCTGGTCGGGCTGGATGAAACCCAAGAGGAGATTGATGACGGTGCTTTTACCAGCCCCGCTGGCCCCCACCAGCGCCACCGTCTCCCCCGGGTTAAGGCTGAAGGATACTCCCTGCAGTGCCGGCCGGGTACCGCCATCATAGGCACAGTGCACATCCCGGAAAACAACCCGCAACCCCCTGACAGTTGGCTGCTGCCCCGGCTCATCCTGGGAGCAAGAAGACGTAGAGCGGAGAGCCGCCGAGGGGGGAAGAACAGGACCGGAAGGTGCCGGGGTATCCAGGGCGGCGAAAAGGCTGGTTGCAGCGGTTACCCCTGCCAGACCCGCATGGAACTGGCTGCCCAAAAGGCGCAGCGGACCATAGAATTCGGGGGCCAGCAAAAGCAAGAAAAAGGCCTGCTCAAAGGGTATGCGGCCATAGACCAGGCGCAAGCCCAAAGCCACAGCCACCACCGCGGTGCTGACGGTTACCAGCAGTTCCAGCGCCAAAGCCGAAAGGAAGGCCACCCGCAGCACCCCCAGGGTGGTGTCGCGAAACCGGTCGCTCACCCGGGCGATAGCCTGGGCCTGGGCCTTACTCCGGCCAAAAATCTTCAGGGTGGTGAGCCCCTGCAGCACATCCAAAAAATGGGCACTCATGCGGCTTAAGCTTTCCCACTGCTGTTGGCTCAGGGTTTCCGCCCGCCTGCCGATTAAAAGCATGAATAGGGGTATGAGGGGTGCGGTGAACAATAGGATAATGCCGGTCATCAGATCCAGGGGAAAGACAAACCCCAGGATCATCAGGGGGACCATGGCAGCCAGCGCCAACTGGGGCAGGTAACGGGAAAAATAGGCTTCCATGGCCTCTACACCCTCCACCAGCAGGTTTACCATTTCGCCGGTCCGTTCCCGGCGCAGGTGCACCGGGCCAAGGGCGTACAGGTGGGACAAGAGCTGCTGGCGCAGGGCGTGTTTAATCCGGGCGGCGGCGCTGTGGGCTGCCGACTCGCCCAACCACGCGACTCCGCCCCGAAAGAGGATCACCGCCAATAAGGCCAGCAGCCAGGGCCATACCCCCGCCAGTCCTTCACCCTCCAGAAATACCAGGCTCACCGTCCGGGCCAGGTAGCTGGCCTGCAGCACCACCAGCATGCCGGTTACCAGGCCCATGCCGACGGCAAGGGCTAAATACCAGTTTACCGTCCCGGCCTCGGCCAATAACCGCCGATTAAACATCCTGCCGCCCCCTATTATTAACTGTTTTGTTTCAGCCGTTTCCGGCCGCCGTTAATATTCCAGATGCTTGGGGTTCACCCGCTGGCGGAAAATCCAGTATGTCCACCCCTGGTAAAGCAAAACAACAGGTACCAGGACAGCGGCCACTATGGTCATCACTTTAAGGGTGTAGGGGCTGGATGATGCTTGGTATAAGGTGATGCTCCACTGGGGATTGAGGCTGGAAACCATGACCCTGGGGAAAAGCCCCCAGAAAACGGCGACGGTAGAAAGTACGATGGCCAGGCCGTTCAGGCCAAATGCCCAACCGTATTTACCCCCACGCAGCTTCCAGTTTGCCAGCAGCAGTACCACCACCGCACCCCAGTAGGCGACACCGGCGCCCGCCCTGGTAAACAGGTCTGTCTGGCTGTAACTCAACGCCACCAGGAGGACAAGGGCCAGGACCGCCAAAGCACCTACCCGTAAAGCCACCTGGCGGGCGCGGTTTACCAGTTCTCCCTCAACCTTAAGGGTGAGAAACAGGGCGCCATGCAGGATGAAGAGCAGCAAACCCGCTATTCCCCCCACCAGGGTATAGGGTGAAAGGAGGGACCAGAAGGTACCCACGTATTCCATCTCCCCATTTATGGGCACTCCCCGGATCAGGTTGGCCATAGCCACTCCCCACAACAGGGCGGGCACCAGGCTGCCGGCAAAAATCAACCAATCCCACATGTTACGCCAGGCAGGGTTATTGTCCTTGCTGCGAAATTCAAAGGCTACCCCGCGCAGGATCAACGCTGCTAACATCAAGAACAGGGCCAGGTAAAAACCGCTGAAGAGGGTGGCGTACCAGTGGGGAAAGGCGGCGAAGATGGCCCCGCCGGCGGTAAGCATCCATACCTCGTTGCCATCCCAGAAAGGCCCGATGGAGTTGATCAACACCCTCCGCTCGGTGTCGGTTTTGCCCAGAATGGGGGTTAAGATACCTACACCGTAGTCAAAACCTTCCAGGAAAAAGAAACCAATAAACAGGACGGTTACCAGGATGAACCAGAGAACGCTTAAGTCCATAGCGACACCTCCTTGGCAGTTTCCTGTGGCTTAACCGGCGGCGCTTCCACCGGCCCCTGGGTGGCGTATTTCCGCAACAGGTAGACATCTACCACCGCCAGCGCTCCATAGATTAGGGTAAATCCCAGCAGGGTGGTCAGTACCGCCCCGGCGGACACCCCAGGGGAAACCCCCTCCTCCACCCGCTGGAGACCGTACACGATCCATGGCTGGCGGCCGATTTCCGCCACTATCCAGCCGCTTAAATTGGCCACATAGGGTATGGGAATGGTCCAGACCAGGGCCTTTAGCACCCAGGGCCGCTGTTCCAGACGCCCGGCTCTGACCAGGTACAGAGTCAAAAGGGATATCAAGATCAGCCATAGACCAGCCGCCACCATGATCCTAAAGCTCCAGAAAACCGGGGTCACAGGCGGGATATAGTTGCCTGGCCCGTATTTGGCTTCCTGCTCGGCCTGGACATCTTTCAAGCCCTTCACTTCACCCTTAAAGGAATTGTGGGTCAGGAAGCTTAGCAGCCCGGGGATTTGGATCTCAAAGCGGTTGGTTTGCCTCTCCTGATCAATTGCCGCCACCACGGTAAAGGGCGCGGGATCCGCTGTCTCCCAGAGAGCTTCCGCTGCCGCTATTTTCATGGGTTGGGTTTTGGCCAGGTACTGGGTCTGCAGGTGGCCGACTCCGCTTACCAGGAGCACGCTGATAAGGCCCATGGCCAAACCCAGCCGTAAGGAGCGTTGGAAAAAGTCGGTGTGATTTTTGCGCAGGAGGTGCCAGGCGCTGATACCCATGACAAAGAAGGCGCCGGTGGCAAACCCTGCCAGCACGGTATGGGGAAACTGGTGCCAGACGTAGGGGTTGGTGATCAGGGCGCCGAAATCCACCATTTCCGCCCGGTTGTTGCGCAGGACGTAGCCGGTGGGATTCTGCATAAAGGAGTTGGCGACCAGGATCCAGAAGGCCGAAAGATTGGTAGCGACAGCCACCAGCCAAATGCAGGCTGCGTGCAGAGTCTTGGAAAGTTTATCCCAGCCGAAAATCCAAATGCCCAAGAAAGTAGACTCAATGAAGAAGGCTGCCAGGGCTTCAATGGCCAGCGGCACACCGAAGATGTCTCCCACGAAGCGGGAATACCCCGACCAGTTCATGCCGAACTGGAATTCCATAACAATGCCGGTGACCACGCCCATGGCAAAGTTGATCAAGAAAAGCTTACCCCAGAATTGGGTCATCCTTTTGTAGGTTTCATTACCGGTACGGACATAGAGGGTTTCCATAATTGCTACCAAAATGGACAAACCCAGGGTTAACGGTACGAACAGGAAGTGGTAGGCGGAGGTGATGCCGAACTGCCACCTGGCTAATAGTAGTTCACCCATTAAGTATTCTCCCCCTTTGATCAAACAAATGTATACCCCACGTGTATACTTTTAATCCATAAATCCCCCTCCTCTGCAAAACATATGTTCCAGGAAGGAAAACACCTAATATATACCCTTTCGGTATACATTATGCAGACATTTTACCCCTGTTCCAATAATTAAGTATTGTAATTAAATTTAATTATCGGGCCAGCAGGTCAGCGAAATTATGGCCTCCCAGTTCCCGGATGAGAGTCGCCTGGATGCCTCCCAACACCCGGTGGACCGGGCAGGGTTTGACCCAGTGTTTGGTACAGTATTCATGATCCTTAAGGCAGCGGTTGATACGCACCGGACCCTCTACTGCTTCCACCACATCCAGCAGGGTGATGTCTTTTGGGTTTTTAGCCAGGGCGAATCCCCCCTCCATACCGCGGTAGGAACGGACAATCCCCGCCTTGACCAGGGAACGGATGGTTTTTAACAAATACCGCATGGGAATCTCTTCTCGCTGGGCAATGGTCTTGGCGGTGGCAATTTCACCAGGGGCCAAACTGGATAGGTACAAAACGATCCGGAAGGAGTAATCGGTTGCCTGATTTAGCTGCATGCCAGCCTCCCCATTAATCTATACTCTAACGGTATAGTTTGCAATTTCATAATATATCTATGCCCCTTTTCTGTCAATGCCCGTTACCTTGGCGGTGTATGGATTTCGATATCTCCACGGATCCTCCTGTTACCCTTTTAATTAG
>DDKM01000090.1 GCA_002339345.1 Firmicutes bacterium UBA2598 | reverse complement strand
TTCGTCCAGGAAGCCCCTTCCTTAAGCGAAGCGAAGGGAGGGGTAGTTCACAAGCCTTTTTATACGCCACGGGAATGGAAGAGGTGCGGGGACATTCCGTGGCAGAATTGTGCGGTATGGCCGGGAAAGTTGATCGGGATTTTGTTCAATTGCGGGTGAAAGTGGCACCCCTGGATAAATACTATATACCCACCAGGTACCCTAATGGTCTGCCGGGCGGCATACCTTCAGACGCCTTTTCGGAGGCGGATGCCGAAATGGCACTGGGCATGACCAGGCAGGTGCTGGATTTGGTGAACAGGAAAATGGCTGGTATGTAGCGGCATCTGTTGCACATGGCAGCAGGTGGTTGTAAAATTGGCGTAACAGTCCGGATACACCGGCGGGTTTTTTGGCCTATGCCCTTTCCGGTGATCCGGGCTGTCCATTTTGGGTAAGAAAGAAGTGAATAGATTGGGTTTAGCATTTACTGGAGTTTATTTGATGTTATTGACTTCCGCCGTGTTGTGGGGTGGCGCATGGGTCGCGGCCAAGGTGGTGGTGGCGGAGATTCATCCCTTTGTAGCAGGTAGCATCCGTTTTTGGATTGCCTTTGGGATCCTGCTGCCGCTGCTGTGGCGGCAGGAGGGCAGGATTGATGTGGCCTGGCGGGATCTGCCGCTGCTGGCATTCCAAGGGGCGACCGGTGTCTTTCTCTATAATGTAATGTTTTTAAAGGGTATGCAGATCACTTCCCCCGTCAACGGTTCCCTGATCGTGGCAGCGGGACCGGTGATCACCGCCCTGCTGTCTGCAGCCCTGTTACGGGAAAGGGTGCTGGTGCGGCAATGGGCAGGTTTTATTGTTTCACTGGCCGGGGTGCTGGCCATTATCAGCCATGGTTCTCCCTCGGCTCTATGGGAAATCCGGTTTAATGCCGGTGATTTGATGATCGTCATCAGCACCCTGTCCTGGTCCCTGTATTCCGTTGGCGGCAAGGCTGCCATGAAAAGGTTTTCCCCCCTGGCCACCACCACCCTTTCCTGCGGTCTGGGGGCGGTGATGCTGACCCTTGTCTCCATTCCGCACTGGTCCGGTCTGCAGCCCGCACAGGTAAGCGTATCCGCCTGGGGTAGCCTGGCCTTTCTAGCCCTGTTGGCCTCAGCCCTGGCTTTTGTGCTGTGGTTTGCAGGCATCCAGGTGGTGGGAGCCAGCCGGGCGGCCATTTTTCAAAATGTGGTGCCCCTTTCCGCTGCGGTACTGGCCATGTTTTTTCTGGCGGAAAGGCTGTTTCCTTACCATCTATGGGGCGGGTTGCTGATCCTGTCCGGGGTATACCTGGCTACCCAGGGGCACAAACCCCTGCCCGTCGGGGCTGGTGTGGCCGGCCACCAGGACCGCAGTGCGGTCATCGAAAGTCATTCCGGTTAGGGGAGATTCCTGCCGGGTACAATGGTACACGGGCAACGCGGGTAGGCCCATGGAAAGCCGGTTTCTTGGGGGGAAGGCATGAGAAGGTTGCTGGCGATTCTGCTGTTTTTTATCCTGGCCCTGGGCGCCGGGTATGGCGGTGCGGCGTGGTGGAACAGCCGCCCTGGCCCGGAGCTGACCAGGGTACCCTCTCCACCGCCGGGGGGATTCCCCCTTTATGAAATTGAAGCCGAACTGGATTTGCCAAAGGGTATCATCACGGGAACCTTGACGTTGAGCTACCGGCATGCCGGGCCGGACGGGCTGTCAGATCTGGTGTTCAACCTGCTTCCCAATATTCTCCACCCTGCCGAACCCCCCTTGGCAGTGCTGTCAGCCAGGGTGGGGGGCAATCCGGTTCAGCCTGTAACGGAGTTGACAGTGCTCCGGATACCTTTACCGGAACCGCTGGCCACGGGACAGCGGGTGCGGGTGAGACTGGACTTCCAAACCAGACTGCCCCCCTTGCCTGCCCGCCTGGGGTACCACCAGGACGTGGTGATGGCAGGCGGATGGTATCCTGCCCTTGCTCCCTACCGGGACGGGGAATGGACCGTCTTTGATCCAGGCCGGGGGATTGGTGATCCATACTATACTGAGAGTGCCAACTACCGGGTGCGTCTTTTGGCACCCCGGGGGGTGGATGTCTTTGGTAGCGCCGATGAAGTACCCCCCCGCCGGTCCGGGGACCGGCAGGAGTGGTTTATGCAGTCCACCGAACCCATCCGGGAGTTCGCCTTCACGGCAGGTCAGTTCCGTACCCATTCCACCAAGGTGGAGGGGGTGGAGGTAGTCTATGCTTACCCCCGCCGGCCTGATGACCGGGTATTGGATACCGCTGCCCGGTCCCTGTCCATGTTCCAGCGGTTATTCGGTCCTTATCCATACCGGCGGCTGGTGGTGGCGGAGGTACCCTTGCGGGGCAATGTCGGCATGGAGTACCCCCTGCTGGTTTTCATGAGCTCCCAGGAGACCTTTACTCCCTTTACGGTGGCCCACGAGGTGGCCCACCAGTGGTGGTATGGCCTGGTTGGCAGCGACCAGGTGGGAGAGCCCTGGGTGGATGAGGGTCTCGCCAATTTTGCTGCATTGCTTTTTTATGAAAAGTACTATCCCACGCAATATAATCAGTTGGCGGTTGATTTCCGCCAGCGTTCCGCCGGAATGAATAACTTCACCAGTCCGCTAGGTGTCTACAGTGATGAACGGACCTACCGGGAAAGGGCCTATGTGGCAGCGGCGATGTCCTGGCATGGGAAATACCAGCGGGATCCAGCAGGCTTGCTGGACGGGTTGCGGGAAATAGCCAGTAGGCACCGGCACGGACTGATTACCAGCGCGGAAATAGAAAAAATCCTAGAATTTTAAAGGATTTTGCTGCATGGAATGGAATTGTTTATTTATACCAGTAATCCAGTTGATGGGGGGTTGAACCGGTGGAAGCCTTGCGGGTAGCGGTGGTGGGTGGTGGAAAGGGTGGCCGGGCGATCCTGGGTGCCTTGTACAAGCTTCCGTCAGTTAAAATTATGGGGATTGCCGACTTGGACCCCGAAGCACCAGGTCTCCAACTGGCTAGGCAATTAAATATTTTTACCACCACCGATTTTATGGATTTGCTGCAAATGCCGGGACTGGATTTGGTGTTTGAAGCAACGGGCAGTGTCAGGGTCCGGGAGGCCATCCACACTGGCCTGGTCGGGAATACTACCATGGTGGATTCCCACGCAGCCAGAATTATGATGGAACTGGTGGAGGCCAAAGAGGCCATGTTGGGTCAACTGCATGCCAAAGCGGAACAGTTGGCCGCCATGGCGCGCGAATTGTCCCATACGGTGGATCAGCTGGTGGCTGCCACTGCCGAAATTGCCAGCAGTGCGGAAGTTCTGGCCAAACATGGCAGTGACCTGGCCAGTTCCGCTAAATTGGCCAGGAATCATCTGGGGGAAACGGATAAAATACTGCGCTTTATCCGGATGGTGGCGGAACAGACCAAGATGTTGGGTTTAAACGCCGCCATTGAGGCCGCCCGTGCCGGTGCCCACGGCCGCGGTTTTACCGTAGTGGCCCAGGAGGTGCGGAAACTGGCGGAAAACAGCACCACCTCCGCCAACCAGATTGATCATATTCTGGTCAACATTGAAAAATCCGTTGTAGAGATCATTAAGGGTATTGAACAAACGGCAGGGGTCATCCAGCGGCAGGTGGCAGCCACCCAGCAGGTGGCCGGCAACACACAGCAGCTTGGCCGGACCGCCGAGGGAGTTTCCGGTTTGGCGGCAGACCTGGCCACCCTCAGCTAGCCTTTTTGTTTGGTGCTGTATGAAGGTAGGTCAACCGGGTGGTGTCGAACCAACGCAATTGCATATTTGTGCAAACCGCAGTGCAGGCTGCGGTTTGCCCCTTCGGGTGGTGGTGCGCCCGGTATTGGTGTTGTCCATAAGGTGCAAGTCCTGATTGGAGGTGTAGTCATTTGGCAGATATTAAACTGGTGGCCATGGATCTGGATGGTACCTTGCTGGGCAGTGACCTGGCCATCTCTCCCGCCAATCAGGAGGCCATCCGGCAGGCCCAGGCAAGGGGGGTTAACATCACCATCTGTACCGGCCGCATGTTTGCTTCCGCCTTGCCCTACGCCCAGGCCCTGGATCTGAACCTGCCCCTCATTACCTATAACGGCGCGCTGGTGAAGGTATCACGCACCGGACAGGTGTTGTACCAGCGCAAGGTACCGGGGCCCTTGGCCCTCAAGGTGGCAGCCATGGCCAGGGAAATGGGCTATCCACTGAATGTTTACCTGAATGACCGCCTTTTTGTGGAGAGCATCAGCCCGGAGGGCAGGGAATATGCCAGGAGAGCGCGGGTACCGGTGGAGATCGTGCCGGACATAACCACCTGTTTGATGGAGGAGCCCATCAAGATGCTGGTATTGAGCGAGGAGGAGAACCTTAACCGTATGGCAGCCAAATGGCGCGCTATCCATGGCGATGCTTTATATGTCACCAAATCCCATCCCAACTACCTGGAGTTTCTTCATCCGGAAGCCACCAAAGGACGGGGCCTGGCGGCGGTGGCGGCGGCCCTCGGCATTACGGCGGCCCAGACCCTGGCTATTGGTGATAGCTGGAACGATGTGGAGATGTTCCGGTGGGCAGGTTTCAGTGCGGCCATGGGCAATGCCCCGGCGGAGGTAAAACAGCAGGCTACCTATACCACCGCCCACTGTGACGCCGATGGAGTGGCAGCCGCCCTGCAGTATTTTCAGATAACCGGTGGGCAACAATAAACCACCGATCACCTCCGGGGAGGATTGTTCATGTCCTTTAAGGGAGATTACCACATGCACAGCCGGTACAGTGACGGGCGGGCCACGGTGGCTGAGATGGTGGCCGCCGGTGGTCGAATGGGCCTGCCAGAAATCGCCATTACCGACCACGGTCCTTGCAATATCGGTACCGGCGTGCGCCAGCACACCACCTTTATCAGTATTAAGGAGGAAGTCCGTCGGGTGGCGGAGGAACACCCCAATATGAAGGTGATGACCGGTGCAGAGGCCAATATCACCGGACTGGACGGCACCATCGATGTGCCGGCAGATATCTACCGGGAACTGGACCTGTTGCTGGTGGGTCTCCACCCCTATGTTTGGCCGGACACCCTGGGAGACGGGTTGCAGTTGGTAGTGGGGAACCAGTTGCAAAGGGTATCCAGTGGGTTGAGGCGGCGGGTGATCAACAATAATACCAAAGCCCTGGTGGAGGCCTTGCATCGCCATCCGGTGGATATCGTTACCCATCCGGGACTGCAGATGCCCTTGGATGTCACCGAACTGGCCAGGGCTTGTGTCAAAACAGATACCATGTACGAGGTGAACACCGGCCATCATTACCAGAACCCTGCCCAGTTGCGCCTGGCGGCCAAGGAGGGAGTCACCTTTGTTATTAACAGTGATGCTCATTTTCCGGAAACGGTGGGGGACCTGGAACCCGGCCTGCACCTGTTGATTCAGGCAGGGGTACCCCATGGGCAAATTGCTAACCTTATTCAACCGGTTTGATGGGGATGAACCTTGGAAAGGACCCGCCAATGGCAGGAAAGCGCCCACCGCCGGCGAAAGCTTTCAACTTATAAAATCTTTCCGGCGAGGAGCCAGGGGGTGGCTGAATGTTCCAGGGAATTGAATGTTTCCGTGGAGAATGGCAGTTGGTGATTGTGACCGGCCTGTCCGGCGCTGGCAAGACCCAGGCGATCCGGTGCCTGGAGGATTTGGGTTTTTTTTGTGTAGACAACTTGCCCCCTACCATGGTGCCGGGATTTCTTGATCTGATCTACCAGCCGGCTGGCCAACTGGGCCGGGTGGCCATTGTGATGGATATCCGGGGTGGGCGGTTCTTTGCCGACCTCTCCCAGGTGTTGTCCACTCTGGAAGACAGGGGATATCCCTTTGAGATCCTGTTCCTTGAGGCCTCCGACGAGGCTCTGGTCAGGCGTTTCAAGGAAACCCGCCGCCGCCATCCCCTCGCCCCCCATGGCGGGGTGCTGGAGGGGATCCTGGAGGAGCGGCGGTTGCTGGAGGAATTGCGCGGCCGGGCCAGCAAGATCATTGACACTTCCGAGTTGTCCACCCGCCAGTTACGGCAGCAAATTCTGGACATATACGGCGGGGGACAGGACGGGCGCCTGATGGTGATGGTGATGTCCTTCGGCTTCAAATACGGGATCCCCCTGGATGCGGATCTGGTGATGGATGTGCGGTTTTTACCCAATCCACACTATGTGGAATCATTACGGCCACTGACCGGTCACCACCGGGAGGTGCAGGACTATGTCATGCATTCACCCGCCACCCGTCATTTTTTGGATAAATTCACCGAACTGCTGGATTTCCTTTTGCCATATTACATCCAGGAGGGCAAGTCCCATCTGGTGGTGGCGGTGGGTTGCACCGGGGGACAGCACCGATCGGTAACCCTGGCCAACGCCATCGGGGAGGGTTTGGCCAGGGATGGTCGTTACCGGGTTAGTGTCCAGCACCGGGATGTGGATAGAAAGGACAGCCGCCAATGAATGTATTCCGGTGGCTGTATCCAGGCCTGAAGGTCAAGCGATGGTTTTTGCTCTCCCTGGTCGGGATTGTGCTGGCTGGCACTGGCCTGGCCATGATCATTGAGGGCCCCTTTTTGGGCTCGGTGGAACAACTGCTGCAGCGGCTGCTGATAGTGGTTTCCGGCCCGTTGCCGGGCACTGTGCAGGGAATGCTGGTGCTGGCTCTGGGGGTACTGATCGCCATGTTGGGGTTCCGACAAATGCTACATTCCATTATCCAGGACCTGTTGCCGGCGCCGGGGTCCAAACTGGCTGATTTTCTCTTCACCCGCAGTTACCTGCGCCGGGGACCGCGCATTGTGGCCATCGGGGGAGGAACCGGCCAGTCGGTTTTGCTGCGGGGGCTAAAAAAATATACCGCCAACCTGACGGCGGTGGTCACCGTGACCGATGACGGCGGGTCTTCCGGGCGGTTACGGGGTGAGCTGGGGGTGCTGCCACCCGGGGATGTCCGCAGTTGCCTGGTGGCCCTGGCGGATACCGAGAAGTCCATGGAAGATATTTTTACTTACCGCTTTCGCCAGGGTAGGGGGTTGGCCGGCCACAGCCTGGGTAATCTCCTGATTACCGGCCTGGCGGATATGGCGGGAGGATTCGATGTGGCCATCCAGGAATTGAGCCGGGTGCTGGCCATCAGGGGGCAGGTGCTGCCCGCCACCCTCACTCCGGCTGTGCTGGTGGCAGAATTTGCCGATGGTTCCCGGCGGGAGGGGGAAACCAGTATTTCCGGCGCGGGTAAGCGCATTACCAAGGTATCCCTCAAACCGGCCAACTGCCAGCCCCTGCCCCAGGTATTGCAGGCCATCGCCGAAGCGGATGGGGTGGTGTTGGGTCCCGGCAGTCTTTACACCAGTATTTTGCCGATTTTGCTGATGCCCCAGGTGACCGAGGCTCTTC
The DNA here is from genome assembly GCA_002339345.1 of Firmicutes bacterium UBA2598. Classification (GTDB taxonomy): domain Bacteria; phylum Bacillota; class PH28-bin88; order PH28-bin88; family PH28-bin88; genus UBA2598. The sequence continues at coordinate 20,478 of DDKM01000090.1, read as the reverse complement.
GTAAGTCCAGGGCCCCGGTTTTCTATGTCTGTAATGTGATGACTGAGCCGGGCGAAACGGATTTTTACACCGCATCTGACCATCTCAAGGCCATCCAGGACCACATCGGGCCGGGAGTGGTTGATTACATGGTAGTACATGCCGGGCCGGTGCCACCCGGCCTGCGGGAAAAATACCGGCGGGACCGGGCTTACCCGGTAGTAGTGGACGCCATGACCGCCATCAAGCTGGGGGTGCAGGTGATCCGTGCCAACCTGCTGGATGATGCCGATCTTGTCCGCCACCAACCGGACCGGTTGGCCAGGGTCATCCTGGATCACCTGTACCGGCATGGCAGCCGGTGGAAGCGCCTGCGTGTGGTTAAATTCCGGCTGGATGAGCGTTTTTGCCGTCTTTTCGGCAGGGAGGGGGGACGGTAATTGGCCTCTTTTTCCAACCAAACCAAACAGGAACTGGCTCGGCTGGTGCCTACCAAGGCCTGTTGCCGGATGGCTGAACTGGCCGCCCTGTTGCGTATGGAGGGCCTGGTGGTGCAGGAGGGAGGAGACATGGCCTTTACGGTAGGTACAGAAAATGCGGCGGTAGCACGCAAGGTATACAAACTGGGGAAATCCCTGTTTGACCTGGAGGCCAGCTTTACTGTGCAGCGGAAGCGACGCCTGCGTAAAAACAATGTCTATACCCTGTGTATTCCCCGTCAGCCTTCCCTGGCCGGGGTGTTGACCGTCCTGGGGATTGGCGGCCTGGGGGAAAGGGCGAGCCGGTACCAGGATTTGAAGCGCCAGTGCTGCCGGCGGGCCTACCTGCGGGGGGCCTTTCTGGGGGGGGGATCCTTGAGCAGTCCCAGGGGCGGTACATACCACCTGGAAATGGTTACACAGGATGCTGCCCATGCCGGGCTGGTACAGGACCTGATGACCGGTTTCGGTTTGGCCCCTAAGACCAGCCAGCGCAAGCGCCGCCAGGTGGTTTACCTGAAGGACAGTGAACAGATTGCGGATTTCCTAAAAATCATCGGTGCCAACAACGCCCTGTTGGATTTTGAAAACGTGCGGGTGGTCAAGGGTATGCGCAATTCCATCAACCGGCTGGTGAACTGTGAAACCGCCAATTTAAGCAAGGCGGTGGAAGCCGGGATGCGTCAGGCGGAGAGTGTGCGCTTGATCAGAGATACCATTGGTCTGGAGGGCCTACCGGCCAGCTTGCGGGAGGTAGCCCTGCTCCGCCTGGAATATCCGGAAGCCAGTTTGAAGGAACTGGGTGAGATGCTTTCCACCAGGATCAGCAAATCCGGTGTCAATCACCGCCTGCGCAGGCTGGAGGAATTGGCCCAGGAGCTGGCCGACAAGGATAGCGGGCGAAAGGACTAGTGTGGAACGGAGGTTACACCGGTGGGAAGGCGAGTTGACAGGTATCCCGTCCAGGGGCGCAATTCCATGCAGCACTGGCCCAAATTACGCGGCTTCTGGCGGGTGATTTTTAACTTTGCGGTGATTCAGGTGGGCCGTTTCATTCCTTGGCTGGGGGTGAAAGGCTGGCTCTACAGCCGTTTACTGGGAGTGCAAGTAGGTAGAGATGCCTCCATCGGCCTGATGGTGATGTTGGATATCTTTTTTCCCGAATACATTACCATTGGTGAGGACAGCATCATCGGCTACAACACCACCATCCTCTGCCACGAATTTCTTCCCCGGGAATACCGGGTGGGCCAGGTGCACATCGGCAAGGGGGTGTTGGTGGGAGCCAACTGTACTGTCCTTCCGGGTGTGGCCATTGGTGACGGGTCCATTGTGGCGGCGGGTTCGGTGGTCAACACCGACATCCCCCCCGGGGTGGTGGCCGGTGGTGTACCCGCCCGGGTGATCAAGGGGTTGGAGGAGGATAGCCATGTCTAAGCTGGGCCGGCTTGCCCGGCAGGTGTTATGGGATAACCCGCACCAGCGCTGGTTTTTGGCGGCCATGGTGTGGATCAACGGCATCGGTTCCCTTGTGGGCTATCTGTGGTATGCGGAACAACTGCCGCGCACACCGTACCAATACTGGGTATTTGTGCCGGACAGCCCGCTGGCCAGCACCCTGATGACCATTGCCCTGTGGTCCCTCTGGCGGGGATACCGCTGGCACTTTTTCAACCTGGTGGCCTTTACGGCGGTAATCAAGTATGGGATTTGGGCTGTGGTGCTGATCTCCGATTTTTGGTTACGGGGAGGACCGGTTACTCCCATGGAGATGATGCTGTGGCTTTCCCATTTGGGCATGGCGGTGGAGGGAGTGATTTTCCTGCGCCACCTGCCTGTAGTGTTTCCCCACCTGGCAGGCATCACAGCCTGGTTATTTCTCAATGATTATATGGATTACCACCATGGCTTGCATCCCAATCTGTTCCGGCCGGACCAGCGGGGCATTGCCCTGGCCACCGCGCTGATCATGAGCGTTGTCCTAACGGTGGCGGTATGGGCTCGTTACCGGCAAACCAGCCTGGTTTGGCATCCCTTACCAGACATGAAGCCCCGGAGGGCAGAATAATATTTACCACCACCTGACCGGCAGGAGATCCCCACCACCCACAGAAATATAATGATGATGGGGGAGTGGGTTTCAATGCGGATGGAATACGGGCTTTACCTGGAGCAAACCCAAAAGTTAATCATGACCCCGGAACTGCGGCAGGCCATTGTCATCCTGCAGCTGCCCAGCTTGGAACTGGCCCAGTATATCCAGCAGCAGCTGACGGAGAATCCGGTGCTGGAGATCAAGGAGGAAACGCCGGAACGGGAAGCCGGCAGGGAAGAGGACGCGGCTGCCGAGCAGGTTGTGCCGGAATCGGAAACCTTTGATCTGGACTGGCAAGAATATTTCCAGGATGGCAGCGATCTTGGTTATATCCGGTCTCCGCGGGAACAATTGCCGGAAAGTTCTTTTGAAAGTTTCCTCACGGAAGCGCCAACCCTGCATGAACACCTGCAGGTGCAGTTAATGCTGGCCTTACCCGAAGGCCGGGCAAGACACATTGGAGAGTTTATTATCGGCAATATCGATGAGAACGGGTATTTGCGCATCACCGTGGAGGAAATCGCCCGCCTGTTCGACACCGGACAGGAGGAAGTAATTAGGGTGCTCCAGGTGATTCAGGGGTTCGATCCCCCGGGGGTTGGGGCCCGTAACCTGGTGGAATGCCTACTGCTGCAACTGCAGCATTTCAACGGGGCAACAGCCGGCAGCCATGTGCAAACCATTATCCAAGAACACCTGGCTGAGCTGGGGGGCGGCCGCCTGGCCAAAATTGGCAAGGCCCTGGGCATCTCGGTGGAAGAGGTGCAGGCAGCGGCGGATATCATCCGGCGGTTAGACCCCAAACCTGGACGGCGCTTCGGCCATGCCGGTGATGTGCGCTACATCGTCCCTGATGTGGTGGTGGAACGGGTAGGCAAGGAGTATGTGGTGCTGGTCAATGATGTTTCTGTACCCAGGCTGGGCATTAACCCCTTGTACCAATCCTTGATTCGCCGGGAAGGGACGTGTGATGAGGATACCCGCCGCTTTATCGAGGGCAAGTTAAATGCCGCGGCCTGGATTATTCGCAGTATTGAACACCGGCGCCTGACCCTGTACCGGGTGGTCAACTGTATTATCGATTTCCAGCGGGAGTTCATGGAAAAGGGTGTTAAATACTTAAAGCCCCTCACTTTAAAGCAGGTGGCGGAGGTGTTGGGGCTGCACGAATCCACTGTCAGCCGGGCCACATCCAATAAATATGCCCAGACGCCCCAGGGAGTATTCGAATTAAAATTCTTTTTTGCCAGCGGGGTACAGAACCAGGACGGTAGCGCCACCTCTGCCAAAAGCATCAAGAGGCTTATCCAGGAACAGGTACAAGGGGAGGATCCAAAAAACCCGCTGACGGACCAGGAACTGGCCAACCGCCTGTCCAGCCGGGGGATCCGCATTTCCCGCCGGACGGTGGCCAAATACCGGGATGAAATCGGTATTCCAGCGGTCAGCAGGCGGAAACGTTATTGATTGTCCTCACCTGCCATGGTGAGGGATTTTTGTCATGGGCACAAAAGCCCTTTTTTTCTGATGCCAGCAGGAATAATTGAGCCTGCGGTAAATATATTTTTACATAATAGATATAGGCCAAGGGCGGATCACATCCCAAATGACTGAAAATTCAGTTAAAAAACAAGGGGAGAGCCTCTAATGAGACCGAGCCTGAGAGCCCAATTTACCCTGCAGGACATTTACGGTTGTTCATCGGCCATCAGTCGCTTAAAAGATTTGGCGGTGCGGGCCGCGAAGACGGACTTTCCCATTCTTTTAACAGGGGAAAGCGGAACGGGCAAGGAGTTGTTTGCCCATGCCATACACAACCTCAGCCGCCGTGCCGGCGCCCCCTTTATGGCCATCAATTGTGCTGCCATTCCGGAATCCCTTCTCGAATCGGAGCTCTTCGGTTATGAGGCGGGGGCTTTTACAGGTGCCAGCAAGTCCGGCAAGGCGGGTAGACTGGAAGTGGCTGCCGGTGGTACGGTGTTTTTGGATGAAGTAGGATTGATGCCTCTGGCGCTGCAGCCGAAACTGCTACGCCTGTTACAGTACGGGGAAATCGAAAAGATAGGTGCAACGGGCAGGTTGCGTGTGGATGTGCGGGTTATTGCGGCCACCAACCGTCCTTTGAGCATGTTGGTAGCGGAAGGTCAGTTCCGGGAGGACCTATATTACCGCCTGAACGTCATTGGCATGGAAATTCCTCCTCTCCGCCAGCGATCAGAAGATATCCCTGTCATTGCCGCAGCCATTATGCAGAGGCTTAATGCCACTTACCCCGAACTGAGCAAACAGATTTCGCCTGAAGCTATGAGTCTGCTGCAGTGTTATGTCTGGCCAGGAAATGTGCGGGAACTGGAAAACCTGCTGCAGCGGCTGTTTGCCCTGGTGGATGGACAAATGCTGTTACCGCACCATCTGGGGGGTCTCCTGCCGGGTGGGCCGTGGGAGGGTGCATCACCTGTTGCCAGCCTGGGACAGCATCTTGCTCTGGTGGAGAAGGACATGATCCAGGAGGCCCTGCGCAACACCGGCGGTAACAAGAGCCAGGCAGCCAGGTTGCTGGGGGTGCCCAGGTCCAGCCTGTACGAAAAAATGAACTCCTATGGGTTGCGTAAAAACTCAAACAAACATCGATAGGTACTGTACATAGCATGACACCCGTTGTCCAGAACCTGGACAACGGGTGTCATAGCTTTGGGGAAGTTGAACCGTAAAAACCGCTGTATTTGGCGGGCTTTTAGTTGGTTTGGGGTGGACTGGCATTATAGGCACAATATTTGCAATATTAAAAAAACAACAATGGGGTGGAGGGACAGTAATGGCAACAGCGCATTATTTCCCGAAAACAGGAATGGCAATGGCCGAACATGACTTCCCAAAACTGGTGGCTTCCCTGGCGGGAGGCGCATCCCTGGCCGCCTGCTGCCAGTGTGGGGCGTGTTCTGCGGTTTGTCCGGTGGCAGGGCCTCGGGACACAGTGCGCCAGGTAATCCAGGGAGTCCGGAGCGGACTCCGTTCCTGGGTGTTAAAAAGTGAGCTGCCACGAGTATGCACCGTTTGCGGGTATTGCACTACCGTTTGCCCCCAGGGCATCGAGGTCAGTGAGGTTATATATGCTCTGAAAAGGGTAGTACTGTCCTCCCGTCCCGCCGGTACCTCCCTGTTTCGAGATTGCTTCACCCACCTGGCGGCAGCCCTGCTCCCGGAAGCTATTCAGGAACAGGGCCTGGCGATGGTCCTGGATAGGGAACCGCTGGCGCTCCTGGCCTTTGGCCCCATGGCGCTGGCCATGCTGGGAGATGGAAGGACAGAATTGCCCGGGGAGAACAGAAAGGCGCTGGTGGAAGTTCAGCGCCTGTACCAGGCGGCCATGGAGATGGAAGCGCCATGATCCGCTATGCTTACTACCCTGGGTGTGCTCTGCAAACGGTGGCCCGGGATTATGATACCAGTTTGCGGGCCGTATCCCGGCTACTGGGCTTTGAACTGGTGGTGCTGGAAGGGTGGAATTGCTGTGGCGCCATGTCTCTCCCCACCGCCAATTATCTTCTTTCCCTGGCCTTGCCTGCGCGTAACCTGGCACTGGTTGAGGAAATAGGACTTCCCCTGGTGGTAGCCTGTGGCACCTGTCTTAATACCCTACGGCGCAGCCGCCATGCCTGTAACCAGCGGCCGGAATGGCGTTCCAGGGTGCAGGCAGCCCTGCACAGGGCTGGCCGGACATACCGGGGCGAGGTGGAGATTGGGCACGCACTGGAGGTTCTGGCGGGGCCGCTGGCACTGGCCAAGCTCCGGCGGCAAGTTCGGCACCCCCTGAAGGGGCTGCGGGTAGCCGTTTACTATGGTTGTCAGTTATCTGGGCCGGGTGTGCAGGGCTTAACCCCTTCTTCCTACCTGGAAGAGTTGATGACAGGGTCAGGGGCGGAACTGGTCAACATCAGCCAGAAGGCCCGCTGCTGTGGTAACAACCTGGTAAGCACCCGCCCGGATGAGGCTTTGCCGCTAGTGCAGGAGATCCTTAATGAAGCCATGACCAAGGGAGCCCAATACCTGGCCGTAGCTTGTCCAATGTGTCGTCATAACTTGCTGGCAGCGCAAAAATGTACTGCCGGTTGCACCCCTATTCCCCTGCGGATCGCCTATTTCAGTGAGCTGTTGGCCGAAGCTCTGGGGGTGACTTGATGTTAGGGATCTATATTTGCCATTGTGGCCGGAACATTGCCGGGCAGATCAAGGTTGCCGAACTGGTCGCCTGGGCCCGGCATCTGCCCGGCGCAGGCGTGGTGCGTCAGGCTGAGCATCTCTGTTCTGAGGCCGGCCAGGATCTTCTCCGGCGGGATATCCGGGAGCAGGATCTTAAGCGGGTGGTGGTCGCTGCTTGCTCTCCCCGGATGCATGAAACCACTTTCCGCCGGGTGGTGGAAGAAGCAGGGCTGAACGGGTACATGGTGGAGATGGCCAACATCCGGGAGGGTTGTGCTTGGGTAACGGGGGATCAAAAAGAGGCCCAGGCCAAGGCACGGGGTTTGATTGCAGGTGCAGTGGCCCGGGTAACCTGGCACCAGCCTCTGGAAAACCGGTATGTACCTGCCAACCGGGCATTGGTGGTTGTTGGGGGCGGTATCGCCGGTTTGCAGGCCGCCATTAGGGTGGCAGAGGCGGGACATCCGGTCTATCTGGTGGAGCGGGAAGCCAGCCTGGGCGGAAATATGAGCCGGTTTGACCGGACCTTTCCCACCCTGGACTGTGCTGCTTGTACCATCAGCGCTTTAATGGTAAAAGTTGCCGAACACCCCCAAATCCAGGTGTTGACACTAAGTGAAGTACAGCGAGTAGAAGGACACACGGGCGCCTTCCGGGTGCAGGTGGTGAAACGACCCCGCTATGTCACCAGCCGTTGTACAGGGTGTGGTGACTGTACCGCTGTTTGCCCGGTAGGCATGCCAGATACCCATAACGAGGGTATGGTACAGACCCGGTCTATCGGCCGGCCGTTCCCTTTTGCTGTACCTTCCCACTACCGCATCCATAAGAACGGGGAAGCGGCCTGCAGCACCGCCTGCCCCGCCGGGGTGAATGTGCCGGGGGTGTTGGCCTTATTGTGCAGTGGTCAATTGGAAAGGGCGGCGGCCATGCTGGAAGAGACCTTGATCATTCCGGCCCTTGCCGGGATATACTGCCGGGGCTACTGTCAGGAGGCTTGTGCTGCCGGAACGGGAGTGACGGGTATAAACGTGGGGCTTATGGAACGGGAGCTGTACTTTCAGGCCTTTGGCAGCACCGGCCGGTCTACTCAGGCGCCGGCACCCAGGGTGGCTGTGGTAGGCGCAGGCCCGGCTGGTTTGGCTGTTGCCCGGCGTCTAGCTGAATCGGGCTGCCGGGTGGTGATTTTTGAGCGACAAGTCCGGCCGGGCGGTATGTTGTTGTGGGCCAGGCCCGGTGAAATTCAGGCCGAAGTGGTACTGGCAGAGGAGATGCGCCGGCTGGCAGCCCTGGGGGTGAAAGTGGTGACAGGTGTGGCGGTAGGCAGGGACCTGCCCTTAAGCAGGCTGGCAAGGGATTTCGATGCTGTGGTACTGGCCTTGGGTGCCTGGAGGGCAAAACTTCTCCAGGTTCCGGGGGAGAACCTTCCAGGGGTGTACCATGCTTTGTCCTTTCTGGATAAGTTCCGGGCAGGCGGGCTGCAAGTGGCAGGAAAGCGGGTGGTAATCGTGGGGGCGGGGGATACGGGATTGGAACTGGCTGCTGTGGTGGCCCGCCACGGGGCTGCTGCGGTGTGGGTGCTGGACCTGGGACCGGAGAGGTCCGGGGCCTGGCAAGATTTGGCCCCCCTTAAGGTCCCCGTCCAGTTTTGCTGGGGATTCCGGGTGACAGGGTTTGCCATCGGGGAAGCGGGGCTGGTAGTGGAGGGATACAGGACCCATACCATCCCACGCGTGGAAGCCCTTGTAGCCGACTTGGTCATCATCGCCGCCGGCCAACTGCCGGAAACGGAGGAACTGGTACAGGAGGGGCTGGTCGTTGATTCAGAGGGCCGCCTGGTAACCGATGACCGGGGGCGTACCCCGCGGCGGGGTGTTTTTGCCGCAGGAGATTTGACAGCGGGAGGTGGCAGCGTCCCTGCCGCCCTGGCGGCCGGGGGGCAGGTGGCGGAGGTGGTCAGGGAATTTCTGGCAGCAGGTCCGGGGGCGCTCTGGCCCTATGGCGGTGAGCCCTCGAGGGATGTACCAGGCAAGTTGCCGCCGGACAGCCACCCCGCCCGGCGCTCCATGGACTACCGGCTGGGCCGGGGAGTACAGCCGGCGGCCGGTCCTTCCTGGGGCCGAAGGGGAGCCAAACAATGGTCAGTGGCTCAGCCAGGGGCAGCGGGCCGACCAGAAATACCGCTTCCAGAACCGGTGGAGTCCCTCCGTCGGGAAGCGGAGCGCTGCCGGTTTTGCGGTGGTTGTAGCGGCTGCGGTACCTGTGCCAGGGTATGCCAAGCTGGGGCGGTGAACCTGGCCGAGGTACCCCATGAGTTTACCCTGGAGGCGGGCGCCATCATCCTGGCCACCGGTTACCAGACCTTTGATCCGGCAGTAAATCCAGCCTGGGGCTATGGGAGCCATCCCGATGTATTAACCGGCTTTGAGTTTGAGCGCATTTGCAGCCCCCTCGGCCCGACTGGGGGTAGGATTGTCACATCTTCTGGCCGGGAACCAGAGGCGGTGGCTATTCTGCACTGTGTAGGCAGCCGTGACCGGCGCTACCGCCCCTACTGCTCGCGGGTGTGCTGTATGGCCGCCCTAAAGTTTGCCCAGGTGGTGCGGGAACAGACCAGGGCCAGGGTATTTGAACTGTACGTTGACCTGCGGACCACCGGGAAGGGTCACGAGAGCTTCCTGCGCCGGGTTCAGGAGGAGGGGGTCATCTTCGTCAGGGGCCGGGCGGCCCAGGTGGAGACCACCGGCGACAAGTTGACGGTGCGGGTGGAGGACACCCTTCTGGGTGCGGTGCGGGAACTGGCGGTGGATATGGTCATTCTCTGTACTGCCCTTGAACCCAGGGCGGATGCCGAAAAAGTGGCCCGGATCTTTGGGGTGCAGCGGGATCCCGACGGTTTTTTCCTGGAGGCCCATCCCAAAATGGCACCCATGGCGTCAGCCCATGAAGGCGTCCTATTGGCGGGAGCTTGCCAGGGCCCCAAGGACATTACCGAAAGCCTGGCCCATGCCGCCGGGGCTGCGGCCGAAGCCCTGGCCCTCCTCGCCCGGGGGGAGCTGCAGGTTTCCCCGGAAATCGCCCATATTGACCCTGGCCGCTGTTCCGGCTGCGGTTTCTGCCTGGGGATTTGTCCTTACGAGGCCCTGTCCCTGGTTGGCGGGAAGGCGCAAGTGCGGGAGGCTGCCTGCCGGGGTTGCGGCGCCTGCCTCCCTGCCTGCCCGGTAGGGGCGTTGGGACTTTACGGGTGGGAGGACCGGCAGTTGGCAGCCCAAATAGCTGGTTTGCTTAAGGGGGCGGAAGCAGTTTGGGACGGATAGTGGGGTTTTTCTGCCGCTGGTGCGGTTACACTGCTGCCGATTTGGCGGGGGTGGCCCGCAGACCTTTACCTGTTGAACTGGTGGTGGTCAGGGTGCCATGCACTGGCCGGGTTGATCCGGAGCTGGTGCTGGAAGCTCTACAACAGGGGGCTGCAGGGGTCCTTGTGGTTGGCTGTCGGCGGGGAGACTGCCATTACGTCAGCGGGAATCTGGAGGCGGAAAAACGGTTCAAATTGCTGCGGCTGCTGCTGTGCCAACTGGGTATGGAAGGGCGTTTCCAGCTGCAGCTCATCAGCCCCAGTGAGGTGGAACGCCTGGTGGAGGCGGCATGGCAGATGGTTTTCCAGTTGCGGCAGGGGATGCCCGGCCGTGGGTAAGATGGCGGGGGAGGTGCCGGCTGGCATGGCTGAGGTAAAACTGGCGGTTTACGGGGCAGGGGGCTGCAGCGGGTGTGAGCTAACCCTTTTGGAAGACCCGCTTGGTTTCCTGGATATTACAGCAGTGGCCCGGGTAGTGTTCTGGCCCCTGCTGGTAAACGACCGGCTGGCAGACTTGGCAGAACTTCCCGATGGTTCCCTGGCAGTAGCGGTGGTCTGTGGGGGCCTCCGGACAGACCAGGACCTGAAGGTGGTAGAACTATGCCGGCGCAAAGGCCGCCGCTTGTTGGCGGTAGGATCCTGTGCCCTCTGGGGAGGGGTGCCCGCCCTGGTGGATCTTCCTCCCGGTTTCAACGGACCGCTGGCGGCAGAACCCCTACCCGCCCTGCTGCCCCGGGTGCTGCCCGTAGCACAGGTGGTGCCGGTGGATGGGGAGGTGCCAGGCTGCCCGCCGGTACCGGGTCAACTTACCAGGCAGGTGTTGGCCATGCTGGAACTGGCAGACCAGCCACCAACTGGGGAAAGGGTGCTGGGGCTGACAGACCAACCATCTGCGGGGGAAACAGCCGTAGTATGCGCAGATTGCCAGCGGCGGAGGGAAGGGGGGCTCACCAAATGGCGCCGTTTTCCCGAGGTGGCGGTGGCCACAGGAAAATGCTTTCTGGACCAGGGGCTGGTGTGTAGCGGCCCGGCGACCAGGGGGGGCTGCGGCGCCCGGTGTCCCGGAGCGGGGGTACCCTGCCGGGGCTGTTACGGGCCTGTCCCGGGGGTGGGTGACCACGGGGCGCGGCTTTTGTCCGGGTTGGCGGCAGTTTTGGAACCGGATGGCGGGGAGGAGGGTGAAGGTCATAGGGCGGTTGACCTGGCCGGCACCCTGTACCGCTACACCCTGGCCGCTTCCCTGGTCTTGCCGGCAGCAAAGCCCAGGTGAGGGGAGGTGATGGTTTGCCGCGGGTGGTGTTAAACCCGGTGACAAGGATTGAGGGGCACGGGGTGGCCGAAGTGTTCCTGGATGCAGCCGGGCAGGTGGCGGGAGCCCGCCTGGCGGTGGCGGAGCTGCGGGGGTTTGAGCACATTTGTGTGGGCAGGCCGGTGGAGGAGATGCCCCGCCTCACCTCGCGAATCTGCGGTATGTGTCCCGCAGCCCACCATGTGGCGGCAGCCAAGGCGCTGGATGATCTGTGGGAGGTGGAACCTTCCCCGGCTGCCCAGCAAATCAGGGAGCTAGCCCTTTGTGGCCAAATGGTTCAGAGCCATCTTACCCACTTTTACGCCATGGCCCTCCCGGATCTGTTGGGCCATAACCGGCCGCCAGCCGAACGCAACTTCATCGGGATTTTGCAAGAATTGGGCCCTGACCTGGCCCGGTACATCCTTAACAGCCGGGCCCACGCCGGCCAACTGCTGGCCCTGCTGGGCGGGAAAGGAATCCATGCCGACCTGGCGCTGCCCGGCGGGGTGGCCCGGGCCTATGGGCCGGAAGAGATGCACCGGGCGGAAGCCCTGGCCAGATCCATGGTCAGTTTCGCCCGTTTTTCCCTGGACCTGTTTCAGGAAAGGGTAGTGGCGGGCATGAAAGGGATTACAGTCCGGGAGCTTGAGGCCCGGGATACCTATTACCTGGCCATGCAGGCAGAAGGGTTTCCCAGCTTTACCGGCGGGGAACTGGTGTTAATGGACAGCATGGGGCGGGAACTGGATCGTTTCGGCGAGGGGAGCTTCCCGGAGCGCTTGACGGCGAGGCGGGAGGCTTGGAGTTATGCCGAGGTGTTCTACCTGAATGGTCCGGGAGGAGAGCCCTTGACCGTGGAGGTCGGGCCGCTGGCCAGGCTCCATGCCAACCGGGGCTTTCCTACTCCCCTGGCCGGGGAAGCGTACACCTTGATGATGGGTGAATTGGGTTCATCCCGACCCCTCGGTGGGATTCCCCTGGTGAAACACTGGGCCCGGCTGGTGGAAGCCCTTTATGCCGCCGAGCGGGCGCTGGAATTGGCCCATTACTACCGGCAGACGGCCTTGCCCCCCTATCCCCAGCTACCCACTGACCGGCGGGGCAGCGGGTTGGGGGTGGTGGAGGCCCCCAGAGGGCTGCTGTTCCACCGCTACCAGACCGATGACCACGGGCTGGTGACCGATGCCAGGATCATCACCCCTACCGCCGTTAACCAAGCGGCCATCGGCAGGGTAATGACTATAGCGGCCAGGGAGGCGCTGGCCAGGGGCGGCGGGGAAGCCGGTCTGGCGGCCGGGGTGGAAGGGGCCTTGCGGGCCTTTGATCCCTGTTTAAGTTGTGCCAGCCATGTGCTGGGCGGCCCACAGGCACTGGTGCGCCTGGTCCAGTGGAAAAGGGTTGCGCCAACGGGGTGGCATGGGGATGGAGGTGTTATTGATGACCAACACAAAGGCCCAGGCACACGGGGGTGAAGGGGCTACCGGGGGTGGGTCAGAGGAGGAGCGGGTGAGCCGGGCCAACTTCCTGCGGCAAACCTGGCGATCAACCCTGGAGGCAGGCGCAGCCCTGGTAACCGGGTTCCTGCCGGCAGCGTGGCTGGAGGAGGAAGGGGGTATTTGGGTAAAAGCAGGAGAGGCGGCAGATTTTGACCGGCTGAGGTTGACCACCGTTGGCGGCAGTTACTTGGCACTGGTCAACGGCGGCAGTGGTATCCTGGCCTTTCATGCCCAGTGTCCCGCTGATGGCTGGCCTTTGCAGCGGGAACTGCCGGGTACAGAACTGGGCTGCCCCTTTTGCGGGGGGCGGTATGACCCGGTGAAGGGGTGGGGGGTGGATGGCGAAGGGGTGCTGGAGCGCTGGCAGGTGAAAGTGGAACAGGGAGAAGTGTTTGTTCGGGCTGGCAAACTAAGCCGGCCTGAAGAGAAGGGAGGAAGAGAAAATGACGGCTAATCGGGAACAAGTGGCGGCCGGGTTTGCGGCACTGGCCCGCCGGGGCATATCCCGCCGCAGTTTTATTCAACTTTGCACCGCCATGGCGGTGGCATTGGGGCTGGAGGGGAAATACGGGTTACCCATGGCCCGGGCTGCTGCAGCGGCAGTGGGAAAAAAACCGGTGGTTTGGATGCAGGGGCAGGGCTGTACCGGCTGTACCACTTCCCTGCTCTCGTCCTTTGACCCGGGCCCGGCGGAGATTGTACTGGACCTTCTGTCCATCCGCTTCCATCCCACCATTATGGCGGGAGCCGGCGAGGTGGCAGTGGAGGCCTGGCGGGAGGCTGTGGCCCAGGGTGGTTATTTACTGGTACTGGAGGGTTCCATTCCCACCGCCGATCCCCGTTTTGCTACGGTGGACGGCCAACCCTTCGCCCATCAGTTTGCCGAGGCGGCCGCCAGGGCTGAAGTGGTGGTGGCTGCAGGATCGTGCGCCTCCTTCGGTGGTATTCCGCGGGCGGGCATTACCGGGGCCGCCGGGGCGCAGGCTATTGCCAAGGACCGGGTGGTAATCAATCTGCCCAGTTGTCCGGTCAAACCCACACGGTTGCTGGGTACCCTGCTGTACTACCTGACCTTTAAGGAGGCGCCGCCCCTGGACGAGCACCGCCGCCCTGTCCCTTATTACCGGCGCTTCCTGCAGCATGACAGTTGCCCGCGCCGCGGCCACTTCGAGCAGGGGGAGTTCCTCCAGGACTGGAACGACCCCGATACCGCCGACTGGTGTTTATTGTATAAGGGTTGTAAGGGGCCGTTGACCTATACCGACTGTCCCCGCATCTGGTGGAACGATGGGGTGAACTACTGTATCCGGGCCGGATCACCATGTTCCGGTTGCACCCAGCCGGAATTCTATGACCAGTTTTCACCCCTGTACCTCAAGCAGGAAAACCTCCCGGCTCCCGGCATCCTGGGGATGAGTGCCCCGGTGATGGCTAAGGGCATCGCCGCCCTGACCGCATCTGGGGTGGCCGCCCACGCCCTGGTACGGGCCATGGGTGGGAAAAAAAGCGAAAAGGAGGATGAAGCATGAGCCAGCGTGTAGTGGTGGATCCCGTCACCCGCATTGAAGGCCACCTGCGGGTGGAAGTGGAAGTGGACGGTGGTAAAGTGGTGGATGCCTGGACCAAAGGCACCATGTTCCGGGGTTTTGAACAGATCATGCAGGGTAGAGATCCCCGGGACGCCACCTATGTCACAGAGCGGATCTGCGGGGTTTGCATGGGTTCCCACGGCTGGACCGCCGCCATGGCGGTGGAAAAGGCCCATGGAGCCCAGGTGCCAACCGCCGGACGGCTGATCCGGAACCTGATGCTGGGAGCGCTCTGGTTGCACGACCATCCTCTACACTTCTATCACCTGGCGGCTCTGGATTACCTGGATATTATGGCCATCGCCCGGTATACCGGCAATGACCCCGGGCTAAAGGCCGTTAAGGCCAAGGTCATGGCTCTTGTAGAGGCTGGCGATACCTACCCCCTCACTCCCCGCTACCAACCCGATGAGTTCAGCGTTTCCGACCCGGAGGCGGTCACCACTGCGGTGGCCCATTACCTGAAGGCCCTGGAGATCCAGGCCAAAGCCAAAAAGGCCTCTGCCATCCTGGGCGGTAAGCAGCCGCACCAATCGGGCATCGTGGTAGGCGGGGTTACCGGCTATCCCAACCCGGAACAAATCAAGCAGTTCCGTACCCTCATGGCGGAAGTGACAGACTTTGTGAAAAACACCTATGTGCCCGATGTGATGGCCTTCGGCACCGGACCCCTGTTGCCCCTGGCGGTGGCGGGAGTGGGCAATGGGCCGGGTAATTTCCTGGCCTACGGTGCCTTCCCCATGGACGATGGGGGCAAGGAAAACCTGTTCAGGGGCGGGGCTATCCTGGATGGGGATCTGACCCGGATCCATCCCCTGGCGCCGGAAAAAATCACCGAGGCTGTTACCTATTCCTGGTACGCTGGCGGGGCCGGGTTGACGCCGGCCAGTGGCAAGACGGAAGTGGATCTGAACAAAAAGGATGCCTATTCCTTTATCAAGGCTCCCCGCTATGATGGGAGGCCCATGGAGGTGGGTCCCCTGGCCCGCATGCTGGTGATGCAGCACCAGCCCCTCCTGGATTTGGTTGCCCAGGGGGTACAGCCGGGAGCGGTGGCCAGGCATGCAGCCAGAGCCCTGGAAACCCTCATGGTGGCCGATGCCATACCCGTTTGGCTGGCCCAGCTGGAAGAGGAGATGGCCAAAGGGAAATCTTTCCAGACTGGGGGCAATGCCAGGATCCACGATACCCAACACTGGGACCCGCCCCAGGCTGGGGAAGGGGTGGCGCTCAACGAGGCGCCCCGGGGCGCTCTGGGCCACTGGGTGCGCATCAGCGGGCGGAAGGTGGCAAATTACCAGATTGTGGTGCCTACTACCTGGAACGCCTCACCACGGGACGAAAAGGGGGTGCGGGGACCCATGGAACAGGCTCTCATCGGCACACCAGTGCCGGACATCAAAAACCCGGTGAACGTGGTACGGGTAATCCGTTCCTTTGATCCCTGCTTGGCTTGTGCCGTTCACGTCATCGAACCGGTTTCCGGCCACCGGCTGGAACTGGTAGCGGTATAGGAGGTGGGAAAGGTGACACCATCCATCAAACCCTTTCCGCAACGGGCCTTCCATATGATCCACGTGTGGGGCATGCTGCTGGTTCTGTTAACCGGCCTGGCCCTCCACCAGCCACCGGCAGGTATGAATGTCTCCTTTTTGCGGCTGGTCCATGTGGTGCTCGGGGTGGTGGTGCTGGCAAGCCTGGTAGCCCGGATATATTACGCCTTTGCCGGCCGGTGGGCCGATTACCGGTCCTTTGGGCTGGGGAGGCGCCAGTGGCAATTATTGCCCGGAACCCTCCGCTACTACATGTTGTTCAAGGGGCCTCATCCCTCCCCGGCTGAAGGGTATAACCCCTTGCAGCGGCTGACATACCTGGTGGTGATTTTCTTGCTGCTGTTGCAGAGCTGGTACGGGCTGGCCCTGGCCTGGCCCAACACCTTCAGCGGTCTGGTGGCCAAGACAGGAGGGCTGATGGCCATCCGCTCCACCCATTATGCCATCACCTGGATGTTCGTCGCCTTTATCACTCTGCACCTCTACCTGGTATTGACCGAGGCCCGCGACCAGGTGCGCTCCATGCTGCTGCCTGGGCGGAGCAGAAGCGGGGTGGTAGAGGATGCCCCAGGTGCTGGTTCTGGGCGTGGGCAACATCCTGTGCGAGGATGACGGGGTAGGTCCCCGGGTGGTCCAGAATCTCGCCCGGCAGGTGCAGGAGGAGGGGCTGACATTTGTCGATGGAGGCACCGGTGGGTTGGATCTCCTGGCGGTACTGGAGGAATGCACCCACCTGGTGGTGGTGGATGCCATTGATGCCGGTGCGGCCCCGGGTACCATCTTCAGACTGGGGTTGGCAGAGCTGGGTGGCAGGTCCACTCGGCTCTCCTTCCACCAGGTGGGGGTGATGGAACTCCTGGCTGCCAGGCGGCTCCTTGGTGATCCGCCGGAAACGGTAGTGCTGGCGGTGCAGGTGGAAAGGCTGGGATGGGGTATGAACTTAAGCGAAGCGGTGGCGGCCCGGCTGCCGGCCCTGGAAAGGGCGGTACTGGCGGAGGCAAGGCAGATGCTGGCCGGAGGTGACAGGGAGCGCCCGGATAGGCCCTGATATCTGATAGTCTTCTTAACTAGTACCGTTGTTGACATGGGAAACCGGTAAATGACCAACTAAAGTTGGCTCCGGACACTCCAGCTACAAAAGTAACAAGCTCCCGGACCCACAGGCTCATAGGATTATGATCGGCTTTATTCTGGCAATTGAATTCCTCCTACTTTTCGGTAGGGGGATTTCATTTTAACGAGTTACTCCACCAGAATTGAACCTTTTATCGATCTTAATGTGCGCGGCACGAAGAACCTGGAAACCGATGGTGATATTCAGATTTCGCCCAGGAAAATTTATCGGTTTAGAGGAAGGTTTTTCCGGACACTTAGCGAATTGCAAAAATGGCCAAAAGCTCAACTAATTTGTCATATTTAGGGGAAATAATATCTTTGAAACCAGAGGCTTTGCAGGGCTGTAGCAGCACCGCACTTCCCGGGTCGTAAACGGAGCTTTGCCGGACGCCGGCGCGGTCGGAGGTGGGGGTATATTCCATGGGGTGCCGGCATAGACCTGGAAAATGGAGAGCATGGTTCCGGGCGGAATGAGGCGCTGGTGCCTGCAGTCATGTGGGGTTATGTATTCCAATACTTTAAGGGGGTTCTTGTCAATGACAGTAAAACTGGGGATCAACGGGTTCGGCAGGATTGGCCGGCTGGTGTTCCGGGCTGCGCTGCGTAACCCGGCAGTGGAAGTGGTAGCGGTCAATGATTTGACCGATGCGGAAACCAATGCCTATCTATTAAAATACGATTCCGTCCACGGCATCCTGGAAGCCGATGTGCGGGCCGGTGAAGGCAGTTTTACCGTCAACGGCCGGGAAGTAAAGGTACTGGCGGAGCGGGATCCCAAAAACCTGCCGTGGGGGAGCCTGGGGGTGGATGTAGTGGTGGAATCCACCGGCCTGTTCACCGATGCCGCCAAGGCGGCTGCTCACCTGGAAGGCGGAGCCAAGAAAGTGATCATTTCCGCCCCGGCCAAAAACGAGGATATCACCATTGTGATGGGGGTCAATGAGGATAAGTATGATCCTCAAAAACACCGGATTGTATCCAATGCTTCCTGTACCACCAACTGTCTGGCCCCCATCGCCAA
This sequence comes from Firmicutes bacterium UBA2598, assembly GCA_002339345.1. GTDB lineage: Bacteria > Bacillota > PH28-bin88 > PH28-bin88 > PH28-bin88 > UBA2598. The sequence goes on along the minus strand of DDKM01000090.1, from coordinate 2,304 downwards.
GGTGCTGCATCAGCAGTTTGGTATCGTCAAGGGGTTGATGACCACCGTCCACTCCTATACCAACGACCAGCGCATCCTGGATCAGGCCCACAAGGACCTGCGCCGGGCCCGCACTGCCGCCCTGTCCATCATTCCCACCACCACAGGTGCCGCCAAGGCGGTCTCCCTGGTCCTACCGGAATTGAAGGGCAAGTTGAACGGCTTCGCCATGCGGGTACCAACCGCCAACGTATCGGTGGTGGATCTGGTGGCGGAACTGGAGAAGGAGGTAACGGTGGAAACGGTTAATGGCGCGTTAAAGGCGGCGGCGGATAGGGAATTGCAGGGCATTCTGGCCTATGAAGAACAGCCCCTGGTGTCCAGGGATTTTAACGGCAATGCCCACTCCTCCATTGTGGACGCCCTTTCCACCATGGTCATCGGCGGTAACATGGTCAAGGTGGTTTCCTGGTATGACAACGAGTGGGGTTATTCCTCCCGGGTGGTTGACCTGGCCGCCTTTATGGCACAGAAGGGCTTGTAGGAGGGAAGAAAACCTATGAATAAACAGACCATCCGGGATGTGGACGTCCACGGCCGGCGGGTGCTGGTGCGGGTGGACTTCAATGTCCCGATGGATAAATCCGGTCAAATTACCGATGACACCCGCATCCAGGCCGCTCTACCCACCATCAATGACCTGGCTGACCGGGGGGCGCGGGTGGTGCTGGTATCCCATTTGGGCCGGCCCAAGGGGGGGCCGGAGGCAAGGTACAGCCTGGCTCCCGTTGCTGCCCGCCTTTCCTCCCTATTGGGCAAGGAAGTTAAACAGGCACCGGATTGTATCGGCCCGGAGGTGGAGGCCATGGTCAATGCCCTGGCCCCGGGTGATGTGTTGATGCTGGAGAATGTGCGATTCCATACCGCCGAGGAGAAAAACGACCCGGAATTTGCCGCCCAGCTGGCGCGGCTGGGTGATGTCTATGTCAACGATGCCTTTGGTACTGCTCACCGTGCCCATGCCTCCACGGCGGGGGTGGCGTCCTACCTGCCTGCGGTGGCGGGGCTTTTAATGGAAAAGGAAATTACGGTGATGGGAAAGGCACTGGCGGAACCTGAGCGCCCCTTTGTGGCCATTATCGGTGGGGCCAAGGTATCCGATAAGATCGGGGTGGTTAAAAACCTGCTGGCCAAGGTGGATACCTTGATCATTGGGGGAGGCATGGCCAATACCTTCCTGCGGGCCAGGGGCTACGCCATGGGCAAATCCCTGGTGGAGGAAGACAAGGTGGATCTGGCTGCTGAACTGATGGCCCAGGCCGCGACCAAAGGGGTGCAGCTTTTGCTGCCAACCGATCTGGTGGTGGCAGCGGCCATGGCGGCGGATGCCGAGCGCCGGGTTGTACCGGCGAATGAGGTGCCGGAAGGTTGGATGGCCCTGGATATCGGGCCGGTTACAGCTGAAAGTTACCGCCAGACTATCGCCACCGGGAAGACGGTGGTATGGAACGGTCCCATGGGGGTGTTCGAACTGGAGCCCTTTGCCCGTGGCACCGAGGAGATAGCCAGGGCAGTGGCAGAATGTCCGGGCATCACCATCATCGGCGGCGGGGATTCGGTGGCGGCGGTGGAAAAGGCCGGGGTGGCGGACCGCATTACCCATATTTCCACCGGTGGAGGCGCTTCCCTGGAATTCCTGGAGGGGCGCAGCCTGCCGGGGGTGGAGGTCCTGGCGGCCCGTCGACATACTAAATAACCGGGTTTTGCCCGAACCGTCAAGGACAGGGGATGGCCTTTGGAGGAGGAGGTAATCCGGTGCGAATTCCGGTAATAGCGGGCAACTGGAAAATGCATAAGACTGGACCTGAGGGGGCGGCCATGGTCACGGCGTTGCTGCCCCTGGTGCGGGATGCCCGGGAGGTGGAAATAGTAATCTGTCCCCCCTTTACCGCCCTGGAAGCGGTGGGACGGGCCCTCGCCGGTTCTGCCGTACGCATGGGCGCCCAGGATGTGCACTGGCAGGCGGAAGGCGCCTATACCGGGGAGGTCTCAGCGGGGATGCTGGTGGCGGTGGGCTGTAGTCATGTGATTATCGGGCATTCCGAGCGGCGCCAATATTTCGGTGAAACCGATGAACTTGTAAACAGGAAGGTAAAGGCAGCCCTGAGTGCAGGACTGGTTCCCATCCTTTGTGTGGGGGAAACCCTGGAACAGCGGGAGGCTGGCCAAACGGAGGAGATCTGCCGGACCCAGGTTGAAGGGGGGCTAAAAGGCTTAGCCCCTGAACAGGTAAAAGGCGTGATCATCGCCTATGAACCGGTGTGG
>DDKM01000069.1 GCA_002339345.1 Firmicutes bacterium UBA2598 | reverse complement strand
GGGGAAGTGGACCTTAGCTTCAAGGGTGCTCTGCGGGAAATCTGGAACCGGTTCCCGAAATTTGTGCTCGGTTTTATCGGTGCTTCCATCGTGTTCTCGGTGATGTATGCCGCTATGGGTAATGATGTGGGTAAGGTCATGATCGATGACGGTATTGTCCGGGCCTGGATTTCTCCCCTGCAGGGCTGGTTCTTCGCCCTGGCCTTTACCAGCATCGGCCTCTCCACCAACTTCCGGGAGTTGGCCAAGTACTTTAAAGGCGGCAAGCCGGTGATCCTCTATGTATGTGGTCAGTCCTTCAACCTGGCGCTGACCTTGGCCATGGCTTACCTGATGTTCTTTAAGTTCTTCCCGCAAATCACTGAAAAGCTGATGAAGTAAGGAGTTTGGAGGTCTTGGCCTTGAGACCTGTAAACGTACTGCCGGGCAGGCTTTACTGCCTGCCCGGCCCATGGAAAAAATGGTTTTCACTAATAATTGGTGTGTTTTTGCTTTATGCCTTTGCTTTTCTTTTTCTCCCGTTTTTATCCGGTTTTCTGGGCTTTACCAAGGCCCACGGTATAATTATCGAAGAGAAAATTGAAGCGGGCGCCTTTTTCTATACCGGGGTGGAAAAGATCAGGGAGATTGAAACCTATATGCGCAGTTCCCAGCGGTTTGTCCCATCAGATACGGGGGGCCGCTAAGGTGAGGAAAAATGACAAATACAACCTTATCATGTCCCGTGAACAGCGCGTCGCCGGCCGGGTTGCCGCTAAGGTGCTGGAAAGGCCTGAGGTCTCGGTATGGATGTTTTTGTTTCCCATGGCTTTTATTCCCTTTATGCAGCGTTATCAGGTCTTTAAGGAAAAGGCAGAGGTGGTTCGCCAGGGTTATCTTTTCACCAAAAAAACGGCCCTGGAAGCCGCCTGGCGCATCCACCGGGGTGAACTGGCGCCGGTACAGGCGCTGGCACAGGCCCGTTCAAAAGTGTGGCGGAACCCCGGGGCAAGTGGAATGATCTTGGAAATCTATCAAAGACAGATGGTGGAAATAGAGCTGCTGGTGGGACACTATCTGGCCCTTCTGGGTGCCGAGGGGGATAGTTGGCCCGCACTGGTCCGCAGTGCCTATGGCAGTTATGCAAGATACGGCGAATTTCTGGCTGAACTGACCCGTGCGGAGGGGGCGGTTAATGCCGTTGCCGGATATGCCGTAAAGGGTGCGACGGCTGCCGTGCCGGAGGTGATTGCCAGAATAGAACAGGCCCTGGCGACGGTGCGGGCGGAGGAGGCCAGAGGGGAATTTTTATAAATGAAAGGGAAACACCGGCGGGCAGCAGGATTATTCCCGGGGTTGACAGAAATATGCGGTAGTGAAAGAAAGCACAAGCTGCCTGGTACAGGCAGCCGCCAACGGGGGGGGGATCGGCTGTGGAAGGCTCGCAACGGGTGATGGTGAGGTGTCTGGCTCAGGGCAGGTACCCGAGTCATGTCACCCAACTCCTGGACAGTGCGTACCCGCTGGATGCGTATGAAATGGGTCTGCAAGCCAATGGTTCCCTGTTTTGTCATGGTGGGGAGGGAAGTATCGCTGAACTGCCGGGTGGGGCAGGCATCCGGGCTATGCGCAAGCCCTTTAAGGATAAGGCCTTTGTACGCATCCTGAGTCCGTGTGGGGGGTGGTTAGGATCGGAAACCCTTGAGCTGCTGGCTGACCTGGCAGACCGGTATGCCGAGGCTCACATCCACTTAGCCACCGGCGGGGCCATGGAAATGTACTTGGAAAAGGAGCAGGTCATACCCCTGGTGCGGGAATTAAACCGCCATGGATTGGATGTCGGCTCTACCGGGGACGGGCTGCGCTGTATTGTTTCCTGTTGCGGCCCCATCCGCTGTGAATACGGTGTGGTGGATGCCAGTGCTTTGGCCACATACCTTGGCCGTAGGTTTATAGGCGAGCAACAATACCCTTCCCTTCCGCACAAGTGCAAGACGGCAGTATCCGGCTGCCGGCATGACTGCAGCAGGGTGGGGACGCAAAAAGATCATGGGTTTATCGGTGTGTTCCGGGATACCCCGGTTGTGGATCGGGCCCGCCTGCAGACCTGGGTGGAAGCAGGAGGAAGCTTGGCCGGCTTAGCCGGTATTTGCCCGGCCGCCGCCATCCGGCTGTTGCCGGATGGCGATCTGTTAATTTGCGGGCAGACCTGTCGGCGGTGTATGCGTTGTGTCGGTGTGTGTCCCGCCATTAGGCCCGGCCTGGACAAGGGGGTGGCCTGGGTGGTAGGGGGGAAATACGGTAACAGGGGGCCCCAGGGTCCCATGCCCGGTGATGTGCTGATATCGTTTTTGCCTGTCAAAAACAATGATTTTACCTTGATCGGGAATTTGTATGGCGCTTTCCTGGAACTGTGGGATACCTATGCCAGGGAAAAGGAGCGCATCGGAGATTTTGTGCGCCGTTTTGGCCGGGAGCGGGTATTACAGGAACTACGGGTACAAGGGGTTTTGCCGGAAAAAGGGGGTGACGGGGTTGACTAATGCCCTTGGCATACCGGCCGGGATTATGCCAGACTACCGCCGGGAGATACCAGGCCCGCTACTGGAACGTACCGGGAAATGGGTGGAGCACCGGCACATGCAGCCAGGTGTATTCAGACACCTTGCCGATGACGGTTTCGAGTGTATTTCCGTCCGGTTGCTGCTCCCGCCCGGCGGTTTTCTGTCCAGCAACACCCTGCGCCTGCTGGCCCGCTGGATACGGGAATATGCGCTGACTGGTCGCCGGACCTCCCGCCAGGGCTTCGAGCTGGTAGGGGTCCCTCCTTCCCGGTTGGCAGAGCTGCTGGATGAGGTGGCGGCCCATGGTTTGGCTGTGGGGGGTACCGCCAACTCCCTCCACCAGCCCAAATGCTGCAATGGATTTATCCACTGCCAAAACGCGGTCATCGACGCCCCCAGTATATTAAAAATGGTGATGGACCGTCTTTTTGACGGTGTTCAACACCATAACTACCCGGCAGGGCTAAAGATATCCGCTGCCGGGTGTCCTAACCAGTGTGGTGGGGGAATTGAGGCGGATATCGGCATCCTGGGGGTATTCCTGGATGGGCCGCGGGTGTCCGATGAGCGGCTGATCCGGTCAGGCATCAATGTGGAATATCTTCGGTCCCATTGCCCGGTAGGAGCGCTGCACCGACGGGAACTGCCGGACGGCGTGTCGGTGCAGGTGGATCTCGATCTCTGCGTGCGCTGTACATCCTGTTTGTTGACGGCACCGGAGGCCATTGAAATGGGGGTGATCCGGGGGGCGGCCATCGCCGTAGGCGGGCGGGGTGGTGGTATTAAGGGCACTCCCCGGTTGGCCAGGGTTTTGCACCATTATATTCCGGCAATCCCCCTCAACTATGATGATCTGATCGGAAAGATAGAGTTTCTGGTTGATAGATGGTGCGCTAGAGCTGTACCCGGGGAGCGTATCGGTGATTTTCTGGACAGGATCGGGTGGGATTATTTCCGGCAGGAACTGGAGTGAGGGTATGTACATCAGAATACCCAGGTTGATGTTGGCTGCACCCCATGGGCGGTCTGGCAAGACCACCTTGACCATGGGGTTACTGGCCGCCTTGCGGGCACGGGGAGTGAAGGCACAGCCCTTCAAAAAGGGGCCTGATTTTATCGATCCGGGTTGGCTTGGCCTTGCGGCAGGCCGGCCTTGTTTCAACCTGGATTGTTTCATGATGACACCGGAGGGAGTGTTGCATAATTTTGCTGTGAGGGCCCAACAGGCAGACCTGGCGCTAGTGGAAGGGGCCATGGGGTTGTATGATGGGTTGGACCTGGCCGGCAGTAACAGCAGCGCCGAACTGGCCAAATTGTTGCAGACCCCGGTATTGCTGGTGGTTGATTGTACCCGCATGACCCGCAGTGTCGCGGCGTTGGTGAGTGGATACCGGTTATTTGACCGGGAGGTGCATGTGGAGGGCGTAATCCTGAACAGGGTTGCGGGTTCCAGGCATGAAAAAATGCTCAGGGAGGCCGTGGAGGCCTATACGGGGTTGCCGGTAGTGGGAATCCTGCCTAAAAACAAGGAGTTTGGGGTGCCAGACCGGCATTTGGGACTGATTCCCGCAGCGGAAAATCAGTCTTTGCACCACTGCCTGGATCTTTTAGCCGGGGCGGTGGACAGTAATGTTGATTGGCCGAAACTGATGGAAATCGCTGGCGGGGCGCCGCTGGTGAAGGTGACCCCCGGCCAGTATTCCCTACAATCGGATCAGACGAGGGACAGGACAGGCCGGGCTGTATCCATCGGCGTTTTCCGGGACAGGGTATTCAGCTTCTACTATCCTGAAAACCTGCAGGCACTCCAGGCGGCTGGGGCGACACTGGTCTGGATAGACTCCCTGGCCCAGCAGCAGCTGCCTTCTATAGACGGACTATACATTGGCGGCGGTTTTCCGGAGGAATTTGCTGCCGAACTGGCTGCCAATGAAGGACTGCGGCGTGCAGTGCTGGCAGAGATCGAGGCCGGGCTGCCGGTCTATGCTGAATGCGGGGGATTGATGTACCTTTGTAGAACCCTCCACTACCGTGGTGTGAGTTATCCCATGGTGGGAGCATTGCCGGCGGATATCGTAATGGAGCATAAACCCCAGGGCCACGGGTATACCATCATGGAGGTCTGTGGGCAAAATGGCTATTTGCGTACCGGGCAGGTAGTACGCGGGCATGAATTCCACCACTCCCGGGTGATCAACCTGGATGAAGGCCGGGTTGGTTTTGCTTACCGGGTACTCAAGGGATATGGCGTCGATGGGCGGCGGGATGGCCTGGTTTATAAAAACGTTATGGCCGCCTATAACCATCTGCATGTCTGCGGCACTGGGGAATGGGTAAAGAACTTGGTTTCCCTGGCGGCAGAACGGCAAGTTGCGGCAAACAGGGTGATTTTGGCTAAAACAATTTGAAAATCCGCCACTGCCAGTCATTTTCCGGGTATATAATGTAAAATAAGGATAGTTATATTCATATACTGTCACTTAACGGGAGGATGGTGTAAGCAGTGGCTGGCGTTGGGTTAAAGTTAAAACATTTACGGGAGCAAAAGGGAATGCCGCTGGAGCAGTTGGCGGATCTACTGGATATCCCCACGGAATGTATGGCCGAGATTGAACGGGGGGAACGGCGCTTATCAAAGGTCACCATTGAGGAAATTGCCCGGTTGTTTGAAGTGCCGGAAGGTTTCTTGACCGACGAAGGCGGGGGAACCGGTGAGGGAAAGGAACTGGAAGGGGAAGCATTGGGGAGAAAGTTGCGCCAGGCCAGGATGTCCAAAGGGGTCACCCTTAGCGAGCTGAGCAAGAAGGCCGGTGTGTCCCTTGCCCACTTAAGCGAGGTGGAGCGGGGCCGCTCGTCAGCTTCCCTAAAGACCCTGGAAAAGCTGGCCGGTGCCCTGGGGCTGCCTATCAGCCAACTGCTGGCTGGCGGTGGAGAGGATGGTTTGGGAATCCGCATCAAGCGACTGCGTGAGCGGATTGGTATGACGCAAAAGGAGTTGGCCCACAAGGTGGGTATATCCCACAGCCTTATTGGCCAGATCGAGACGGAGAGAGTCCAGCCCTCGGTGGGTACCCTGAACAGAATTGCTGAGGTACTGGGGGTATCCGCCTGCTATTTTCTCCTGGAGGACAGGGAGGAGCGTGACCCTTGGCTGGATACCATTGGTGATGAGATCAAAGAGGCCTTGAAGCGTCCGGTCATTCGGAACCTGGTGTCCACCTTGGCGGGTTGGACGGAGAGGGAGCTGCAGGCAATGACCCAGTGGGTAGCGGCAATGGAAACATTCCGCGGGACTTGCCAAACACCCGGGCAATTGCGGGATGATACCGTGGATGAAATTATCCATGGTCTCCGCGGTTGTTCAGCGGAAGAAAAGAATGCGGTACTGGATATGGTCCGTTTACTTGGGCGGCGTAAATCTTCACCCTAGAACGGGAGGGAATCCCATGGCCTGTACATCGGTAATGGCTGAACGGGTGGAACAGACAGCCAGGCAGCAAGGGCTGGTACTGGGGGAGCAACACTGGTTGCTGCTGCATTTCGCCGTGGATTACTATAAGCAAAATGGTCGGATGTGCAACTTACGCACCTTAATCAGGGGTACCGGGATCCCTAAAGGAGATGTTTACCGGTTATTTACCGGAAACCCCATCGCCCTGATTTGCCAGTTGACCGGGCTGCCCAAACCAGAAGAGTGCTAAAAATTACAAAGTTTTTTCGGTTGTTTGCAGGAGATATTTTATAAATGGCGAAAATATTATTATATATAGGATATGTTAAGTGATGATGAGCTTTTTCACAAAAGGGGTGATGCGGCGGGCTTGGCACAGCCCTTTAAGGGGTTCTGATAATCCAAATACCAGTTGATTAAGCGGGTCAACCAGTTAAATTCAGGCATGAATGGCAGGTCCTTTCGTATCTTTATAGCAGAGTGCCTTCTGGTCCAACCTGTTTGGGTTTACGCTGCCTTTTTTCGAAAAGATTGTAATAATGAGCGAAAGGAGGGATTTCGTTATGTATATGGTCAGCATCAAGCAGGAAAAGTGCAACGGCTGTGGGGAGTGTATCAGTAACTGCCCGGTGGAAATGTTGTTCCTGGAGGGCGGGAAGGCGGAAGTGAATGGCGATGTGGAGTGTATGGGCTGTGAAACATGTGTTTCTGTCTGTGAAACAGGTGCTGTAAATCTGCAGGAGTTTTAACATCCATCAGCCCACCGGTTTACAAGGTAAAGGGGGGTGAAAAACGGGCTCACATAAGAATGGAAAGAGAGATTATTATACCCAGGAACAGGCTTAGTATGGCAAATGGAGGTGGTTTTACATGACCGATCGGAAAACTCCCTTGTTAGATGAACTGGAAAAGGGACCGTGGCCAAGCTTTGTGACGGAAATTAAAAGAGCTGGAAAAAAGAGCGCTAAGGCTGAAGATTTGTTGGGACAGTTGGAAAAATCCTTCGAGGACAAGACTGGTTACTGGAAACACGGCGGGATCGTGGGTGTGAGGGGTTATGGCGGCGGTGTGATCGGCCGCTATTCCCAAAAGGGCGAAGAATTTCCCAATGTGGCCGAATTTCACACGGTGCGGGTCAACCAGCCTGCCGGTTGGTTTTACACTTCGGATACCTTACGCAAAATCTGTGACATTTGGGAAAAACACGGCAGCGGCTTGACCAACCTGCACGGATCCACCGGTGACCTGATCCTTTTAGGAACCGACACCAGTAAACTGCAACCCTGTTTTGACGATTTGAGTGACGCCGGCTTCGACCTAGGCGGATCCGGCGGAGGCCTGCGCACTCCCAGCTGCTGTGTAGGTCCGGCCCGATGTGAATATGCCTGCATCGACACCCTGGATGTTACCCATGAAATCACCATGGCTTTCCAGGATTACATCCACCGGCCCATGTGGCCATACAAGTTCAAGATCAAAGTATCCGGGTGTGGCAATGACTGTGTGGCAGCCATAGCCCGTGCGGATTTCACCATCATCGGTACCTGGCGGGACGCCATCAGGATAGATGACGCTGCGGTTAAGGCCTATGTCGATAGCGGGATGGACATTTCCAAGATGGTGGTACAAAAGTGTCCTACCAGCGCTCTGGAGTGGGATGCGACAAATGGCAAACTCACCCTGTGCGCCGAAGACTGTGTTCGGTGCATGCACTGTATTAACGTAATGCCCAAAGCCTTGCGCCCGGGTGTGGAAAAGGGTGCCAGTATCCTGGTCGGTGGTAAGGCCCCGGTGGTTCAGGGTGCCATGCTGTCTTGGGTAATTGTGCCCTTCATGAAACTGGAACCTCCCTATGAAGATCTAAAAGACCTGATCACCCGCATCACCGAATGGTGGGACGAGCACGGCAAATCCCGGGAGCGCCTCGGTGAACTGATCTACCGCAAGGGGATGCGCTACTTCCTGAGGGATATGGGCCTTGAGCCCACACCGCAAATGGTCATGGCCCCGCGGACTAACCCCTACTGGTTCTGGTGGCCGGAAGAAGTAAATAAAGGCTAAGAGAGGTGAAGTCGGATGGCAAGAACTGATATCGGACCTCCCCATTACCAGGAGATGTTGCCTCCGGTAATCAAGGAGAACTATGGGAAATGGCAATACCATGAAATCCTCCGGCCAGGTGTTTTAAAACACGTATCGGAAAACGGTGTTGTGGTATTTACCGTACGGGCAGCTTCCCCGCGTTTGGTCAGTGTCGACTTTATCCGGGATGTGGCCGATTTGGCAGACAAGTTTTGTGGTGGGTTCCTTCGCTTTACCAGCCGGCATAATGTGGAGTTTCTCTTAACGGATGAACATCAGGTGGAACCGCTGATCACCGCACTGGCTGCTAAGGGGCTGCCGGTGGGTGGAACCGGCAATTCCGTCAGCAACATGATCCACACTCAGGGTTGGGTGCACTGCCACACCCCGGCCACCGACGCCTCCGGTATTGTCAAGGCGGTCATGGATGAGTTATATGAACATTTTGTGGAAATGAAGCTGCCTGCCAAATTGAGACTGGCGCTGGCTTGCTGTATCAATATGTGTGGCGCGGTGCACTGCTCCGATATCGCCATTTGCGGTATTCACCGGGTGCCTCCCACCATCGATCACGAACTATTTGCCAAGGTCAGTGAAACCCCCTCGGTAGTTGCGGCTTGCCCCACCTATGCCATCAAGCCCAACCCCAAGACCAAGTCCATTACTATTAATGAAGAGAAATGCATGTACTGTGGCAACTGTTACACCATGAGCCCGGCGGTTAACATCATGAATCCAGCCAACGATGGGGTGGCCATCTTCGTTGGCGGCAAGGTGTCCAACTCCAGGAAACCGCCCATGTTTTCCAAACTGGCCATCCCTTACCTGCCCAACAATCCGCCCCGCTGGCCAGAGGTCACCGAAGCGGTTAAGAACATCGTCCATGTTTGGGCGACCAACGCCAGGCCGGGTGAAAGGGTTGGTGAGTGGATTGAACGGGTGGGGTGGGAACGTTTCTTCAAGCTGACGGGTATTCCCTTCACCGATAAGCATATTGATGACTTCACCCTGGCGCCGACTACCTTCCGGTCCACCACCAACTTTAAGTATTAGGGGGAATAGCCCATGGTGGAAGCAGCCAATCCGGAAATCAAGGACAAGGTACTGGACTACCTGCACAAAGTCCCAAAAGCCAAGAGTCGCGATATCGCTGCAACTCTGGATATAAAAAAGGCCCTGGTGGATGCGGCTATTAAGGAGTTGGCCAACGAAGATCTGGTTGAGTACCTGTACATCGGCACCACCTATGTCACCCTTAAGGGTTCTGGTGAAGGACTGCCAAAGATCTAACGAGATAGGAGGTATAAATGGTGAACCTGGACGTCAACGGCAAGCAGATTGGTCTGGATGAGGACGGCTTTATGATAAATCCCGAAGAGTGGACCGAAGAAGTTGCCATGGCTTTGGCCAAGACCGAAGAACTGGAAGAAATGTCGGAAGATCACTGGAAAGTGGTCAACTACCTGCGTAACTATTACACCGAGTTCGGCATCGCCCCCATGGTGCGCAAACTCTGCAAGGACACCGGCTATGACCTGAAAAAGATCTATGAACTGTTCCCCTCGGGTCCCGCCAAGGGTGCGTGTAAAATCGCCGGGCTGCCCAAACCAACCGGCTGTGTGTAAATAACCCAGGTTCAAAACCGGTGGGCAAAATACCGGAGCCGGATTTGTCCGGCTCCGGCGCCCAATCCACTTTTTTTCGAAAAAGACAGAAAGATGAAGGGTGTGTCCTGGTATGGCTTTGGCAGAGTGGATGCGGCAGAACAAAGCCCCAGTGGTGACAAAATGGTTTCAGGTGTTGCTGGCAGACTATGCCGGTGAAAGCGGCAGGTTCCTGGAAAAATACCAGGAGCAATTTGCCAACCCTATGGGTTACGCCTTTTTTCAGGGGTTAGAAGGCCTTTTCGAGCAACTGCTGGAAGGTCTGGAACCACATCGGGTACGTCCCTGTTTGGATAAAATCATGCGCATACGGGCTGTTGAGGATTTTAGTCCATCCCAGGCTGTGGACTTTGTGTTCCGCTTAAAAGGAGTAGTGCGGGAACAACTGTCCGGGGAAATCCAGGCAAACCGCGTTTCTACCCCCGAAATCCTTGCCTTTGAAACCATGATTGACAATTTGGCCCTGCTTGCCTTTGATCAATATATGTTGTGCCGTGAACATTTAAATGAAGTCCGAATCAACGAAATAAAGAACCGCACCGCCAGGCTTTTGGCCAGAGCCGGTGGGGCTACATTTTAGTCTGAAAGGAGGAAGATCAAATGCAGTTTGCCGGGCTGGTAGTGGTAGGAATTATTATGCTTGTCTTTTTGGGAGTCCAGGGACTAAAGCTGCAATTCTTTTTCGGGGTTATCATCCCCTACTTGGCCCTGGTGGTTTTTTGCCTGGGGCTAATCGGCCGGGTGGTCAAATGGGGCCGGTCGCCCGTGCCTTTTTCCATTCCCACCGTCCACGGACAGCAAAAATCCTTACCCTGGATCAAGGCCAGCGCCATCGACAGTCCCGTTACCACCGCAGGAGTTGTGGCTCGGCTTGCTTTGGAAGTGCTGTTTTTCCGTTCTCTGTTTAAGAACGTAAAGGCGGAACTGGGAGAAGGTCGGCGCCTGACTTTTACCTGGGAGAAATGGTTGTGGCTGGCGGGACTGTTGTTCCACTGGTCCTTTTTGGTGGTGATTTTTAGGCATTTACGGTTCTTTACCGAGCCTGTGCCCGCCGTTGTTCATTCCCTTGGCAGCCTGGACGGGTTTTTCCAGGTAGGACTGCAAGCTTTTTTTATCACCGACCTGATAATCTTGGCAACGGTACTCTATCTCCTGTTGCGGCGGGTGTGCATCCCCCAGATGCGATACATATCCCTGCCTGCGGACTATTTCCCTCTTTTTGTCATCTTTGGAATCGCCCTTTCTGGCATATCCATGCGATATTTTTTCAAGGTGGACATTGCCGCAGTAAAAAAATTGGCTATGGGATTGGTGACCTTTAAGCCGGTACTTCCGGAGGGAATAGGTGTCATCTTTTACATCCACCTCTTTTTGGTCTGCGTCCTTTTCGCCTATTTTCCCTTCAGCAAATTGATGCACATGGCAGGTATTTTTATGGCGCCTACCCGCAACCTTGCCAACGACAGCCGGGCGCGGCGGCACGTTAATCCGTGGAATTACCCGGTCAAGGTACACACCTATGCCGATTATGAAGCAGAGTTTGGACGCAAGATGGAAGAAGCCGGGCTACCGGTGGAAAACAGCCAGGCCAAGGTTAGTTAACCTGCCCAATTCCCGTTGCAAAGGAGGAGTTAAGCTATGGCGTCTGTTCCCAAGCCGGACCAGTTGTTGAAGATCGATCACCGGCCACCGCAGACCGGATGGATGGATACGCCGGTGGTGTTCAAAAAAGGCACCTACAGCCATGCTGCCAAGGCCAAAAACCTGGAAGCGGTGGACCTGCCCAATCCCCGGGACTGGTCGCCCGACCAGCAAGACTGGAAGCTACCGGAGAACTGGAAAGAAATCGTACTGGAGGGCTTGCGGGAGCGTTTAAGCAGGTACCGGTCCCTGCAAATCTTCATGGATATCTGTGTGCGGTGCGGCGCCTGTGCCGACAAGTGCCACTTTTTTATCGGTTCGGGCGACCCCAAAAACATGCCGGTATTAAGGGCGGAACTGCTTCGCTCTGTCTACCGCAAGGATTTTACCACCGCCGGCAAAATTCTGGGCAAATTCGCCGGCGCCAGGGAATTGACCACAGATGTCATCAAAGAATGGTTCTATTACTTCTTCCAGTGCACCGAATGCCGGCGCTGTTCGGTCTTTTGCCCCTACGGCATCGATACCGCCGAGATCACCATCATCGTCAGGGAATTGTTGAACCTGCTGGGCTGCAACATCGACTGGATTGCCGGGCCGGTGGCCAACTGTTACCGTACCGGTAACCACCTGGGCATCCAGCCGCATACCTTTAAGGATATGGTCGAGTTTTGTGTAGAAGATATTGAAAAACTCACCGGGGTAAAAATCGAACCCACCTTTAACCGTAAGGGGGCGGAAATCCTTTTTGTCACCCCCTCCGGGGACGTTTTCGCCGACCCCGGTACTTATACCCTGATGGGTTATCTGATGTTATTCCATGAACTGGGCCTGGATTACACCTGGAGCACCTATGCCTCCGACGGAGGCAACTTCGGCTTCTTCCATTCCATGGAAATGGCTAAGCGGCTCAATTATAAGATCTATGCCGAAGCCAAACGCCTGGGGGTGAAGTGGATCCTGGGCGGGGAGTGCGGCCACATGTGGCGGGTTATCCACCAGTATATGGATACCATGAACGGACCGGCCGACTTTCTGGAAGTGCCGGTATCCCCCATCACCGGTACCCGGTTTGATCACGCCGGGTCCACCAAGATGGTTCACATTGCCGAGTTTACCGCCGACCTGATCAGGCACAACAAGCTTAAATTGGATGCCCGGCGCAATGACCATTTCAAAGTTACCTTCCATGATTCATGCAACCCGGCCAGGTCTATGGGGTTATTTGAAGAGCCACGGTACGTCCTGCGCAATGTCTGCAATCATTTTTACGATATGCCGGAAGGTACCATCCGGGAACAGACTTTCTGCTGTGGCAGCGGCGGTGGTTTGAACTCCGACGAATTTTCCGAAATGAGGATGCGGGGTGGGTTCCCCAGGGCGAACGCGGTGCGGTACGTACGGGAAAAATACGGGGTTAACACCCTCGCTTGTATTTGCGCGGTAGATCGGGCCGCCCTCCCGCCGCTGATGCAATACTGGGTCCCAGGGGTGGAAGTGGCGGGTCTGCACGAACTGGTGGGTAATGCATTAATCATGAGCGGGGAAGTGCCTCGGACCAGCGACCTGCGGGGCAATCCCCTGGCCGAAGGGGATGGTGATGGCGATGTATAACGGCCGCAGTATCGTTACCGGATTAGTGCTGTTTTTTGCTCTGCTGACCTTTCCCTTCTGGTATGGTTTAGGGGCCGCGCCGGCGCCAGAACCCGATCTCAATACCCCGGCCATCCAAAAGCTTGTGGAGAAAAAGTGCGTTGAAAACAGAGAGTTCATGCGGGCCAACCACATGGAACTGTTAAAAGAATGGCGCAATGCGGTGGTCCGCACCGGCAACCGGGTGTACATTGCTGGCGATGGTAAAAAGTATGAAATGAGCCTGCAGAATACCTGTTTGGATTGCCATGCCAACATACCGCCGAAACAGGTCAAGACAACCAGCAACCAGCTAAGCCAGGTCCAGTTCTGCAACAGCTGCCACAGTTACGTGGGGGTAAAACCCGACTGCTGGACGTGCCACATCCAACCGAAGGAGGGTAGGTGATAACATGCAGAGGAGGAGTTTTATCAAGATCGGCGGGTTCTGTGCCTTGGGTTTGGGAGCCCTCCCGGTAGCCCGGGTGTTCGCCGGCAGCAACCAGACCAAGTATGCTGCCAACCCGGAAGCCCTGCCCGGTAAACAGTGGGCCATGGTAGTGGATATGCAGAAGTGCTGGGAAGAAGGGGAACCCGACTGTACCGACTGTATTCTGGCCTGTCACCAGACCCACAACGTACCTGACATCGGCTCTGTCAAGGAAGAGATCAAGTGGGTGTGGACCGAACCCTTTGAAAACACCTTTCCCGAACAAAAACACGCCTATCTTGCGGAAAGTGTCAAGGGCAAGCCGGTGCTGGTATTCTGCAACCATTGCGCCAATCCGTCCTGTGTGCGGGTATGCCCCACCAAGGCCACCTACAAGCGGTCGGACGGTATAATCATGATGGACTATCACCGGTGTATCGGCTGCCGCTACTGCATGGCTGCCTGCCCATTTGGCGCCAGAAGCTTTAACTTCAGGGACCCCAGGCCTTTCATCAAGGAAGTGAATGGCGCTTTCCCCACCCGGGAAAAAGGGGTGGTGGAAAAGTGCAACCTGTGTGAAGAGAGGCTGGCTGCCGGGTTGGTCCCAGCCTGTGTGGAAGCATGTAAACACAATGCCTTAGTTTTCGGCGATCTGGATGACCCCGAGTCCGCGGTAAGAAAGGTGCTGCGTGCCCGTTACACCATACAGCGCAAACCCGATCTAGGCACAAAACCCAAAATCTATTACATCGTGTCGTGAGGAGGGGTAGTTATGCTGGCAAAGGCTTTGAGGGGCAGTAAAGGATATGGGCAGTGGGTCGCGCTGCTTGTCGCCCTGTTTGGAATCGGGTTTATGTACTACCTGGCCCAACTGCAGCAGGGATTGACCGTCACCGGTATGAGTAGGGACGTCTCCTGGGGCCTTTACATCGCCCAGTTTACCTTTCTGGTGGGGGTGGCGGCCTCCGCCGTGATGGTGGTTCTACCCTATTACCTGCACAATGTCAAGTCCTTCGGCAGGATTACCATCTTCGGCGAGTTTTTGGCGGTTGCCGCTGTTACCATGTGTTTGCTTTTCATTATCGTTGACCTGGGAAAACCAACTAGGCTGTTTAACGTGCTTCTGTATCCGACCCCTAACTCTATCCTGTTCTGGGATATGGTCGTATTAAACGGCTATCTCTTATTGAATATCCTGATCGGGTGGAACGTGCTGGAAGCGGAGCGTAAAGGCGTTGTACCGCCCAAGTGGGTCAAGACCCTGATTTACGTCTCCATCCCCTGGGCGGTGAGCATCCACACCGTTACCGCCTTCCTGTATGCCGGCCTTCCCGGTAAGCACTTGTGGATGACCGCCATCCTGGCCGCCCGCTTCCTGGCTTCCGCCTTTGCCGCCGGCCCGGCTTTATTGATAATCCTTTGCTTGGTGATGAAGCGGATCAGCAAGTTTGACGCCGGGGAAGAGGCCATTGGTAAACTGGCGTCCATCGTTACCTATGCCATGGCTGTCAGCGTGTTCTTCGTGGGGCTGGAACTGTTCACAGCCTTTTACAGCCAGGTACCGGGGCACATGTACAGTTTGCAGTACCTATTTGTTGGCCTGTACGGACAAGGCAACCTGGTTCCCTTCATGTGGACTTTTACACTACTGGCAATAATAGCCCTGGTGCTTTTGCTTAACCCGAAAACCCGTACCAATGAAAGAACGCTGACCATAGCGTGTGTGGCGGTGTTTGTCTCCCTGTGGATTGAAAAGGGCCTGGGTTTGGTGATCGCCGGGTTTGTTCCCAATGCCTTTAAAAAGGTGGTGGAATATGTGCCTACCCTGCCGGAGGTGTTAATCACCCTTGGTATTTGGGCCATTGGGGGGCTGATTCTTACTGTCCTTTACAAGATAGCCGTAAGCGTTAAAGAGGAAACAGCCAGGTAAGAAGGAGGCTGGATAAATTGATCCTGCTTGTTTATATCTATTTCTCCTTGTTTATTTTTGTCTTTGTGTCCCTCTGGAAGGCCCTAAAATATGCCAAAATGCCTATGCACAGCAGGTGGGAACTGTACCCTGTGCCCAAGGAAACAGGGGAACGGGCCAAATATGGCGGATCCTATTTTGAGGACTACCAATGGTGGGCAAAGCCTAGGGAAGTCTCCCATGTGGGCGAGCTGAAAGAAATGCTCAAAGAGATGCTGTTTATCAAGAACTTGTTTGTAAACCAGAGGCCTTTCTGGTGGCTGTCCTATACCATGCATTTGGGCATCTATTTTCTCGGTGTGTGGACCATCTTGTTGGGGGTGGGAGCCCTGACAGAGCCATCGGGTCTTCCTTCCTTCATCTATTATGCCACTTTAATATCGGGTTCCGTCGGGGCCTTGCTTACCGCCTTGGGCTCAATAGCCCTTATTTTGCGCAGGTTTACCGATACCACGTTAAGAAAATACACAACACCCCAGGAATATTTTAACCTGTTATTTATCTTTGCAGTTGTGATCACCGGAATGATGGTTTGGGTTGGCGACCCCGGGTTCAACTACGGCCGGATGATCATGAAGGGGTTGTTTACTTTTACTCCCTTTACCCACGGCGGCGTTTTGACGGTACACATCATTTTGCTGGGAGCCCTTCTCGTTTATATTCCTTTTACCAAGATGAGTCATTATGTGGGCAAATATTTCACCTTCCATAAGGTTTTGTGGGAGAACGAGCCGAATCTTCGGGGCGCCAAGATAGAAGCAAGTGTCCGCAAGGCCTTGAGCTACCAGCCCAAAACCTCATGGTCGGCTCCCCACATTAACAACAAAGGGAATTAGACTATCCGAGGGAGGATAGAACAATGAAAAATCTGAAACCCCAAGACATGGGCAAACGGACGGAACAGCTGGTTCAATTGGGCAAATTGATGGATCTGCCAGCCCCATATGATCAACCTGGCATGGAACCACCCTTAACAGTTCCCAAAGATGCCTGGAAGGAGAAACACTGTACCACTTTGGATGGGTATGTGGGGATTGACACCCTCATCAGGCCGCAGACAAAGGCAGAAGAGGAGCAAGTGGTAAACAGCTTTTTGAGTGGCCTGGCAAAAATCTTTTCCGATGATGTTAACCGGAATTTCTTGCAACCCCTGGTTCTTTCCATTAAATATTGTGCCAAGTGCAATACTTGTTCCGAGGCCTGCCATATTTTTAAAGCCAGCGGGGGTCAGGAGATTTACAGGCCCATTTTCCGGTCTGAGGTCTTACGCAAAATCGTCAAAAAGCATTTGACCAAGAGCGGGAAAATGCTGGGCAGCTTGGTGGGAGCGGATATTGACATAAATTGGGAGACAATCGCCAGGTTGGGAGAACTGGCCTACCGGTGTAAC
This sequence comes from Firmicutes bacterium UBA2598, assembly GCA_002339345.1. Classification (GTDB taxonomy): domain Bacteria; phylum Bacillota; class PH28-bin88; order PH28-bin88; family PH28-bin88; genus UBA2598. Next base: position 82,416 of record DDKM01000069.1, on the reverse strand, counting down.
CTGTGCCGACGCTGTGCCCAAGCCTGCCCATTAGGGCTGGATAACGGCTTACTGGCCCGTGAAATCAGAAAGATCTTCAGCCAGGAAATGGGCATTGCTCCCAAACCACTACATGAAAAAGGTACCATGCTCCAGTTAAAGACAGGTTCATCCACCGGCCTCACCAAGCCCGCCTTTTTGGATATGCTGGAATTTATGGAAGATGACATTTTTGCCAAAACTGGCAAAAAGATTAAAATTCCAGTGGATAAAAAGGGAGCTGACATTCTTTTAACCCACAACGCCGGCGAGTTCATGACCTGGCCGGATAATCCCGCCGCCTTTGCTGTTCTCTTTACCGAGGCAGGTTTGGATTGGACGCTAAGCAGTGATATGATTGGCTATGACAACGTTAACTACGGTCTTTGGTATGATGACGTCCAGGCCAGGAGGGTGGCCCAGGAGCAGTTTAAGGTGGCGAAACAGTTGGGAGTGCGGCGAATTATCATTGGTGAATGCGGTCATGCCCACAAGGCAAGCGCGGTTAGTATGGACAGGATTACGGTGGGTGAGGACAAAATCCCGGTGGAAAGCTTCCTGCCTCTTCTGTGGGAAATGGTAAACCGGAAGGTGTTGAAATTAGATCCCCAAAAAAACAATTTCCCCGTGACCCTCCATGACCCTTGTAACGTGGTCAGGATGATGGGAGTGGTTAAGCCCCAGAGGCAAATCTTGCAGGCCATCTGTCCCCAGTTTCGGGAAATGACTCCCCATGGAGTGAACAACTACTGCTGTGGTGGCGGGAGCGGGTTTGCCATCATGCAATCCATGAATTTCCCCGAGTTTAGAAAACAGGTCGGTTCCCGCATGAAGTTTAGGCAAATCCTGCAGGCCTTCCAGGGTTCCATGGATCCCGGCACTCCTAAGTACATCTGTGCCCCTTGTTCCAACTGTAAAGGGGCTATCAGGGACATCTTAGAATTCTACCACACGACCGAGAAATTTAATATTCATTACGGCGGGTTGGTCGAACTGGTGGTGAATGCCCTGGTGGATATTGAAAAACCTTTTTTGGAGTTTTTGGCATGAAGACCAGGGTTTTAATTATCGGAGGGGTGGCCACCGGCCCAAAAACCGCTGCCCGGGTACGGCGCCTGGATCCCCATGCGGAAATAACCATCCTGGAAAAGGGAGACATGATCTCCTATGGCAGTTGCGGGCTGCCCTATCATCTGGCCGGTTTGGTACCCATGAAAGAATTGACCACCACTGCTGCCGGCCTGGTACGGGATATAGACTTTTTCCGCCAGGAAAAAAATGTGGCAGTGATTACCGGGGTTCTGGCCGAAGGTATTGACCGGAACCGCCAGGAGGTTATTGCCACCCATTTGGGAACAGGTAAACGGCAGGTGTGGCCATACGACCGCCTGGTGCTGGCTACGGGCTCCGTGCCTATAGAACTGTCTATTCCCGGAACCGATTTACAGCGGGTCTTTTCCTTTCACCACCCCCACGACGTGGCGAGGGTGATCCAGGCTATCCGCACCAAGGAGATCAAACGGGTGGCCGTTATTGGCGCGGGGTTAATCGGGCTGGAGGTAGCAGACGCCTTGGCCGGGCAAAGGTTGAAGGTTACCCTTCTGGAACTGCAGCCTCAGGTGCTGCCCAGGCTTTTGGACCCGGATTTGGCCAACCTGCTGCAGCGGCAGATGGGACAAAGGGGGGTGGATGTACGTACAGGGCAGCAGGTGTTGGGACTGGAAGGGGACGCTGGCGGGATGGTGCGGCGGGTATTGACCACCATCGATACCATTGACACCGACATGGTGATTATCGCTGCCGGGGTGCGGCCCAATGTCCATCTGGCCAGGGAAGCTGGCCTGGCCCTTGGTACAACCGGCGCCATCGCCGTTGATGCCTGCCTGCGCACCAGTGATCCGGCTATCTTTGCCGGTGGCGACTGTGTGGAAAACCTGCATCTGGTTACCGGACACCAGGTTTACCTGCCCCTGGCTTCAACCGCCAACAAACACGGTCGGGTGATGGGGGACAATATCGCTGGCAGGGATAGCCGCTTTCCCGGGGTGCTGGGCACTACCGCTCTGCAGGCCTTTGATCTGAATATTGGCCGGACCGGCCTGTCCACCGTCGAAGCAGAGGCGCTGGGCTACCAGGTGGTTACCGCTGTTGTGCCGGCCACCGATACTTCCCATTACTTTCCCATGCGTTCCCGGGTTATCGTCAAGGTTATTGCCGAAGCATGTTCCCGCCGCCTGCTGGGCGCTCAGGTGCTGGGCGCCGGTGATGCCATCAAGCGCCTGGATGTGTTGGCCACTGCTCTGGCCATGGGCTGTACCCTCGACCAGTTGGCCAACCTGGACTTGGCCTACGCCCCGCCCTTCGCCTCGGCCATGGACATCGCCCTTCACGCCACCAATACCCTCCGGAATAAACTGGATGGCCTGGTGCAAGGGGTAACACCGGCAGAGGCCAAAGCCAAACTGGACCGGGGCGAGGATCTGGTATTGCTGGATTTGCGCCAACCCGGCGAAATAGCTGGACGCCGCATCGAGGACCAGCGGGTACTGGCTATTCCCTCCAACCAACTGCGGGCAAGGCTTATGGAAATACCGCAAGATAAGGAGATCATCACTCTGTGTGAACTGGGGCTAAGGGGCTATGAAGCCGCCCGCACCTTGCTGGGAGCGGGTTTCACCAGAGTGGCCTTTTTAGAAGGCGGTTTAGAAATGTGGCCGGAAACCATCGACCATTGAGACCCATTGGCGGTTTCGTATACACCAACCTGCTTTAGTGATGCTTTATGTCACATTCTGCCATAGCCTAATAAGTATTGCCGAAATATGGGTACTTTTCCCGCCTGGCAGGAAAACCCCGCTTTTCCGTGGAAAAGAAAGGCGCTATAGTTAATACCAGCCAGGGGTGGAACAGACATGGAAGGGTTGGAAGGCAGTCAGTTTTGCGGTTGTGGCAGCGGTAGGGAGTATCCCGCCTGTTGCGGGAATTGGGGAGCCATGGTTTATGACCTGGTTTCCCGCCGCTGGGAAGTGGCGGCCAGATCCCTGATGGGACGGATGGCGGACTTCGTCATTTCCCCCAGGTGGGAGCACCAGATGAAAAGGGCTATGATGGTCTTCTGGCAAGGAACTGGGGCGGGTGACGGCCTTGGGTTGGAAGACCTGGAGTCCTTTTTGGACTGGTTTCTCTTTGATTTTATGCCTGATGGCGGACGTTGTCTGGCCGCCATCTTTCAACAGGAAAACCTCAGTGAGCTGGATTACTGGCAACGACAGCTCATTCACTTGTGGCCGGAAACAAGCCTTTCCCTTTACCAGGTGTCAGCGGTGGCCGGAGAGGCAATAACCATGACAGATCTCCTGTCCGGGATGTCCAGGGTGGTGCGCCGTTCCAAGGAACTTATACTGCAGACGGGGTTGCTGTTGCTAGCCAGGCTGTTGCCCTTGGAACAGTACCATTGGCTTTCACCTGGCGGTGTTTGCCTACCTGCCCATTTTAAGCCGGAATTATTGAAAATCCTTCACCGGGAACGGGCTGCGGCTGGTTTTGCAGATTGTACGGCTGGCTGGAATTCCTTTATGAAAGGATATTCCCACCGCCGGGAGAATTGGATTAGGGAGGTAATAAATTGTTCCGTGCCCCAGGTGTTGGTAACCTCCGAGGGAGATCCGGTCAACCCCTGCCGGGCCAGGTTCCGGATATCTGAGCTGCAGGAAGCCCAAAGGATCTTAGACCATGCGGACATATTCGTCAAGGCCAGGCGTCCGGTGGAGCAGAGCGCCGGACTGGCAGCCGTTGTTTATGATTGGGTTTTTGGCAGGGGTAAACAGCACGGCTGGCAATCCAGCAGCAAGGACTATGCCATCGGAGGCACGCTGGTGATGATCGGGGACCGCTTGTTTCTGAACTGTTTGTGCCCACAGCGCCTAGCCCGGGGAAAGAGAATCCTGGCCAGCTTGCTCCGTCCATGGGTGCGCCACGAGGCGGATGAAATGGTGGAACTCCAGGATATCCTGGGAGAACCCGGTACCAACCCTGCCGTTTAAATTACGATTATCTGAGGAGGACCCTTGTGGTTCTTCTTTTCTTTTCATCAGAGTTACTACCAAAACCCCCTTTCCTTTAACATTTCCTCTTGGATTTTGGTGATGTGGTCGGCAGTTGCGCGGCGGGCGCGGTCGGGTTCCCTATCCCGGATGGCCAGGAAAATGTTTTCGTGTTCCTGGAAGGTCTCCATGAACCGGCCAGGCTGGGAAAAACGGGTGTGCCTGGTGGCCCGGATTGTTTCCTTCATATTATTGCTAAGCATGTGCATGATACCAGTCAGGGTGGAGTTCCCTGTGGAACGAACCACATAAAAATGGAATTGAAGATCAGCCTCCAGGCCAAGATCTTCCTCCGTTTCATAGCGCATCATGTCCTGCAGGCTCTTTTCCATCTGGATGAGGTCGTGCATGGTGCGCCTCTGGGCAGCAATTGCTGCGCATTCCGACTCCAAGATTTGCCGGACCTGCAGCATTTCTAGAATTGAGGTCAGGGAATTGCCGTCTAAAAGCTGGTTCAGGGCCGCCAGCAGAGTTTGGGCATCGGTGTGCCGGATAAAGGTGCCGCCACGCGGTCTGGTTTCAATCAAGCCTTGAATTTCCAGTGCCCGTAAGGCTTCCCGCAGTGAGGTCCTACTTACTTGCAATTGTTCCGCCAGTTCCCGCTCGGGTATCAGTTTTTCTCCCGGTTTCAAATGACCCTCCTGTAATAACTGGCGGAGTTGCAGTAGTACCACCTGGTATACCTTTTGCGTCTTGACCGGTTGCAGTTTCAAAAACCCGTGCCCCCTTTCGCTACTCCGGGCGGTTTTCACCTGCCCGGAAACCCCTAAACAATTTATTACCCCTCAAGGGAAATTTTCCTTCTGTATAACTATTATCACAATTCCATATATTTTATTTTTTTCGTTAAATCTCAGCAGGATTTGGTCTTACGGCTGCCGAAATTAATGTCTGAAAATTGTCCTTGCAGTATTCTGGTCCAACCAAAAGACCAGATAGGAAAGTGGACCTTCAGGAGGAAGTGCGTTGATGTTAAGCGACAATTTTTTAACAGAACTTCGGAAGATTGTGGGAGAGGACTATGTTCTGTCCAGCCCGGAAGACCTGGTTTGCTACTCCTACGATGCTGTAACCACCACCCATTTGCCCGATGTTGTGGTTTTCCCGGCTTCAGCGGAAGAGGTGTCCGCTGTACTGAAAGTGGCTAACGGAAAAGGAATCCCAGTGGTACCCAGGGGAGGAGGCACCAATATTTGCGGGGCCAGTGTACCGATAAAAGGCGGTATTGTACTGGCCATGAACAGGATGAACAAAATCCTGGAGATTGATACTGAAAACCTGGTGGCGGTTGTCCAACCCGGGGTGGTTACCGGTGAATTCCAGCGTTCGGTGGAGGCCCACGGCCTGTTTTTTCCACCTGATCCGCAGGCATTGAATATGTCTACCATTGGCGGCAATGTAGCCACCAATGCCGGTGGACCCAGGGGCTTCAAGTACGGTGTTACCAGAGATTATGTACTGGGAATGCAGGTGGTGCTGGCAGACGGACGGGTGATGCGGGTCGGCGGGAAGACCATTAAAAACGTTACTGGGTATGACCTGACCAAGCTGTTTACCGGTTCGGAAGGCACCCTGGGTGTTTTTACCGAGCTGACCCTCAGGTTGATACCATTACCGGAAGACAAACGGACCCTGTTGGCCATTTTCGATGCCCTACCCGATGGGGCCAGGGCGGTTTCCGCCATCATCAAGGCGAAGATTATCCCCACAACCCTGGAACTGATGGATCAGGAAGCGATGCAGTTGATCGAGGCATCCCGTCCATGTGGGTTACCTACCGATGCAGCATCAGCCATCCTGATCGAGGTGGATGGCTCTCCCGTTGACGTGCCAGTACAAATTAAAAAGGTGGCGGAAGTATGTGCCGGTTGTGGAGCCAGGGAGGTGCGTGTGGCGGCCACCGAGGAGGAGGCCGCCCAACTATGGGCCAGCCGGAAGGCAGCTTTTGCGGCCATGGCCCGAAGCACCCCCACGGTAATGACGGAAGATATCACTGTTCCTCGTAACCTGCTGCCGGTGATGGTGGAAAAGATCAAACAGATCGCCCGAAAATACCAGTTACGGATTCCTATATTGGGACATACCGGGGATGGTAACCTGCATCCAATTATCTGCACCGATGAAAGAAACGCCGAGGAGATGGCCCGGGTGCACGTGGCAGTGGATGAGATGTTCCGGGAAGCCCTGGCCCTCGGAGGTACCCTGAGCGGAGAACACGGCATCGGTTTGGAAAAGAAAAAATACCTGGAATGGGAATTGGGCCGGACGGGTGTGGATGTGATGCGCGATATGAAAAGGGCGCTGGATCCCAACGGTATCCTCAATCCGGGCAAGATATTTCTCCGGGAGGATGGGGAATGAAAAGGTTAACACAATATGCCGACGAGATATACCGGTGCATGCGGTGTGGAGCGTGTCAAGCGGTATGCCCGGTGTTTGCGGTCATTGGCCAGGAGGGATCGGTGGCGCGGGGCCGGATCCGTCTGATGCGGGAAATGCTGGAAGGAAAACTGGCGCCCTCCCCACGCCTGGCCAAATATGTCGACCTCTGCCTGGGTTGCCGTCTTTGTGTGGCCAATTGCCCGCCGGGGGTTAATACGGACCGCATCATGGTGGCGGCCAGGCATGAACTGGCGGGGTATTTACCCCACGCCCGGGTAAAGCGGTTACTATTGCGCCAGTTGCTGAGAAATCCCCGCCGGTTCGCGGCGGCGATGGGTGTGCTAAAGTTGGCCCGGCGGGCCCGGGTAAATGGGCTATTGCCAGGTGCTCTCAAATTAAGGGAGGATCTGATGCCCGCCCTGCCGGCCCACACTTTCCGGCGGGGGTGGTCACAAGGTACGGCAGCCATACCCTTGGGCGATGGGAGAAGGATTGGTTTTTTTCTGAGTTGCATGGGAAACCAGGTGTTCCCCCAGGTGGCCCGGGCGGCAGTAAGAGTATTGGAAAGACAGGGCCTGGAGGTGATTATACCCGATGGGGTGGTTTGCTGTGGGGCAGCCCACCACCATTCTGGGGACTGGCAAATGGCCCGTGAAATGGCTTGGCGAAACATCATGGTCTTTCGGGAAGCCGGAGTGGAGGCGGTTATTACCGATTGTGCCTCTTGTGGTTCAGCGATGCGAGAATACGCCGGGTTGTTTGCCGGCACCGACGAGGCGGAAGAGGCTGCCGAATTTGCCGCCAAGGTGGCGGATATCAGTGTCTTCCTTGTGGAAAAGGTGGATCTCCTCACCGGTGACGGGATCCCTCCCGTTACGGTTACCTACCACGATGCTTGCCACTTGATCAGGTACCAAGGTGTAAAACATGCCCCCCGCCAGTTGTTGTCTTCCATTGGCGGCATCACTTTCCGGGAGATGGTAGAAGCGGATCGCTGTTGCGGGGGTGCCGGTACTTATAACCTGTTTAACTACCAGGTTTCCATCGGCGTGCTGGACAGAAAAATTAAACATCTCAAGGAGACAGGTGCTGATCTGCTGGCCACGGGATGCCCGGCCTGCCGCATGCAGTTGGAATATGGTATCAGACGCCATGGGTTGGATATCAAGGTGGTGCATCCCGTGGAGCTGCTAGCCTTATCCCTGGGTTTAAACACCGAGCCTCTGGCTTGACAGAGGGGGGGAACCGGTAGGACATGGTTACTTACCTATCCCGAATGGGTGTTAAAAGAAGTATGGAAGGGGGAGAGGGTAAGGGGAGTATAGCTAGCTTGTCATAAGATGATTGGGGTGGACTTAACCAAGGTAATTATTGATGAGAGGTGAAGAAGGTGTTCAAATCAGGTAAAGCATTTAAGGGGACAGCACTACTGGCGGTTTTGGTTTTGTTGTCAGGTTTGCTGGCTGGTTGCGGCGGCGGTAAAACCAGCGGTGGTGAACAGGCCGGGGTACCGGAAAAAACTTGGCAGCTAAAAGCCGGCCATGTAGCGGCCGCAGGACACCCCATGGATGAGGCGCTCAAAGATATGGCGAAAAAACTGGAACAAAGCACCAATGGCAGGGTTAAGATGGATGTCTTTGCCGCTAGTGCCCTGGGCGGAGAGCGGGAATTAATTGAAGGCGCCCGCCTCGGCACTGTGGACGTGGTTCTGGCCACCACTGCGGTGACCGCCAACTTTGTACCAGGAATGAAGGTATTCGATCTTCCCTTCCTCATTCGTGACCGGGATCATGCCTACAAGGTGCTGGATGGAGAGATTGGCCGGGATCTGTTGAACCGGATGACGGAACATAACCTCATCGGACTGTCTTTCTGGGAAAACGGTTTCCGTCAAATGACAAACTCCAAGCGTCCGATTAACTCACCGGCCGATGTCAAGGGAATCAAACTGCGGACCATGGAAAATCCCATCCACATGGATGCCTGGCGGGCACTGGGCGCCGACCCGACACCCATGGCCTTCGCCGAGGTATTTACCGCTCTTCAGCAGGGAACGGTGGACGGGCAGGAAAACCCCCTGGCCATTATCGCTACTTCCAGGTTATTTGAGGTGCAAAAATACCTTGCCCTCACTAATCACAATTATTCTCCTATGGTTTTGATGGTAAGCAAATCGGTCTGGGAAACCTTCCCGGAAGATATCAAACAACTGTTCCGTCAATTTGCCATGGAGGGCGCAGCAGATGAGCGGGAAGCCCTGCACAAGGCCAATGCCCAGTATCTTGAGCAAATCAAGGCTGCTGGTGTACAGGTGACGGAGCCGGACACCACGCCTTTCCAGGAAGCCATCAAAGCTGTATACGACAAATACGGGGACCAGATTGGCAAAGACCTTATTGACCGGATCATCAACACCAGGTAATCTAGAACAAGGGAGTAGGCATGGGGGGCGGGTTCCACCGCCCCCCGTCCAGTCCATCAGAAAGGAGGGACAGACATTGGCCTGGGTTGTATCCAAAATGAACTCCTTTTTCCGCGCATTTTTGAACTCATTGCTGGTGGTGATGGTGGTAGTTGTTTTCACCCAGGTATTCTTCCGTTTTGTTGTGGAGCGCCCCCTGCCTTGGTCGGAGGAAGTGGCCAGGTATATCATGGTGTGGTTGACCTTCCTGGGCGCAGCCCTGGCAGTGGAAAAAAGGGCCCATGCGGTGGTGGAGATGTTTGTAAAATGGTTCCCCCGGCCTGTCCGGGTAGGCATGGCACTGCTGGCAATGGCGGCAAGTTGTCTGTTTTACGGTTTGATGACCTATTACGGAGCCCGTTTAATTACCCACTCCATGACCCAGTTTTCCCCTGTTCTGCAACTCCCCATGGGTTATGTGTATGTGGTGATACCCTTGAGTGGTGTAATGTTGTTGTTAAACACCCTGGTCCAAGCCCATGAACTGTTGGTGAACCGTAAGGGGGAAGGAAATTGACTGTGATCCTGTTCTCATCCCTGATTATTCTTTTATTCATCGGGGCGCCAATAGCTGTAAGCCTTGGTCTATCGGCTGCGGCCGCTTTTTATTCCAAGGGTGCCGCCTCCTTCCTCATCGTCATTCCCCAGCGCATGTTCGGTGCCACGGATTCCTTTCCACTGATGGCGATACCCTTTTTTATCTTAGCCGGCAACCTGATGGCTAGTGGTGGGATCTCTCATCGTCTGGTAAAATTCGCCAATGTGTTGGTGGGCCGGTTTACCGGCGGGCTGGCCATTGTTTCGGTACTCGCGGGGATGTTCTTTGCTGCCATTTCCGGCTCCGGTGCAGCTACTACGGCTGCCCTGGGCAGCATTCTCATCCCGGCCATGGTGGCCAGGGGTTACCGGAAGGATTTCGCCACCGCCATCCAGGCCACCTCCGGTTCCATCGGTATTATCATTCCACCGAGTATTCCTCTGGTTCTTTACGGGGTAGGAGCTGGTACTTCCATCGGTGATTTGTTCCTGGGCGGTTTTGGACCAGGGATTGTCATCGGTCTTGCTTTGATGGTGGTAGCCTATGTCATTAGCCGGTCTTCCGGATACGGACGTGAACAACCGGCTTCCTGGCTTGATGTATGGCAGGCTTTTCGGGAAGCATTCCTGGCCCTGTTGATGCCGGTAATTATCCTGGGAGGTATTTACGGTGGTGTTTTTACCCCCACGGAGGCGGCCGTGGTAGCAGTGGTGTATGGATTTATTGTTGGCGGTCTAGTTTACCGCGAATTGAACTGGTCCAATGTCTATCAGGTGCTGTCGGTCAGTGTGATGACCACTGCGGTGATCATGTTTATCATCGCTTGTGCGGCCCTGTTTGGCCTGGTATTGACCAGGGAAAAGATTCCCCAGGAACTGGCCCAGTGGCTATTGAGACTTTCCCAGAATCCACTGGCGATCCTGCTCATGATAAATGTTTTCCTGTTGGTCATCGGTACCTTTATGGAAACTGCTGCTGCCATTATCATCCTTACCCCTATCCTGGTACCCATCATCACCCAGGTTGGGATCAATCCCGTCCACTTCGGGGTGGTGATGATTACCAACCTGGGTATCGGCTTGGTTACCCCGCCGGTGGGGATTAACCTGTATGTCGCTTCCAACATTGCGGGGATTAAAATGGAAGACGTGGTTAAAAGGGCAGTACCCTTGGTGATAGCCATGATTATTGGCCTTTTACTCATTACCCTGATTCCCAAGATTACTCTGTATCCGCTGGAACTGCTGCGCAAATAAGGACAGTAAGTAAACACTTCATCGGAAAGAGGTTTTATCATTGCAAGTATTTATCGATGTATTACTGCCGGTATTGCTGCTGGTGGCTGTCGGCTATTTCCTGCGGCAGGTGGCGGATACCAGTCCCCGTCCCATTTCCCAGGTTACTCTATATGTACTGGTCCCTGCGCTGGCCTTTACTTCCCTGCTGAATACCGAAATCTCGGGTGGCGAAATCTGGCTGATCAACCTTTTTTCGGTGGTGTTGACGGCGCTGGTCTATGTCCTGGTGGCCGTTGCCGCCAGGCTCTCCAACATAGGCGAGCCCAAAAGGTCCGGCCTTTTGTTGGGTACGATTTTTTGCAATAACGGTAACTACGGCCTGCCAGTCCTATTGTTTGCCTTTGGCCAAGGGGGTTTTGATCGGGGAATCCTGGTCAATGTCAATACCGTGATCCTGATGTATTCCCTAGGGGTTTTCCTGGCGGCCCGGGCCAAGGCAGATTTGCGGGCAGCCCTATTAAGCGTTGTAAAAATGCCCGCCCTGCAGGCGGTGGTGCTGGCTGCAGTATTCCGGTGGCTGGGTGTGGTTCCGCCGGATTTTATCATGAAGCCGGTAGACATGTTGGGGCAGGCGGCCATCCCGTTGATGCTGGTGGCCCTAGGGATGCAGTTACAATCCACCAAGCTGGGAGGCGATTACGGCAAGGTGGCCTTTGCCACCGTTGTCAAACTGTTGGTGATGCCCCTGGTGGCCTTTGCCATGGTTAAGGTGGCTGGGATTGAAGGGCTAACCGCCAAGGTGTTGATTATTCAGGCCGCTACCCCTACCGCCATTCTTACAGCCCTGCTGGCCATCGAGTATGATACCGAACCGGAGCTGGTGTCCGGCGTCACTCTGGTGACCACAACTCTAAGTTTCCTCACCCTCTACGTCATTTTGCGTTTGCTATTATAATTGTGATATTCATTACAGAGGTTATTCCTGGATCATGACACAATGGGACCAGGAGGGAGTGCACCCCCACCTACAACATGGAGGTGAGGACAGTGAAAACAAGGGTCCTGGCGGAAGAGTGTATTGCCTGTGGTGTTTGCATTGATACCTGTCCAGCGGTATTTGACTGGGATGAAGAAGGTAAGTCCTGCGTCAAGATTGCTGAGGTGCCGGCTGGTCTGGCGGATTTGGTCAGGGTGGCGGCCAGCGAATGTCCCACTGGGGCAATCATCATCGATGACTAGAGGGGGCGGCCTGGACACGGCCGCTTTTACCGTAATCATATGGCATAATCCCGTCCCTGTGGAGGTAGGGTACCTGGGATAAACTTTGATGGCAAGCGGGGAGTGGCTGATGAGCAAAACTGTGGTCAAATTGCAACCCGGCCGGCAGAAAAGAATTGAAAATGGCCACCCATGGATCTACCGGACGGAGGTGGCAGAAATCAAGGGGCCGGTTACCGCCGGCGGAATTGTGGAGGTGGCGGATTTCCGCGGTCGATTCCTGGGGAAGGGGTACATCAATCCCGCTTCCATGATCATCGTGCGGTTGATGACCCAGCAAGAAGAGGACGTAGGGTCCGAGTTGATACGACGCCGCCTGCAAGCCGCCTATTCCTTCCGGCAAAGGCTCATGGAACAGGGTGACAGTGACTCGTGGCGTCTTGTTTTTGGTGAGGCTGATTTGCTGCCTGGCCTCATCGTAGACGATTTTGCCGGATACCTAGTCATCCAGACCCTTACCTTGGGGATGGACCAGTGGAAGGATGTCATTGTGCAGGAACTGGCTGAACTAGTGAAACCTTTAGGTATTTATGAGCGTAACGATATGGCGGTACGTGAGCTTGAGGGCCTGCCTTTGATTAAGGGAACCATATGGGGCCATTGCCCCCAGGTGGTGGAAATCAAAGAAAATGGCATCCGGATCAATGTGGACATTGTCAACGGCCAAAAGACAGGCTATTTCCTGGACCAGCGGGAAAACAGGGCCGCACTGCGAGGACTGGCCCGGGGGGCCAGGGTGCTGGATATGTTTTGCCATACCGGTTCCTTTGCACTGCATGCTGCCCACTATGGTGCCCGTGAGGTTGAGGGTCTGGACATCTCTGCCGATGCGGTAACCCTGGCGGCGCAAAATGCCCGAATTAACGGTTGGGAGGACAGGTGCCTGTTCCGGCATGGTAACGCCTTTGATGTGTTGCGGGCCAAGGACCAGGCGGGAGAACGGTATGATCTGATTATCCTTGATCCCCCGGCCTTTACTAAAAGCCGGGGGGCGGTGGAAGGGGCCTTGCGGGGTTATAAGGAGATCAACCTGCGGGCTATGCGGTTACTGCCACCGGGCGGTCTTTTGGTTACCAACTCCTGTTCTTATCACCTCACTGAAGACCTGTTTCTGAACATGCTCCAGCAGGCGGCAAAGGATGTGCGACGAAGGATTCAATTGTTGGAAATGCGAAGACAGGCCAAGGATCATCCCACACTGATGGGTTATGATGAGTCCTACTATTTAAAGTGCGCTGTTCTGCGGGTGCTGTAAATTTCCCCATGGCAGGTGCAAGGTCTGGTTGAAGGGATCGGTGTTTTTGCCGATCCTTTTTTGCTGACCGGTTGGTATCGGTAGGGAAGTGCCTTGCCGTAGGCGAATGTATTAAAGGGTTAATAGGATAGGGGGGACCGGTATTGAACAGGACCAGTGTCATGGGAGAGCATAGCAAGGTGCATCAGCTGGTGAAAATGCCCAAGGGCGGGCAGGTGGAAGGTGTTTTCCAAGTCCGGCGCAAGGACATGCAGGCTTTTCGGGAAAAGCCCGGTCGTTACCTGAGCCTGGTGCTGGGTGACAGCACTGGTGAGGTGGAGGCCAAGGTGTGGGACAATGCCGAGGAACTGGCGGCTGCCTTTGAACGCGGCGATTGTCTTTATGTGGCGGGAACGGTAACGGAATTCGGCGGCAGGGTGCAGCTGAACGTGGATAAGCTGGTCCGTATTCCGCCGGAGCAGGTGGATCCCCGTAGTTTCCTACCCGTCACCGGCCAGAACATTGCCAAAATGGGGAAGGAACTTCGCCAGTTGATATCCGGGGTACAGCACCCGCAGTTGAGGGCGTTGCTGGAGTCCTTCCTGGCAGACCCGGAATGGCGGAAATCCTTTGCCAGCGCCCCGGCCGCCAAAGCACACCATCAGGCCTACCTGGGCGGCCTTCTGGAACATACCCTGCAGGTGGTTAAGGTGGCCCATGCCATGGCTTCGGTTTATCCCCAAGTGGATGTGGATCTCCTCACCTGTGGAGCCATTCTCCATGATGTGGGCAAGGTACGGGAGTTTCTTTACCAGACAGTTATCGACTATTCCGATGAGGGCCGGCTTTTGGGACACATCGTGGTGGGAGTGGAGATGGTCAATGACCGCATCCGGTCCATTGCGGATTTTGATCCCGATTTGCGGCTAAAGATCCTGCATATGATTGTCAGCCACCATGGCCGTTACGAGTGGCAATCGCCAAAAAGACCTAAATTCCTGGAAGCCATGCTTCTCCACTATGCCGATATGGTGGATGCCGAGGTGGATAAGTTCAGTCAGGCCCAGCAATCCGCGGAGGAAGAAGGGGAAAGGTGGACACCTTGGGTGAAGGGGCTTGACCGGCAATTGTTTGTGGGATAGCGTTGGGTTGCCAGGGAAAGGGTGAGTTGCATGCCGAAAGTGTATTTATTTGACCAGATGCGGGCGGTGGGAACGGGACTGCCCCAGTGCCGGGAATCCATCTTGGCCAATCCGGCGGGGGAGATCATTTATCTTACTCCCACCCCGGCCATGGCCAGGCGCGTGCAAAAAATGGCAAGGCAAACCCTACCGCCGGGTGGGTGTCTGCATGTAATATCCTTTGATGTTTTTGCCCGGGAGACGGTGCAAAGCCACTACCCCGATCGCTTTCTTCTCACCCCCGATCTCCAGCGCCTGATCGTTGCCAAGGCCATCCAGGCCTGTGTTGCGGAAGGGGCAATGCAGCCCTTTACGGCTGTCGCTGCTTACCCCGGTTTCGTCAAGGCGGTGGAAGGGTTGTTGGGAGAGTGGAAAAGGGCGGGGACTGTTCCGGCGGATCTGGCCAATTGGGCGAAAGGCAATGAACGCCGGCAGGTCCTTGTTGAGATATTTGCCCATTACCAGGGGTTGTTGTCCCGCTACGGCCTGATGGACCACGAGGAAGCTTATCGCCTGGCTGCTGAAGTGCTGCCGGAGGCATGGGGGCAGAAGTCCCCGGCACTGGTGGTGGCAGAAGGTTTCTTTGACTTGTTGCCCCTGCAACGGCAATTGCTGAGGGTGATGGAGAAGCTGGGTGTTCCGGTAGTGCTGTTCCTTGCCAGGATCAAGGGGCCAGCGGTGTTCCAGCTGACCGACCGGACACTGTCTGGTTTGGTTGCAGAGGCGGTGGAGACGGTTGCCTGGTGGGAGACCGCCGAACCCCTGCCAGCCGGTCTGCAGCATGTGGAACAGAACTGTTTTACAGTTTTTCCTCCCATCCTGCCCGCCGACGGTTCCATTCACCTTATGTTTGCACCCAGCATTATCCGGGAAGCGGGCATGATCGCCGGTGAAATCAAAAGATTGGTGGCGGATGGTTTCGTAGCGGCAGGTGATGTGGCGGTGGTGGTTAGGGACACCGCCCAATACCGGGAAGTGTTGGTGCAGGCCCTGGCCAGAAACGGAGTGCCCTGTGCCGCGGCGGAGGAATTCAGCCTGGCCGCCAGCCCTTTGTTTAATGCCATCACCTGCTTACTGGATGCCATCATGGGTGATTTGCGCCGGATACCCAACCTGGTACGCTCACCCTATTTTACCTGGGGACGCCGCCGCGGTACGGAACTCTTTGCCGAAACATTTACCCGCTGGGGGTATCCTGCTGGTTTGGGTCAGTGGATGACCATCTGGCAGCAGGAAATACAGAGGGCCAGGCAGCAGGAGTTGCAAAGGGGCAACACCTTTGAACTGCCGACTGGGTTGGTCGGCCGTCAGCCGAACTGGTATGTCAAGGCCATGGAGGATTTACCGGTCATCGCCTCCTCCATATATGGCAGCCTGGGTGATCTGCCCAGACAGGGAACCGTCCAGGAAATTGTCCACTCCCTGCGGCAGCTGATGGAGCGCTTGCGGGTGGCGTCAAATGCAGGGAAGGTTGCGCACCGGCAGGACGACACGGCCTGGCGGGTAGCAACTGGTGACTTGAGCGCTCTGCAGGAATTAGAACAGGTGCTGGATCATCTGGAATTGGCGGCGGAAATCACTGGATTATCAAAGGAACAGGTGGATCTGCATACATTTAAAGAGCAACTGGAACTTGCAGCGGAATATCGAATCTGTAGTTCCGCCAGGGGTCAGGGCGGCGGGGTGGCTGTACTGGATGCTCCCCGATGCCGGGGGCTTTCCTACAAGGTGGTTTTTGTGGCCGGGTTGGCCCAGGGGTTGTTTCCCCACCCCATTACACCGGACTGGCTTTTACCTGAAGATGACCGGCAGGAGCTATTGGACAGGGGTATCGAAGTGGATACCATGGTCCACAGGTACCAGCGGGAGGAGTATCTTTTCTATCTGGCAGTCACCCGTGCTACCCACCGCCTTTACCTGAGTTGCCCGGGGGCCGATGACAGCGGTGAGGGCTTACCCTCCATTTTCCTGGATGAGGTTAAACGGCTTTTCCTGCCCGGCAGCTTGCCGGTACACCATCTGCCCCAGGAGGAACTGGTGGCGTCCAATTGGGACGGGGTGGCCGGAGTGGCGGAAGCCGGTGAAAAACTGTTCGCTGCCCTTTGGAGCCGGGAAAATGATCCCGTGGCCCCTTTGATGGTACCGGTGTTGCACTCCCTGGAGGGCGGTGCGTTGAACCAGCGGCTGGCGGCGGCGATGATGGAGGAAGATCGCTTCGGACCCGTATACGGGCGGTGGGATGGTGTGCTGGGGGATACCGGTGCCCTGGCCGCTAAGCTGGGGGAAAATCATGTTTTCAGCGTCAGCCAGCTTAACCTTTTAATCCAGTGCCCCTTTGCCTTTTTTGCCCGGATTCAGTTAAACCTGGAACCGCCGGCAGAGGAGGAAGAGGATCTGACCGCTTTGGAACGTGGTAACTTACTGCACCAGGCTTTGTACCGCTTTTTTACCAAATATCGGGGGCAGTTGCTGGACCAGGGCGAAAGGGATGCCCTGCACCGGGAACTGAACGGGGTTTTTGACCAGGTTTGCCTGGAGTTTGCCGCTGGCGGCGGGGTGCGCCATCCGGTCCTGTGGGAACTGGCCAGGGCACGGATCAGGGCTGTGCTGGCGGGAGTGTTGGACTATGAACTGTCACTGGTCAACTTGGAGGGAGCGCTCACTCCCCAATGGCTGGAATTGGGTTTTGGCTTGCCCTTGCGGCCTGACATGGATCCCGCGTCCACCACCAATTGTCTGGAATTGGGGAAGGGGCAGGACAGGGTGTTGGTCAGGGGAAAAATTGACCGGGTGGATATGGCGCCGGATGGCACCTGGGCAGCCTTTGACTACAAGTCCGGCCAGGTCCCCAGCTATACCGAGTTGCGGGAAGGGCACGATATCCAGGTGGCCTTGTACCTGCTGGCATTGGAAAGGGTGATGGGTCTGGCGCGATCTAAAGGTGCCGGCGGCGGCTATTATACACTGCAAAATCCTGGCCGTAACCACGGGTTATGGAGGTCAGATCTGGCCCAGCGGGTGGGGGTCAGTAGCCGGCCAGAGAACCAGATCCCGCCGGAAAGCTGGGACAGCTTATTGAGCAAACTGGAAAGGTTGATTATTACCACCGTGCGGCAGGCCCGGTCGGGCTATTTTCCGGCCCGGCCCCTGGGCCAGTGCCCGCCTTATTGCCCATATCCCTCTGTGTGTCGGTTTGATGCCGCCCGGATGGGTGGAAAGAAGGTGCTGCAATGACCTTCCCTTTAACAGACCGCCAACGTGAGGCAGCTTTTACCACAGGATGCGATTTGGTGGTACCGGCGGGGGCAGGGGCAGGTAAGACACGGGTGCTGGTGGAACGTTACCTGGGGCTGTTGGCCATGGTACCTGGCCAACCAGGTCTGCCTGTCCAGTCCATCCTGGCCATCACCTTCACCAACAAAGCCGCCCAGGAAATGCGGGCCAGGGTGCGGCAGGCCATTCTGTCCAAGGTGCAGGAGGCGGAACGGGAGCGGAACGCCGCTGTTTATCTTCATCTGCGGGAGTTGCTGAAACAGCTGGACAGCGCCCCCATCACCACCATCCATTCCTTTTGTGCAAGGTTGCTCAGGGAGAACCCTGCCCAGGCCGGGGTGGATCCATCCTTTACCGTACTGGAGGAGGCCAAGGCGGAGGAACTTCTCCAGGGATGTCTAGAAGATGCGTTGTTGGCTGCCCTGGCGGAGGACTGGCGTTGGTTGAGGCATCTCATTGAAGTGATGGGTTTTCCGGCCTGCCAGAACGCCCTATCCCGCCTGTACCGGAGCATCCAGGCCGCGGGGGTTACCTATACCGACCTGCCGGGGCAACCCCCGGACCGTCAACCGGTGGATGCAGCCATAGTGGAATTACTGGAGGCCGGGGAGGACTTGGCGCGGG
Organism: Firmicutes bacterium UBA2598; assembly: GCA_002339345.1. Taxonomy (GTDB): domain Bacteria; phylum Bacillota; class PH28-bin88; order PH28-bin88; family PH28-bin88; genus UBA2598. The sequence continues at coordinate 64,086 of DDKM01000069.1, read as the reverse complement.
TGCCACCCTCAGCAGTGGGTGCACCCAAGACCAGGGAAGCCCTGGTACGCTGGCAGCAGTTATGGTTTAAGGTGTTCCCCGTTCTGCAAAACCCGGCAACCAGCCCTTTGGAACTGCTGGCGGCCCTGGATGTGCTCAAAGGGGGGTTCCGCAACCCGGCGCGGGTGATCGCCCAGCAGGTAGGCCGGTTTAGGACGGTCCGGGAAGGGACAGTTAATGCCGTCTGCCGTTTTATTAGCATTGCGGTGGCGGGGGAGGTTTCCCGATTACTGGGCGGTGTGGATGAAGAATACCGGCGGCGGAAGGGGCAACAGGCATCCTTGGACTTTACCGATTTGGAGAGGGGAGCCAGGGATTTGCTGCAGCACAACCCCGGTTTGGCCGACCATTACCGCAAACTTTACCAACAGGTGATGGTGGATGAGTACCAGGACACCAATGACCTGCAAAAACAGATCTTGGACCTGCTGGTGACTGGGCCGGACGGCGGGCGCCATTGGGGCAAACTGTTCGTTGTGGGCGACTATAAACAATCCATTTACCGCTTCCGGGGTGCCAATGTGGAACTTTTCCTCGCCACCCAACGGGAGGCGGCAGAAGCGGGTGAGGAGCGGGCCCGGGTGGTGCCCCTGGTGGAAAACTTCCGTTCCCAGGAGGATCTCATCAGCTTCATCAACAGTTTTTTTCCGTTGCTAATGCCTGAAGTTACCGATGTGACCATTAAGGCGCGAAGGAAATCCGGCAATACCCAGCCGTGTGTGGAATTCCTGGCCGTTCCGGCCCAAGGGGAGGATAATCTGGACTACCGCCAACGGGAGGCGCAAGCCATCGCCCGGCGCATCATTACCATGGTCGCCGGTGGCGAACGCTTGATTTGGGAAGCTGGCCGGGGAGGTGGAGGGGAGGTTCCCAGACCGGTCAAATTTGGCGATATTGCCCTGCTCTTTCGGGCCATGACCCATGTCAAGGCCTATGAACGGGCACTGGCGGACGTCGGTATACCATACTACGTGGTTGGAGGTGACGGCTTTTACGCCAAACAAGAGATCCGGGATATCCTGGCCCTATTAAAGCTGCTGGTTAACCCTACAGACAGGTTGGCCCTGGCGGCGGTGTTGCGTTCACCCTTTTGCGGGGTAATGGATGACACCCTGCTTGCGTTGGCAGACAGGGGGAAGGGGGATCTTCTGCGGGGGTTCCGCAGGTTTCGGGATATCAACCTTTCTGCCGAGGAATCAGGCAAATTGGATGTCCTGACCTCCCTGTTGCGGCGCTTCCGCCCTATTGCCCTCCGGTTGCCCGTTTCCCGCCTGTTGCCGCTTCTTTTGGACAATACCGGCTATCGCCAGGTGGTGTTGACATGGCCGGTGGGCAGGCAGGCCTATGCCAATATCCTAAAACTGGAAGAAATGGCCCGTTCCCGATCCGGGAAGCAGGTGCATACCTTGGACGATTTTGTCAGTGTCCTGGAGAAGGACATGATGGGGGGAGTCAGGGAAAGGGAAGCCAGTTTGTCCTGTGAAGGAGGGGATGCCGTACGATTATTATCCATCCACCGCTCCAAGGGGTTAGAGTTTCCGGTGGTTTTTTTGACCGACCTGTCCAGGGAGGATCGCCATCAATCACCCCGGCTGGCCTTTAGTGCCGGGAGCGGGGTGGTGTTAAAGGCACCCGTCGCTCCCGGAAGATGGGAGAAGCACAACTTGTGGGAGATGGTGGAGGAGGAGGACCGCCGGGCCCACAGGGCGGAAACGGTGCGGATATTGTACGTGGGCACCACCCGGGCCAGGGATTACCTGGTGCTGGCTGGCATGCCAGACCGGCAGGTACCTTCCCGTGAGTTGTTGGCCCAGGGTCGGTATACCCGCTGGGTGGATGCGTTGCTCGGGTGGGATCGGGCCAACTGGGAAAAGGGGCTTTTACCCTACGGCGATGGTACCCGAGCCATCAAACTGACCATGGCGGACAGCAATTCGGACTCCGGCGTCGAACTTCCGCCCCGCCTGATTGACCGTTATCCCGGCCTCCGGACCCAACTGGCGGTCCTTGCCGGAGGAACCGGCCCGGTGGGGCCGGAACAGGCTGGAATCTTTGCCCAACAGGAAGCCCTGGCCACAACCGGTCTGGTCACTGCCAGGTTGCGCCCGGCGGAGGCAGGGGGTGTGGCCGGTATTTCCCTGCCCGTTACCGCCCTGGTGGACCTGGTGCACTGCCCGCGCCGCTATTACCTGAGTCATAGTCTTGGCCTGGGCAGGCGAATCCCCTCCCTGGGAAGGGGTATAGAGGGAAAACTGGATGCCGCCACCCGTGGGACGGTGATTCACCGGGTTTGTGAACTGCTGCGGCAGCCGGAACACCTCCCGGTGTTGGTGGATCAAGTGTTAAGGGCTGAAGGTTTTACCGGCGACAGGTTGACGGCAGCCATGGCGGAGGTGATGCCCCTGCTGGCCAATTATGCCCACAGCCCTCTTTTTCAAAGGGTACAGGCTGCCGTGGGCCGCTGGCATGAAATGGGCCTGTCCCTTGCCATTGGGAATTTCCGGCTGGAGGGCGTGGTGGACCAGGTGCTGGAGGAAGCTGGGGGCAGTTTAACGGTGGTGGACCTCAAAACAAACCGGCTGGCGGCAGGGGATGTTCCCAGGCTGGCAGAGTATTACAGGGTACAGGCCATGGCCTACGCCGTGGGGGTGGCATCCTGGCTAGACAGGCCGGTACAGGAGGTATGCCTGTATTTTATGCAGGTTGACCAGGCAGTTACCCTGCCGGTAACAACCGCCATGGCCGGGGAACTGGTGGAGAAGGTGGAAGAAATGACCGGACTACTAACCGGGCCCAGGGTAGTTGAGCGGTTTGCACCACAGCCTGGGTGGTTATGTCCAGCATGTCCCCACTGGGGAATTTGCCGGCCGGGGCAGGAATTTCCCTTTCCCCGGTAAATAATAGGAATGGATTGTTCCAAGTCCGGGGCGGAGGAGGTTCTTATACCAAATGCAACAAATTTATAACAATGTTACGGAACTGATTGGCAGAACACCTCTGGTGCGCTTGTCCAAGATCAATCCGGCCGGCACGGAGGTGCTGGCCAAGGTGGAATATTTCAATCCCGGCGGCAGTGTCAAGGACCGGATTGCCCTGAGCATGATTGAGGCAGCGGAAAGGGAGGGGCGAATAGGTCCCGGTACCCTGATCATCGAACCCACCAGCGGTAACACCGGGATAGGCCTGGCCTTAGTGGCGGGGGCCAAGGGTTACCGTTTAATCCTCACCATGCCGGAGACCATGAGCGTGGAACGGCGCGCCCTCCTAAAGGCTTACGGTGCCGAACTGGTGCTTACCCCTGGCGTGGACGGTATGCGTGGCGCCATTGCCAAGGCGGAGGAACTGGCGGCCGAAAATCCCAATTCCTTCATTCCCCAGCAATTTAACAACCAGGCCAATGTGATAGCACACCGCCAAACCACGGCAGAGGAAATCTGGGCTGATACCGGCGGCCGGCTGGACATTTTTGTGGCTGGCGTAGGGACCGGTGGTACCATTACCGGTGTGGGAGAGGTACTCAAGGAACGCCTGCCCGGTGTAAAGCTGGTGGCAGTAGAACCGGCGGATTCTCCCGTCCTTTCCGGGGGACAGCCCGGACCCCATAAAATCCAGGGTATTGGGGCCGGGTTTGTGCCGGCCATTTTGCGCACTGACCTGCTGGATGAGATTATCCAGGTCAGTGAACAGGACGCTGTAAACACAGCACGGCTGCTGGCCCGCGAGGAAGGGCTGTTGGTGGGCATTTCCGCCGGCGCCGCCGCCTATGCTGCCTTGACCCTGGCTTCACGGCCGGAAAACCAGGGCAAACGGTTGGTGGTAATCCTGCCGGATACCGGCGAAAGGTACCTGTCCACAATGCTATTCCAGGGCATTTAGCGTTGGAGATGATATCTTTGGTCTGGTATGGTGATTTGGTACAGCGGCTGGTGGAGATCTTCAGCGAATGGGGGGTCCTGGGGGCCTTTGGCGCAATGGTGCTGGAAGGCCTGTCAGTGCCCTTTCCTTCGGCACTGGTGGTCGGGTTGCTGGCCTCTATCACACCCGGGGCAGACAGGTTGTGGCTACTGGTTGTTTGTGGTACCGTCGGTTATACGCTGGGAGCCCTGGGCCCCTACTTTGTGGGCAGGACGGGAGGGCGGAAACTGGTACTGAAGTACGGGCAAAGGGTTTGGTTGAACCCGGCCAGACTGGAGTTGGCGGAAAAGTGGTTTGCTCGGTACGGCCCCAAGGTGGTTGCCCTCTGCCGTCCTTTCTTTTTCGGTACCTATGTATCTTATCTAGCTGGCATGGCCAGGATGCCCTTGCCCCTTTTTTTGGGGTATACCGCTGGCGCCATATGGGTTTGGACCGTTTTCCTGGTGTTTTCCGTCCGCTACCTTGCCATTAAAGGCAACCTCCTATGGCGGATAGTGGAAGGGGAAGTATTGGTGGGCTGGACTTTACTGGTGGCTATAGTCCTGGCGGGGGGTACTTACGGCTGGAGCCTTGCCCGCCGCAATCGCAAGGGCTGAAGCTACTTCAAATTAAATTATGAAGGGGGTGGGCAGTGATGGCTGGTGAAACAAGCCATGATACATGTGAAGTACAATGTGTAACACCTGCCGTGGTGACAGCGGTGCGCCGGGCTAGCCTTAGCCATGAGGAGGTGGCCCGCCTGGCGGAAGTATTCAAGGTTTTGGGGGAGCCCACCCGGGTAAGGATCATCCACGCCTTGGCTATCGCGGAAATGTGTGTCTGTGACCTGGCCGACGCCCTGGGCATGACCAACTCCGCCGTTTCCCACCAACTGCGGGTGCTGCGAAATTTACGGCTGGTACGGTTCCGCAAGGATGGCAAAAGCGTGTACTATACCCTGGATGACCACCATATTTTGAACCTGTTCCAGGAAGGCCTGGAACACGTTCGCCACTCCTGAAATGGGTTAGGGGGAACCGGTTACACCATCTAAAAAGTCGGCTAATACCTGTAGGTAGGCAGCAGGGTCGGAAGCGTAGGACTTGACATGGGTAGCGCCGGGGAATACCGCCAAGGTGGTATTGGCATAAGCTGCAGCCAGTTCTTCCGAGTTGGCCAAGGGGATATCCCGGTCGGCATCTCCATGAATCAAAAGTACCGGCCGGTTGCCCAAAAGGGGGATATCCCGTACTGGACTGACAGCATCGGGGTTTAAACCGGTTAAAGGCGGCACTACCAGCATGAAGGCGGGGTTAAAGGGAAAGGATGGCAGATCGGTCCAGACAGAGAGGTTGGCATTGAGATAGCGGCGCAGGTCGGCAAAGGGACTGTCGGCTATTACCGCCGCCACTTCCGGTGAGCGGGCGGCAGCCATAATGGAGGTGACCGCGCCCATGGAATAGCCCAGCAGGATCACCTGCTGACTGTTCTGCTGCCGGATGAAGTCAATGGCACCCAGGAGATCCCGTACCTCGTGCTGCCCCACTGAAGTCATTGTCCCTGCGGATTCACCGGAATTGCGGAAATCAAACATCAGCACATTATAACCCTTCCCGGCCAGCCAAGCAGCCACGGGCAATGCTGGCACATCATCCTGTAGTCTGTTTTTACGGTAACCGTGGGCCACAATGACAGTAGGGCGGTCATTACCGGCCGGAATCAGCCATCCCTTCAGTTCCAGCCCGTCTTCCCTGCTGGTGAAGGTAATGTCTCTGTACGTCAAACCCATCTGTCCGGGATTTTGATCCACCGGCTGCCGGGCAGGGTGGGTCAGGTTCCAGCCCACGTAACCAGATATGCCAAAAACCGCTAACACCCCTACCAGTAATACCCCTGCCACCAACCAGATCAGTAGTTTTTTGGTTTTCCCACTACCCGTCTTCCCGTTCTTCTTTTCCGTCATTTCCAATTCCCCCCGCATCCCCATAAATAATCCGAAACAGCCCGGACCGCCACCGCTGTCTTTTCTTATGTATATTTTTCGGATGATGGTTATCCTTTCCCTGCTGTTGTCTGCATAAAATTTTCCAAAAACTTGCGTGGGGTAGGGAAAAAGGAATATGATTGAATCTGCCAAGGGCCTGACCGGATCATCTGGAAGGAGGGGGTATCTTGGAACAAATGGCGTCAGACCAGTTCCGGACAGTGACTGGCTCAGCTGTCACCCGCGCGCTGATCCAGCGATCGGAGTTTCTGGCACATGTCCGGCCGGTGCAAAGGGAGGAGGAAGCGCGGGTGTTTATTGCCGAGATAGCGGATCAACATAAACAGGCCACCCATAATTGCTGGGCTTTTCGGGTGGGGTGGGGGACCGGAGAAATCTCCAACTGTGATGATGACGGGGAGCCGCGGGGAACTGCCGGAAAGCCTATCCTGGGGGCCATCTTCAGCAAAGGTGTGACTAATGTGGCGGTGGTGGTTACCCGCTATTTTGGCGGGCGCAAGTTGGGTATACGGGGGTTAATCGAAGCCTATGGAGGGGCGGCTGCCGATGCCATCCAGCTTGCGGGCGTGAAGGTGGAAACGGTTACCGTGGAAATCCACTTTAACTGCCAGTATTCGGTGGTGAATCAGGTGTTGTACCTGGTAAACCGCTACCAAGCCCAGGTGGTGGACAGCACATACGGGGCGGATGTGGAATTAATCATCCGGGTGCGTCAGCGTGATGCACAACAAATGCGGGAAATTTTGAACCCTCTGGGTTTGATGTCTGCCAGGGGTTAAGGCAGGGAAAGGGGGGCCCTCAATTGACCAGGGGGGACATCCTTTTATGTGACCTGGATGCTTTTTACGCTTCGGTGGAACAACGGGATGAGCCTTCCTACCGCGGCCGACCGGTTATTGTAGGGGGACGGCCGAATCAGCGGGGTGTGGTTTCTGCCTGCTCCTATGAGGCCAGAGCCTTTGGAGTCCGGTCAGCCATGCCCCTCATCACCGCTGCCCGCCTTTGCCCCCACGCCGTTTTTTTACCTGTGAATATGGATAAGTACCGGCGGGTGTCGGAGGAGGTATTCCATTTGTTGTACCGGCAGACCCCTTGGGTGGAGCCGGTATCGGTGGATGAGGCCTATCTGCAGGTGGGCGATGGAGAGGGGATGGAGGTTGCCCAGCGGCTAAAAAACCAAATCAGGCAGCAGGTCGGGCTAGCTATTTCAGTTGGTATTTCCCACAATAAGCTGTTGGCAAAAATCGCCTGTGACCTGGGTAAACCCGATGGTCTGTACAGGATCCCCGCCGAAGGAGCAAGAAAGGTGCTGGCTGGCTTGCCCGTCTGTGTTTTGCCCGGTGTCGGTCCTTCCACAGCCGGACGGTTGCAGGCCATGGGCATTGTCACAGTGGGTCAACTGCAGATGTTGCCGGTTTCCTTGTTGGAAGGGCACTTTGGCTCCCGGGGCCGTGAATTGGCTCTTTTTGCCGTGGGTGAGGATTCCCGCCCCCTGGTCCAGGAACATCAGGTGAAGTCGGTAGGGGAGGAGATCACCTTTCCGTTGGATATTAGTCATCCCGGGGACATCCCCCCGGTACTGCTCTGGTTGAGTGAGGAAGTGGGGTACCGGATGCGACGGCTGGGTAAAGCGGCACGTACCCTTACTGTTAAGATGCGCAGCAGTGATTTTACCACCCGCACCAGGTCCGTTACTCCTGCACAGGTGCTGGCCAGTGACCGGGAAATCTACCATACCGCCCTTGATCTGTACGAAAAATTTCACCAGGTGGAACCAGTGCGCCTGGTGGGGGTGCAGGTTTCCAACCTGGTGGATAAGGGTTTTTACCAAATGGCCCTATGGGAGGAGTCCCACCACCATGTGTACCAGGCCAGACTGGCAGAAGTCCAGGACCGTCTAAGGGAAAAATACGGCAAGCCTGTGATCAAGCTGGCGGGCGGGTTAGACCCAAACCGGTTCCGGCAGGAAAAGGGACGATATGACAAGAAATAATATATATACTTTAAATTACCATTTACCCGATAGGATTGCCATTTGTGGGAGGAGGGACAGCAGAATGGGGGAGATCCAGCACCTGTTGGAACAGGCAGCCCAACTGGTGGCACAGTCGCCGTGCACCTTTGCCCTTACCGGTGCCGGAGTTAGCACCGAAAGCGGCATCCCCGATTATCGCAGTGCGGGTACCGGCCTGTGGCAGCAGGTTGATCCCATGCGGATATCAAGTGCCAGCGCCCTACACCGGGATCCCGCCGCCTTTTACCGGGCTAATCTGGAGCGGTGGATGTCCTACCGGGATGTGGAGCCCAACCCCGCCCACTATGCCCTGGCCCGTTTGGAAGAACTTGGATACCTGGCCGGGCTGATCACTCAGAACGTGGATAGTCTACACCGCAGGGCAGGTTCCCGACGGGTGTGGGAGGTCCACGGGCACCTGCGGACATGCCACTGCCTGCGGTGTGCCGCCTCATACCCCATGGAGGAAGCGGCCAGGCAATTCCGGGGAGGTATCAACCCGCCCTTGTGCGGCCGCTGCGGGGGAGTGCTAAGACCTGATGTGGTTTTATTCGAGGACCCTATGGGCCGGGATTACCAGGGGGCGGTGGCCGCCATGGGCGGCTGTCACCTGCTGTTGGTGGTAGGCAGCAGCCTGCAGGTTTATCCGGTGGCTTTCCTGCCGGAACTGGCCCGGCAGGTGATCATCATCAACAGGGATCCCACTCCCTGGGATGACCGTGCTGCCTGTGTCCTGCGAGGCAATGCCGGGGACATTTTGCCACGAATGGTGGAGTTGCTGGACAGGGAACGGGGAAGGGCATCCGGCGGGGAGGTCTAGGAAATGTACAGCCTGTTGTTGTTGCTCCTTGAAAGAACCGGCATCACCGTGACGGTGGCCTTTGTTTTAACCCGGTCCCGCGCTTTCCGGCAGATGATCGGCCGGGACCAGATGTCCGCCGGTGACCGGGTGTTCCTAATGGTGGTTTTTGGCCTGTTTGGTATTTTGGGTACCTATACCGGGATTCCGGTACAGGCCAAAACCTTTGTCAAGGAATTGGGCATCTTTCAGGTTGCCCCGGAACAGGCCATCGCCAATTCCCGGGTGGTGGGAGTTTTTATTGCCGGCCTGTTGGGTGGTCCGGCGGTTGGCCTGGGCGCTGGGATGATTGCCGGGGTGCACCGTATGACCATGGGCGGCTTTACCGCCCTGTCCTGTGGCCTATCCACCATTATTGAGGGTTTATTGGCTGGGCTGGTGGGCCAGCGGTTCGGCCGGGTGCACATCCCTGCCTGGCTTGCCTTTGTGACCGGTGCCCTGGCCGAAACACTGCAAATGGGCATTATTTTGCTGATGGCTAAACCATTCGAGAAGGCGTGGGAACTTGTACAGTTGATTGGCCTGCCCATGATCCTGGCCAACGCTGCCGGGATCACCATTTTTGTGCTTATTCTTCAGAGTGTGATGGCCGAGGAACAGCGGGCAGGTGCGGTGCATGCCCAGAAGGCCCTGCAGATTGCCGATCAAACCTTACCCTACCTGCGCCGTGGGTTGAATCAAGATTCCGCCCTGGCTGCAGCGCGGATTATCAAACAGGCCACCCAGGTGGCGGCGGTGGCCCTCACCGACCGGGAGCATATCCTTGCCCATATTGGCCTGGGTGATGACCATCACCGGCCTGGTGCGACCATTCATACCGAGGCCACCAAAAGGGTGCTGGCTACCGGGCAGCCGGTGGTGACCAGCAAACGGGAGGACATTGGGTGCCAGTTCAAGGGGTGCACCCTGACTTCCGCCATTGTCGTTCCCCTGAAGCGGGAAGAGGACACTGTGGGAACCCTCAAACTTTATTTTGCCAGGCGGCACCGCATCAACGCGGTAGACCTGGAGATGGCCCAGGGTCTGGCCCATCTCTTCTCCACCCAGTTGGAACTGACCCGGCTGGAGATCCAGGCCCAACTGCTGGCCAAGGCCGAAATAAAGGCGCTACAAGCCCAGGTCAATCCCCACTTCCTCTTTAATTCCCTTAATGTAATTGTATCCATGTGCCGCCAGGATCCCGAAACAGCACGCCGACTGATCATCCACCTGGGAGACTTTTTCCGCCAGAACCTGCAGTCCTCCTTGCAGGACATGGTTACCCTGGACAGGGAACTGGGACATGTCCAGTCCTATCTGGCCATCGAAAAGGCCAGGTTTGGCAGCCAGTTAACGGTGGAATTTGAGGTGGAAACAGACACCCTGAACACCCATCTGCCGCCCCTTACACTGCAGCCCCTGGTGGAAAATGCCATCAAACACGGACTGCAGCCTTTGGACAGACCGGGTCTGGTACGTGTAATCGCCCGCCGGGAAGGTAACCATGTGGTGATCCTGGTTATGGATAACGGCCTGGGTATGGCCCCCGACAGGTTGGCCAGTTGCCTGGTTGATGGCTGCCATGGGATCGGCAAAGCTATCGGCCTGAAAAACGTTCACCAGCGGTTGGTGACCATGTTCGGACATTCCTATGGTTTGCAGTTATCTAGCGCCGTCGGTAAAGGAACCGAGGTGCGGGTGGTGGTGCCTGTGGAAGGAGGTGCGCTGCTTGCAAGTGCTGGTGGTTGATGATGAGGCTCTGTCCCGGGATGAATTGATCTACTTGTTACGGGACTACCCTAATATCCAGGTGTGCGGCGAGGCGGCTACCGGGGACCAGGCCCTGCAGGCATACCGGCGGCTGTTGCCCGATGTGGTATTTTTGGATATTCAGATGCCGGGGCGGTGTGGGCTACAGGTAGCCCGGGAACTGCTGCGGCAACCGGAACCGCCCCTCATTGTGTTTGCCACCGCCTATGACCAGCATGCGGTGGATGCCTTCGAGGTGGAAGCCATCGACTATCTTCTGAAACCCTTTTCCGCCGAGCGCCTGGCCCGCACCGTCCACCGCCTGGTCCGCAACTTGAACCGGAAGGAAAGGGCGGTGCAGCGCATCGATCAATTACTTTCCAGGTTGGATGGGGTGTGGGTGGCGCCGCCTCAGCCGGTCAGGCTTACGGTGGACAGGGACGGCCGGTGGATCCTTTTTAAGCACACCGAGGTGGCAGTTGCCTATGCCGAAGGCCGGGCGGTGTTTATCAAAACGGGAAACGACTGCTTCCGGACTGCCCTCTCCCTGCATGAGCTGGAGGACCGCCTGCCCTCACCGCCCTTTTTCCGCTGCCACAGGGGGTACCTGGTAAACCTGGACTGGGTTAAAGAAATACATCCCTGGTTTAATGGGGCCTACCAGTTAGTGCTGGCGGATCAACAAAAAACCCAGGTACCTGTTTCCCGGCTGTGTGTCAGGGATTTACGCCAAATGCTGAACATTTAATGCAATATTTCAAACATTTTATACGGCCATCCTGACATGATGTCGGCATAACCGTATTTCTTTTGTCCTTTCACCTATAATGGATAATAGGGCATATTATCAGGCAATAAGGGGGGAAGGGATGGGGGATAGCCTGGCCCATTATGCAGTAGCAAGGTAGAGAGGAGGAACAGGTTTGAACGTTCTGGTGTTATTGGTTGTTGCCCTGCCTTTATTCTTTTTGGCTTACCGGATTTATGGCCATTACATTGCTGGAGTTTTCGAGGAAAATGACAACAATCCCACTCCCGCCAACCAGTTGAAAGATGGGGTGGACTATGTTCCCACCAAATTCGGAGTGGTATTTTCCCACCACTTTGCCTCCATTGCCGGCGCTGGTCCCATTATCGGGCCTGTAACGGCGCTCATGTACGGGTATGCGCCCGCCTACATGTGGGTAGTACTGGGCGGCATCTTTTTCGGAGCGGTCCAGGATTATACTACCCTGTTCGTCAGTTTGCGGGAAAAGGGCAAATCCATGGCGGAAGTGGCCAACAACTCCCTGGGTAGAGCTGGTTTCATCCTTTTCATCCTGTTCACCCTGGCGGTTATTTTTCTGGTAACCTCCGCGTTCCTGGGTCTGACCGCCACCGCCCTGACCTCCCTGGTGCCGCTTACCGTCATGAAGGTGGAACCCGGGACCACAGTGTTGAAAACACTGGTTAAAGACGGAGTGGAGTTCGCCAAGATCGGCGGAATTGCATCAACCTCGGTGATCGTGATGACAGGCTTTGCGCCCATTCTGGGCTACCTGATGTACCGCAGGGGCATTAATACCAGGATTGCTGGTTTTCTGGCCCTGGCCGTTGCCCTGCTGTCCATCCTCATCGGTGTTTTGGCACCTGTTACCCTGCAGCCTAAAACCTGGATGATCATCCTCTCCGTCTACGTCTTCTTCGCCGCCGGTATTCCCGTGTGGGCCATCCTGCAGCCCCGGGATTTCATGAACTCCTTCATCCTCTACTTTGGCATCGGCGCTCTGCTGATTGGCGTGCTGGCCGGCGGTTTCACCGGGGTCACCTTGGAGGCGCCGGCCTGGAACGTGGCCGAAGGGACTGCCAAGATGGGGCTGATTTGGCCCTTCCTGTTTATCACCATCGCCTGTGGCGCCATTTCCGGTTTCCACAGCCTGGTAGCAGGCGGCACCGTGTCCAAACAGATAGCCAAAGAGAGCGACGCCCGCAAGGTCGGCTATGGTGGCATGCTGCTGGAATCCACCCTGGCGGTGGTGGTGATCGCAGCGGTAGCCGGCGGCCTGGCCTTTGGTACCTATGTGGACATCGTTTACCCGGCCAAGGGAGCGTCCAACCCCATCCTGGCCTTTGCCCTGGGGATGGGCGGCCTCCTGAACAAAGGATTGGGCATTCCCATGGCAGTGGGTACCGTCTTCGGCATCCTGTTGGTGGAAGGCTTTGTGGTGACCACCCTGGATACCGCTGTCCGCCTGAACCGGTACCTCTTTGAGGAACTGTGGGGCCTGCTGTTCAAGAAGCCCAACGCTGTGCTCAAGTCCTATTACTTCAACGCCGGCATATCGGTGGCGGTAATGTTTTACCTTGGTTATACCAACACATTCCGGATGATCTGGCCCATCTTCGGTTCCGCTAACCAACTCCTGGCCGCCCTGGCCTTGATTGCCGTAACCGTGTGGCTGGCCGCCCGGAAGAAGCCCACCTGGTTCACCCTCATTCCGGCGCTGTTTATGATGGCCACCACCCTCTTTGCTCTGTACAAGTTGCTGGTAACCAGGTATCTGCCGGCCAAGAACATTCCCCTCATCATCTCCGATATAGTGCTCATTGTTCTGGCGGTAGCGGTGATCATCCTGGCCGGGCGCAAACTGCTGGCCATAAGCCAGGCCAACCGCACGTCAGTCGGGGCGTAACCTGAGAAAAACAACATTACAAAAAACGGTGGCCTCCCGAGTGGCCACCGTTTAACATTAGGGTCTGCTTAGGATGCCGCCGCGACCGCCACAGGCATTTGCCTGGCCACTATAGTGCAGCAATGCGGAAGCGGGTGGAAACCGGCTGGTCACGGAGTTCACTGGCGGTATTGATGGCTACCGCCCGGTACACCCCAGGCGGAACCGGCAATCCCGCTGGAGTTGCTTGGTTCCAGACGGCGGAAAACACCTGGGATTGGCCAGGGGCCAGGGTTACCTGCTGCAGTACCGGCAGAAAGACCTGCCCGGCTGACCAGCGCCATACCTCCAGCCCATCCTGGTAGATAATGAAATCGTACCGCTGGGAGGAGAGGTAATTGAGGGTGATGGGACGGCCGGAGATGTTCGTTTTCACCAGGGTCAAACCCACCGGCTGGTTCCGCAGGTAAAACATCCGATCAACCAGCAGTGTGAGCAGCATTCCATCGGCACAGCGGGAGGCGATATTCCGCACCGGCAGGGGCGAGGGAACGGTGGGGGGCAGGATATCCACCGGCAGGCGAATGACCAGTCCCACGTCAATGCGGTCCGGGTTGGGAATCTGGTTGTACAGGAGGATGTCCTGGACGGTAATGCCAAAACGCTGAGCCACCAGAAAAAGGGTGTCACCCTGGCGGATTTCATAGGTGAGCACGGGAGCACAGCCTCCTTTGGCCTGGGGCCTTGTGTTACTGGCATTTTATGTTTACCTGTGTCAGGTAGTTACTGAGGACTCCCTGCGGTGTTAACCCATGGATCCGCCTGAGTTTGGCACTACTGTCCAATAAACATCTGGGTCATCATAATTCCCCCAGTGCGTGTCCGGACGATCCCAATACCTACCTGGCTGTAGTGAGTGCTCAAGATCTTAGACCGGTGGGTGCTGCTTTCCATCAACAACATGTGGGCATATGTAACATTGCTGTGGCGGGCCAGGTTTTCCGCTGCATAACGGTACTTGAGGCCTGCCGCCCGCATCATGTCATAAGCGCTACCGTATGTGGGTGAGTTGTGGCCAAAATACTTGTTGTCCACCATATCTTGGCTTTTCTGGCGGGCGAGGAACACCAAGCGGGTATCCATTTCCAGGGCAGGCAGCCCGGCCTTGGCCCGTTCCCGGTTGATGAGATCCAGGACCTTTTGTTCGTCAGCCGTGACCTGAACTGTCGCCGGGTGAGGAGCAGGGGCGGGCTGGGGGGCCGATACAGGAACTGGCTGGTTTACCTCCGGAGCTTGTCCCGGTGCGGGGGCGGGAGCAGGAGTAGTTTGGCCGAACTGGGCAAACCAGGATGGTTCCGGCCACCGGGGAATGTAAGCCCCGGCGGGTAACCAGGTCATGACAACCAGTGCGGAAGCAAGCAGGGTGCCGGTGATCAAGGTGCGGACTCGTTTGTGCATAGACGGCAACCTCCCTTTAATAAGAGCTATTACTAAATATAGCAGCTTCTGGTCAATGTGGCAAAGACGGTAGACGGTTTTGCTCACCCAAAATAGAAAACCGCCGGCAGGACATCCCCGTTTGTCCCGCCGGCGGTCTGATTTACACTATCATGGTTAGGGCTGGATCACTCGTCCGATTCTTTCCAGCAATCCGGGCTTGCGCTGGGCTAGTTGGGCCTGGGTAGCCTGCAGGACGCTCTCCAGTTCCTTGATCTGGCGCCCCATGGCTTCCATGGTGTCTTCCCTTTGTTGTACTTGGGTCAGCAGGGCTGTTACCCGGTTTTCCTGGTCCGCCAGGGCTTTCTTGAGGATACCTACCTCCCGTTCCTGTTCCCGCTGGGTGGTTCGCAGGGTGGTTAATTCCCTTTCCTGCTCCTGGCATTGACGGCGGAGCTTGCTGATTTCCACCTCCTTTTCCTTGCACAGGTTCCCCATGACCCTGATTTCCTCCCGCAGTCCTTCCGCTTGCTCCGCCACTTTTTTAGCTTGGAGTTCCGCTCCATGCTTGTCACTGCTTAACCGCTGGAGGTTCGCTTCCATCAGTTTTAAAGTATCATACTGGGCCTGGTACTGCTGCTGCAGGGTGCGGAAACGTACTTCCTGCTGCCTGGCTACTTGCTGGGCATGTGTGGCTTCCCGTGTTTTTTCCTGCAGGGTACGCTCCATCTGCCTGTTGGCGGTGCGCAGCTCCTCCACCTGCTTCATCATCTGCTGCAGGTATTCATTGTGTTGTTGTATAAATAATTCCAATTCCGGGGTGATGGTCAATTTCACCTCTTCGCTAGCCGGTGGCAGGTCTCTCGGGGGGGCGGTTACCGGCTCCAGCAGCAGGGGGGACGGATTGGCAAAGAGCAATGGCGTGATCAAGCCAGCAAGGGACTGGTTTTCCGCCAGAATCATGGTTCCCTGAGGTAACCCGGGTATTCTTGCGCTACTAAAGGGATAACACCTGCATTCACCAGCAGGGTAAGGCAAAGGAGGTTCCCAGGTCTTACCATTGTCCTGGGAAAGGGTACCCAACACCCCCGTTCCGTGCAGCCAGGCTACCAAACACATTTCCCCTTGGACCAACAGCACCGGTGCCTGCAGATCAGGGTTCCAGGCCACCAGGACCCTTTCCTCCATCCAGCCCCCATGGGGCCACCCGCCAGCCATCCGCTGCCTGTATTTCAGCTCTCCCGTCCCGTTATCCACCCACAACAGGTGCACGTGGCCGAGGCTGTCTGCCAAAATGGTGGGGGCAGGGGAGGAACAAGCGCTGCTGCTAACCAAAAAGGGCCGGCCCCATGGGCCCTGGTCGCGTTTTCTGTAGGTGTGGTACAAAATCCAGTCCCCGCCATCACGCGGATAGGCGTACATCAGGTGGCACATTCCGTTAGGATCAATACTGCCGGCTAAAAAGGGCATTGCCCTTGGCCAATGCTTTTCACTTCCCAGAAGAGCAACCGGGGGCAACCACTGCCCACCCTTCCATTCCAGGAAGTCCAATGACCATGTCTGAGAGTGCCCTTCCCCCTTAGCTACCAACAATTGTAGGGATCGCTCCGATGGGCAGTTGGTTGCCAGTACTTTGCAAGGACCCTGGCTTGGAGGAAGGCTCTTTTCCAGCCAGTTTTCTTCTATCCCGTACCAGTGCACCAATCCGCCTGCCTGGGATGACCCTACCAGGTGAATGAGTGAGGAAGGATCAGTGGCGGCTATCCAGCCGGTGGTTTCCGGGCAGGAAAGGGTAATGGATTGACCTGCCATTCCTCCCACTAGGCTTTTTAGCTCCAGTCCCGCCGATGTTGGCCGGATGAACCATCCCGTTTCTTGGCCTGTTTGAATAAACATGGGACTAATCCTCCCTTGTCACGGTCCTGTCCGCTTAATCAATAACATTTATATGCCCTTCCGTAAAAAAGGATGAGCATTCTTTGCGGAAGTGGGCAAAACCGTACACCAATCCCCCATTTTATACATAGAATGTGGTAGCAACAGGGATTAGGCTCTCCCCATAACCGTAAAACAGAGGTGAGACGACCGCCAAAAAAAAGGAGGGCTAACAACAGTGGACAAAAAGAAATCGAACATGCGTCAGGAGGTGGGACCCGGTCCTTGTGATCCCGTATACGGGTGTCCTCCGCCAACGGAGATCGTCTGCATTAAAACCAAAAAGGTATACGAGGAGTGCAAGCTGACCGAGGTCAACCAGCCGGTAACCGACCTGTCCGGTCTGGCGACCGGGACCATTACCGATGTGGAATGCGTATCCGCCGAGGTAGTGGATGCACCGCCCTATTTCCCCGGCCCCACCTGCACAATCTTGGCCGGCCGCCGGGTTCGGGTGGTATTTTTCTGGCGCTACACCTTCCGCTGGACCGATGACACAGGTACCCACACCTTCACCAGTGACCCCATCATGGAGGAGTTTACCGTTCGCCTGGCCAGGGCCGGTGAAGCGGGCCTGGAGCCGGAGTGCGATGTGTTCCTGGAGTGCCTGGAGTGCTTCCTCATCGACTCCACCACCGTCCGGTGCTGTATCGGCAAACTAATTCTCTTTAAACTGTTTGCGGAGGTGCAGTTGTTAATTCCCGCCTACGGTTTTTGTCCCGAACCGGAAGAGTGCGAAGTGGCCGGCGAGTGCCCGGATTTCGTCCCCACCTGGCCGCCCTTCCCGCCGCAGTTGCTCGACTAGCAAACAAATGGGAGGTACCCCGGTTGGGTACCTCCCATTATCGGTGCGCCCGGCATGGGCGATAGTTTGGCGGTGAAAGCCCGCTATGGACTTGGCAGTGGGAACCATTAGCCAAGGGCAAGGGTGTCCACCGTGAGGTGCGGGGACCTACTGTAGAATAAAGTAATCATCGGCTGGCTGAACTACTTCCGCCTGGCCTATATGAAGATACTTGCCGGTTCCCTTGATGAATGGATTAGTGGTCCGTTAATCTTGACGAACCGCATGGGTATGACCCCCTTGCTGGTGGTGTGGGAGGGTCGGCGGCTACTTGCTGTCCCCTATCCCGATTCCCTTAACCGAGCAATCCCGGTAGTTTCCTTGGCCCATATTTCGTCAAGGAGTCCTTTCGCACGGCTTCCTGCCACAATCGGTATGGTTGGGCTTACCCCCGCCGGGAATCGTTATTCCGTACTGGTCATTCCATCCAGGGCGGACCGGATGGTCTGGATCAGTTCACCTGCCTGGCCCAGAGGGTTGCCGGTTCCACCAGCAAAAAACCGCACCAGGGCGCTGCCCACCACCACACCGTCGGCATGGCGGGCAGCCGCTACCGCCCTGGCGGGGCCATCGATGCCAAAACCAACCACCGTCGGGCGTTTTGTTTGCTGCCGCACGGTGTTGAGGTAAGCGGGAAGGTTGTCATCGGTTTCCCCGCCGGTACCGGTGACACCGGTGCGGGAAACGCAGTAGATCAAGCCGGGCGCCCTTTGCCCTATTTGGGCCATCCGGTCCGGTGAGGTGGTGGGGGCAACCAGGGGGATAAAGTCAATGCCCACCTTTGTCAGCTGGTCAAACAGGGGAGAGCTTTCCTCCAAGGGCAGATCCGGCACGATTACCCCATCCACCCCTGCTTCTGCTGCGGTGCCGGCAAACTCCTTCAGCCCGTAGCGGAAGATAGGGTTATAGTAGCCCATCAAGATCAGGGGAATGGCGCTTTCCTGCCGGATGGACCTGACCAGTTCCAAAACTGTGGCCACGGTAGTACCTCCGTACAGGGCACGCTGGGCGGCGGCCTGGATTTCCGGACCGTCCGCCATGGGGTCGGAAAAGGGGATGCCCAGCTCCACCATATCGGCGCCTAGACCCGCCAGTTCCAGTACCGCTCGGTGGGTGAAATCCGGGGAGGGGTCTCCCGCCATCAGATAGGGTATCAGAGCCTTACGCCCATCTTTCCTTAGCCTTTCCATTACCTGCTTTACCCGCATGACTGCACCACCTCCACATCCTTATCGCCCCGGCCGGACAGGCACACCACCAGGAGGTGGTCTTGGTTAAGTTCCGGTGCCATCTTCAGGGCCTGGGCTACCGCGTGGGCGCTTTCCAGAGCGGGGAGAATGCCTTCGGTGCGGGCCAACTGGTGAAAGGCCGCCAGTGCCTCGGCATCGGTAATGGCGGTATATCGCACCCGCCCGGTATCCCTCAGGTAGCTGTGTTCCGGTCCTACCCCTGGATAATCCAGGCCGGCGGAAATGGAGTGGGCCTCCAGCACCTGGCCGTCACTGTCCTGCAGCAGGTAAGAGAGGGATCCGTGCAGCACGCCGGGCTGTCCGCACTGGAGGGTGGAAGCATGATTCCCGGTGGCCAACCCGTGGCCTCCCGCTTCCACACCCACCAGATTGACCGGGTCTGCCAGCAGTGGATGGAAGATACCCATGGCGTTGCTGCCGCCGCCCACACAGGCCACCACCGTGTCCGGCAGGCGGCCGTACATTTCCATCATTTGCTGGCGAACCTCCCTGCCGATTACCGCTTGAAAATCCCTGACCATGCGTGGGTAAGGGTGTGGGCCTACAACGGAGCCGATGACGTAATAGGTGTCCCGGACCCTGGTCACCCATTCCCGTAATGCTGCACTGGTGGCATCCTTCAGGGTGCGGGTGCCGCTGGTCACCGGGACCACTTCCGCTCCCAGCAGGCCCATGCGGTAGACGTTCAGGCTTTGGCGCCTGATATCCGTTTCGCCCATAAAGACGGTGCATGCCAGGCCGAAAAGGGCGGCGGCGGTGGCGGTGGCTACCCCGTGCTGGCCGGCCCCGGTTTCAGCAATGACCCTCTTTTTACCCATCCGGCGGGCCAGCAGCACCTGGCCGATGGTGTTATTGATTTTATGGGCACCGGTGTGATTCAGGTCTTCCCGCTTAAGAAAGATGCGGGCACCTCCCGCGGATTCGGACAGTCTCTCAGCGAAATACAGGGGGGTGGCCCGGCCGACATACTTTTGCAGGTAATAGTCCACTTCCCTTTGGAAGGTTGGGTCTGCGGCAGCCTCGTTATAGGCCTGTTCAAGTTCCACAAGGGCGGGAATTACCGTCTCCGGTACGAAACGGCCGCCGTATGGCCCATACCGGCCTTGTTCATCTGGAAGCATAGGTTTTCCTCCTTACGGTGCGGTTATTTGTTGTACTGTTCTGGCCGCCTTGACGAAGCGCCGGATCAGTTCCGGATTTTTCCGGCCGGCTATTTCCACACCGGAACTGATATCCACTCCGAAGGGTTGTACACATCGGATGGCATCCTGTACGTTGGCGGCGGTGAGTCCTCCGGCGAGGATTAATGGCCGGTCTATATCCCGCAACTCCCTGGCCAGGGACCAGTCAAAGGTAACACCGGTACCACCGGCACTGGCAGGATGATGGGTGTCCAAAAGCAAGGCATCCACTACCGGCAGGTAGGGTATGACTTCCTGGCTTAAACCTGGACCCGCCACCCGGAAGGCTTTAATCACCTGGAGATCACCCACCCGGCACTGGTCTGGCGGTTCCTGCCCGTGCAACTGGATGGTGTCCAACCCGCAATATTCCGCCACCTTGGCCATTTCTGCCGGAGGGGTGTCCACAAACACTCCCACACGGCGGATTCCGGCAGGCAGGTCCTGAATAATGTCCCGGGCCTGCTCCGGTTCCACCCGTCGGGGGCTTGGGGCAAAAACGAAACCCAGGGCGTCCACCCCTGCTTCAACTGCGGCCCTGGCCACCGTTAGAGATGTAATGCCACAGATTTTAATCCAAATTCTGGCTTTGTCCATCCAGGCATTCCTCCTTGTCCTTCCCGTACAGCCGTTGCACCTGCTGGACAGGGTTGGTGCAGGTGGAGAGGGCCTCCCCCACCAGCAGTGCATCCACACCCTGGGCGGTCAGGTACCGGACATGCTCCCCAGTGGATACCCCACTGGCGCTGACCACCAGCGGTCCCGGAGGAATCAGCGGGCGCAGGCGGGCGGTGGTGGAGAGGTCGGTATGGAAACTGTTGAGGTCGCGGTTGTTGATCCCCACCAGTGCAGGGTTAAGGTCCAGGACAGGCCCCACCTCCTCTGGTCGGTGCACCTCCACCAAAACCGCCATACCCAGGTTTAAAGCCAGATGGTAAAGGGCTGTCAACCTTGCGGGGGCCAGGACCCTGGCGATCAATAAAATGGCATCCGCACCGGCTGCCCTGGCCGCGTAAACCTGGTGAGGATGGATGAAGAAGTCCTTGCAGAGGACGGGGAGGGGGGATGCCTCCCTGGCCTGGGTAAGGTGGTCCAGGCTTCCGCCGAAAAAGCGGTGGTCGGTCAGTACAGACAAAGCAGCCGCTCCCGCCTCTGTATAAGCGACGGCCAGCGCTGCGGGGTCAAAGGTTGCCGCCTCTTTGAGTACACCCCGGGAAGGGGAGGCCTGTTTGATTTCCGCCAGCAGGGCCGGTTTGTGGGTGGATTGTCGTAAGGAGGCCAGCATATCCCGCGGGGCAGGAGCGCTGCGGATTTCCTCCATCAATCGTGCTATGGCGTTGGTGCTGATGGCCCTTGCAATTTCCTGTTCTTTATGGGCTAGGATGTTTTCTAACATCATGCTGCACACCCCTTACCGAAGGCTACAAGGGCTTCCAGTTTACCCAGGGCCTTGCCGCTGTCCAGGCTGTAACAGGCCAGATCCACCCCTTCCCGCAGGTTTTCCGCCAGGCCGGCGGCAACTAGGCCGAGACCGGCGTTCAGCACCACCACATCCCGGCAGGGCCCCTTGCGGCCTTCCAGGATGCTCATGGTAATGCGGGCGTTCTGTTCCGGCCCGCCCCCTTGAATGGTTTCCATGTCTGCAGTGGCAATCCCCGCATCACCCGGGTGTAAATCGAAGGTAACCACTTCACCTTCCCGGAGCATGGAGACCCGGGTGGGGCCGGAAATGGAGACCTCATCGGTGCCGTCATACCCATGGCAGACGAAGGCTCTACGGCAGCCCAGCCGGCCTAGCACAGAGGCCATTACCCCTGTCAGGGAGTGGTCATAAACCCCCAATACCTGGCAGGTGGCTCCGGCGGGGTTGGTCAGGGGACCCAAAATATTAAAAACCGTGCGCAGTCCCAGCTCCCGGCGGGGTGCGGCGGCAAAACGCATGGACTGATGGAAGACGGGGGCAAAGAGGAATGCCAATCCCACCTCTTTAAGGCACTTGGCGGTGTCAACAGGGGAAAGGGAGATAGGTACACCCAGGGCTTCCAGCAAGTCGGCACTGCCGCAACGGCTGGAAACTGCCCGGTTTCCATGTTTGGCTACCGGCACACCAGCCCCTGCGATGACAAAGGCGGCGGTGGTGGAAATGTTGAAGGTATTCCGGGTATCCCCGCCAGTGCCGCAGGTATCCATGATATTGGGCAGGCCGGTTTCCAAAGGGGTGGCTTTGGCCCGCATGGCCCGGGCCATGCCGGTGATTTCTTCTACGGTTTCCCCCTTCATTTTCAGGGCCACCAGGAAAGCCCCGATCTGGGCTGGAGTGGCTTTGTCCGTCATCATCTCCTCCATTACCGCCAGGGCTTCTTCCTCGGTCAGGTGTTGGCCCGCGGTAATCCGGGCCAGCGCTTTTCTCAACTCCACTCTGCTCTCCTCCTTTTTCATTTTCCAGTTGTGTCCCATCAGGGCAATGCCTTCCTTAAAGATTAGTCAGTTCTGGGTAAGGTAGTTGGCCAGCAGGCGTTTTCCCTCCTGGGTAAGAATGGACTCCGGGTGGAACTGTACTCCCTCGATGGGTAACTCCCTGTGCCGTACGCCCATGATTGTGCCGTCCACCGTCCGGGCGGTTACCGCCAGGCAGGGGGGCAGGGTGAAGGGGTCCAGTACCAGAGAGTGGTAGCGGGTGGCGGTAAAGGGGTTCGGCAGGCCTGTGTAAACCCCTTGTCCGTCGTGATAAATCAGGGAAGTCTTGCCGTGTACCGGTTCCCTGGCCCGGACCACCCGGCCGCCAAAGGCCGCGCCAATGCTCTGATGACCCAGGCATACACCGAGAATGGGTACCCGGCCGGCCAGGCGGATGATGCACTCCACCGAGATGCCGGCTTCCAGGGGGGTGCAGGGGCCGGGGGAGATCACCAAGTGGGTGGGATCCATGGCCTGGATTTCCGGCACCGTAATGGCATCGTTGCGGTAAACCGCTACCTGTTGGCCAAGTTCACCCAGGTATTGTTCCAGGTTGTAGGTAAAGGAATCGTAGTTGTCAATCAGAACAATCACCGTTGCACCTCCTCCGCCAGGGCCAGGGCCACCAGTAGTGCCCGGGCCTTGTTCCATGTTTCCAGATGCTCCAGCTCCGGATGGGAGTCTGCCACAATACCCGCTCCGGCCTGCACAAAGGCCTGATTATTTCGAAAGACCATGGTACGAATGGTGATACAGGTGTCCATGTTACCGTTGAAACCCAGGTAACCCACCGCACCGGCGTAGGGTCCGCGGCGGGTTGGCTCCAGTTCTTCAATGATCTCCATGGCCCGCACCTTGGGCGCACCGGTGACGGTGCCGGCTGGGAAGCAGGCCATCAGGGCGTCCAGGGCATTCCGGCCCGGAGCCAGCTTGCCTGTCACATCTGATACCAAATGCATGACGTGGGAGTAGTGTTCCACCTGCATGAACCGGGGTACCTCCACCGACCCGTAGGCACATACCTTGCCCAGGTCGTTACGTCCCAAATCTACCAGCATAACATGTTCCGCTTGCTCCTTGGGGTCAGCAGCCAACTCCCGGGCCAACCGCAGGTCCTCCTCATCTGTGGCTCCCCTGGGGCGGGTACCTGCGATGGGCCGGTATCTCACCTCACCACCCTCCACCCGTACCAGCATTTCCGGTGAGGCGCCCACCAGTTGCACCTCCGGGAAGTTTAGATAGAACATGTAGGGCGATGGGTTGATGGCCCGCAGGGTGCGGTAGACCATAAAGGGATCGCCGCTATAAGGCCGCTGCCACCGTTGTGAAAGCACCACCTGAAAAATATCTCCCGACCGGATGTACTGCAGGGCCCGGTGCACATTTTGGATAAATCGCTCCTGGTCGGTATTGCAGACTGCGTAATTGTTCCCCAGTTCCGGGCCTTTGCCCAGGGGGAGAACCGGACTGTCCGCGGTGATGGGCCGGTGTAGGAGATCCACCGTCCGGTGGATGAGATCCTCCCCCTCCCGGTAGGTGCGGCTGGGATCCTTCCCTGCCTGGATCAGGGCGATGATTTTCAGCCGGCGCTGGGCATGGTCATAGGCCAATAAAAGGCGCGGGATGATGGCATAGCATTCCGGCAGGTTGAGGTCGTCGGGGGCCAGCTGGGGCAGTTTTTCCAGGCACCGGCTGAGGTCATAGCCGTAATAACCCACCGCTCCGCCGAAGAAGCGGGGTAGGCCCGGCAAGGGCTCCACATGATAAGATGTCAAAAGCTCGGACAGGTAGGCGAGGGGTTGCCCCTGTGCGCACTGGCGGCGGCCGTTCTGATTCGTCTGAATTACCCCGCCCCTACTGGTGATGACCGCCATGGGTTCCAGCCCGATGAAGGAGTAGCGCGCCACCTGGTCACCGCCGGTCACGCTCTCCAGCAAAAAGGAATGGCTGCTGCCTGGACACAGTTTCCGGTACAGGGAAACAGGGGTATCCAGATCCGCCACCAGGTCCATCCAGAGGGGAACCAAACCGTCCGGCCGGAAAAGGTGCAAATATGTGTTGTAATCGGGATGAATCATCCCATCCAGCCTCCTTTTAGGAAAAAATTAAAGGGGTGGCGCTCCAAAGGAGCACCACCCCGGATCAATCCCCATGGTGTTGCTTCTCCTCGGCTCCGCTCAACTCAACTCAATCTCAACTCAACTGGCACCGGCAGCCCTCAACGGCCCCGCATGTTGTGTGATTGGGCTGAGTATACACCAACCCCAATATGCCGTCAAGACCCAATTTGCCATCCGGTTATCCACCTGGTTTGTTTTCACCCCTCTCGGCATCCACGCATACCCTGGATCAGGGCTTTATGGGCTGCCCTGAACAAATGGGGGAGAACCCGGGGGGTGATGGCTGGTGCTGGTCCTGCTGACCGGAGCCGCCGGTATGCTGGGCACTGCCCTTCTGGCGGAATTTGGCAGGGCAGGGTGGGTGGTGGAAGCTCTGACCCGCCGGGATTTGGATATCGCAGATAGAACCGCTGTCCTACAGGTGGTAGCGAAAATACGTCCCTATGTTGTGGTCAATGCCGCTGCCTATACCGCTGTGGACGGGTGTGAGCACCAACCGGTTAGAGCCTTCCGTGTCAATACCCTTGGACCTTTAAACCTCGGCCTGGCCTGCCGGGAACAGGGAATCCCCTTGGTCCATTTCAGCACCGATTACGTTTTTGATGGGCGGGCTAGCACGCCTTACCGGGAAGATGCTCCTCCTCGTCCCATTAACGTATATGGGAAATCAAAACTGGCCGGGGAACGGGCGCTATTACGGGTGGCTGGCTGCCCTGTCATATTCCGTACCTCCTGGTTGTTCGGTCCGGGCGGCCGCAATTTTGTTGATACCACTCTCCGCTCACTGCAACAGGTGGGATGGATGCGGGTGGTGACGGATCAGGTGGGGTGCCCCACCTATACCAGGGATCTGGCCATGGCTGTCTGCCGTTTGATAGCTCGTGGCATCACCGCTCCCCTGGCCGGTATCTATCACCTGACCAATGGCGGCAGCTGCTCTTGGTACCAGTTGGCCCAGGCTGTGGCTCTGCTGGCCGGTTACCAGGCCTGGCAAATCATACCCACAACCTCCATGGAATTGGGGCGTCCCGCCCTTAGGCCGGCCTTCAGTGTACTGGCCAATGACAGGTGGCGGAGGGAGGGATTTCCCATGTTGCGTAACTACCGACAGGCCCTGGGCGCTTACCTGATGGGAGATAAGGGCATTTGCCCACAACCACAAGGGGGTCAAGGCATTGAGCTTTAAAAGAATACTGGTAACCGGAGGAATGGGCTTTATCGGCAGTAATCTCATCCGCTACCTGTTGCACAGATATGACTACACCATCGTCAATTTGGATAAGGTGACCTATGCCGGTAACCCAGCCAATTTGGCGGATCTGTCCAGTCACCCCAACTATTGTTTTATACGGGGAGATATTGCTTGTCGGCGCACGGTGCGGCGGGTGTTCAACCGGGGAGTGGATCTGGTTGTGAACCTGGCGGCGGAAACCCACGTTGATCGCAGCATCAACGACTCCGCCGCCTTTGTCCGGACCAATGTGGCCGGTACCCAGAACCTGCTGGAAGCGGCCCGCTGCTATGGTGTCAAGGGATTCGTACAGGTTTCCACCGATGAGGTTTACGGCAGCCTGGGAGAGGACGGACGGTTTGACGAGGGTTCACCCCTTAAGCCCAACAATCCCTATGCCGCCAGTAAAGCAGGCGCGGACTGCCTAGCCAGGGCCTATCACCGCACCTACGGGTTGCCGGTGATGATCACGCGCTGTTCAAATAATTACGGCCCTTACCAATACCCTGAAAAGTTCATTCCCCTGCTCATTAGCAACGCCCTGGCAGGGCGGCCGTTGCCTTTATACGGTGATGGACAGCAGGTACGGGACTGGATCCACGTTGAGGACCACTGCCGGGCATTGGACGCTGTGATGCATGGCGGGAAACCCGGTGAGGTTTATAACATCGGTGGGGGTGGTGAACTTAGCAATTTGCAGGTCGCCATGGCGGTGTTGGAGTTGTTGGGAAAACCAGCTGACCTGATTACCTTTGTGCCGGACCGGCCCGGTCATGACCGCCGGTATGCCATTGATGCCACCAAGATTGCCACGGAACTGCAATGGTTCCCCCTTCACTCCTTCCAAGCCGGCCTGCAGGCCACCGTTCGGTGGTACCAGGCTCACCCGGAGTGGTGTAATCCAGAACTGGGGGTAGTTTTTAAGAGGAGGGATCGTTACTAATGGAGGGGGTCAAGATCAAGAATCTGCGGGTGATCCCAGACGAGCGGGGACGTTTGACGGAAATACTCCGCCGGGATGAGGATTTGTTTAAGGGTTTCGGCCAGGTATATGTCACCACTGCCTACCCGGGGGTGGTCAAGGCCTGGCACTGTCACCAGCTGCAAACCGATAACCTTGCGGTAATTAGCGGGATGGCCAAGGTGGTCTTATATGATCAGCGGCCGGAAAGCCAGACCAGGGGGGAAATCCTGGAGGTGTTTATGGGGGAACACCGGCCCCTCTTGGTACAGGTACCCCCAGGTATATGGCACGGCTTCAAGGCTATCGGCCCCGGGGAGGTGCTGGTGATGAACTGCCCCGACAGACCCTACAACCACCAGCAGCCCGATGAACTGCGGATGGATCCCCATGCTGGCACCATTCCCTATAAGTGGGACCGGCAGGATGGTTAGCATCGGACGGGAGGTGGACCATGAAAGGCCTGATTTTAAGCGGTGGTAAGGGAACCCGCCTGCGGCCCCTGACCTACGCCTGTGCCAAACAGCTGCTGCCGGTTGCCAACAAGCCCATCCTTTATTATATCCTGGAGGGCATGTCTCAGGCTGGTGTCCGGGAAATCGGCCTGGTGGTGGGTGATACCCGCAGGGAGATCATGGCGGCGATAGGAGACGGGCAGCGATTTGGTGTAAAGGTAACCTACATCCACCAGGAGGAACCCTTGGGTTTGGCCCACGCCGTTTTAGTGGCTAGGCCGTTCTTGGGAGATGATCCCTTCATGCTGTACTTGGGGGATAACTTACTGCAGGAAGACCTGTCACAGATCATCCAGCGATTTTACCGGGAGGACTGCCAGGCCCTGGTGGTGGTTACTCCGGTGGCGAATCCTCGCCTGTTCGGGGTGGCGGAGGTGGAGAATTCCCGGGTGATCAGGGTGGTAGAGAAGCCAGCCCGGCCGGTCAGCAACCTGGCCCTGATCGGTGTCTACCTTTTTCAACCGCAAATATTTTCTGCCATCAACCGCATCACCCCTTCCTGGCGCAATGAACTGGAAATAACCGATGCCATCCAGGTGTTGGTGGAGGATCAGGCCCAGGTAACAGCCCATACCCTGCAGGGGTGGTGGAAGGATACCGGACTGGTGGATGATCTGCTGGACGCCAACCGCTACCTTTTGGACCGGCTGGCAGGCCAAATGGGCGGTCAGTCGGATGCCGCCTCCATGATCCAGGGCAAGGTCGCGGTAGGGGGTGGTACCAGGATCCGGAATTCCGTAATCTGCGGACCGGTCATTATCGGTGAGGGCTGTGAAGTTGTCAACAGTTATGTGGGGCCATATACCTCCATTGGGAACAAAAGCAGGCTTTTGGGGGTGGAGGTACAGCAGAGCATTGTGATGGAAGGGGCTGTTTTGCGGGAGGCCGGACGCCTGGCGGATAGTGTCATCGGCCGGTGTGCGGTAATCGCCCGGGGACCCGGGCGGCCAAAGGCCCACCGCTTACTGGTGACTGACCATTCCCGCCTGTTGCTGGATGATTGATCTTGCACATTTTTCACTCGTTTGACGCAATATTTGGCAGGAGCCCGTCCGAAAGCGTCGAAAAATATATTAATCATTTAACCACCAGAATGCAAGCACCTAAGCGCCTTTGGGCAAACCTTCCGAAAGGGAGGGACGCAAAGCTACGGGTCTACAGCTTTTGCCGGACATCGGCAGGGCCAAGATCGCCGGGTTGCCGCTGGAGGTATACGTTTGCCCTCTGCCTTCAGGACAGAGGGCTTTTAGGTATTATACGGACTGGAAAGGGGTGAATAGCATGGGTAACGATCTGGGGATCAGGATTCGCATCTCAGCGGATAAAATGACAGCCTTTGTTAGTTTGCCAAAACCGCCCCAACTGCTGGAAGACCAGGTGGATGACGGTGAGCATGCTTCGCCTGAATTGACAAGGGAGGCTGTGCTGGCGGTTCTTGAGGAAAAGGGCGTTGTGTTCGGGATTGACCCGGAACTGGTGGAAAAGGCATTAAATCATTTGGGGCAAGAGATCCCTGTAGCTCGGGGCAACCCGCCACAACCGGGAAGGGATGCCTCCATCAGGTGTGTGTTCCGGGAGAAACAACAGCAAAGGGAGGAGGAAGCCCGGCAGGCGGAGATGGTTAGTTTTGCGGGCATCATCAGCGTAGCCCCCGGCGAGGTGTTGGGGATCCGCATTCCACCGGAGGAGGGGGTGCCGGGCACCAATGTGCTGGGACAGCCGGTCCCGCCGCCAAAGCCTCGGGATGTGGTGTTGAAGGCAGGGCAGGGAGCGGAGGTGGAGCCGGACGGGTCCCGGGTGGTTGCCACCATCAACGGCCGGCCGGAGCAGAACGGTCCCCTGTTTGCTGTTTACCCAGTCCATGTAATTAACGGCAATGTAGATCACACCATCGGCCATATCCGTTTCCGGGGCGACCTGGTGATTAAGGGCGGGGTAGCGGAGGGAATGACGGTGGAAGCCCTGGGGCAGGTGGAGGTAATGGGCACCGTTTCCCATGCGGTTATCTATGCCGGTGGAGACGTGAAAATTCACCAAAATGTGCTGAGTAGCACCATCAGGGCAGGTGGTTCTGTGGTACTGTATAAAAAGGTGGTGGAGCAGTCAGCGGAAATCGGCAGCCTCCTGCAGGAGTTATTGGATGCAGCATACCAGTTAAAGGAAAACCCTGTCGTGGGAGCTAACCCGCAGTTAATCCAGTTTGGGGAGGGAGTGCTGCTGAAACTGCTGCTGGAGAAGAAATATACCCACGTGGCTTCTGCCCTGCAGTCCCTGGTGGATCTATTAGATGAAATCAAGGCCCAGTCCCGGTCCCAGGAAATTGTGAATCTGGAAGGCATTATGGCGGTGGTGGTGGATGCTCAGAAGAGAATGACCGGCCTGGGGCCGGTATCCTTTAAAAAGCTCGGGGAAATGGCGGAGTTCATCGATCGTTTCCGGCAGGAGTCCCGACGGTTTGCCGATGCGGTGGAGGCCCAGGAGAACAGGAAATCCAGTATTACTGTGGCCTATGCCCAGAACTCCAGGCTGGAAGCCAGCGGTATGGTGCGGGTGATGGGCAAGGGAGCCTATTATACCGAGATTTATGCCGGCGATACCGTCACCATCGACGGCCGGCCGGGCACTTTCCGCAATGGCAGCATCAGGGCCGGTGGTGATGTCAAGGTGCGGGAACTGGGCAGTCCGTCGGAAGCGGCCACGGAGGTGGTGGTGCCCGGCGGTAAGTGGATCATCGCGGATACCGTCCACCCGGGGACGGTGTTAAAGGCCGGTCCCCGGGCGGAGAAGCTGAAAACCCTTTCTTACGGGGTAAGGTACCATTAGTCTTTGGCCTTGATGAGGCCACAGGACATCTTGCCCTGGTCACAGCTGCCCGCCATTTTGCAGGGGTAGTCAATGTCCGCGAATAACAGGGGGGCCACACCCTGCACCTGTTCCAGCATCCGCCAGGCGATGAGCCGGATCTCCCGCTGGGCGCGGCGGCACAGGCGTAGGCGGAAAAAATGCCGTAGCTCCCTGGCGTTCATGGTCATGTAGAATACCGTTTCTGTGGCGTTGGATAACACCATCCGGGCGCTTTCCGCCGGTATCCCCTTTTGAATCATCTGATTATAAAATTCCTGGATACGGGCCTGGAAATCGTGCCACTGGGCGCAGATTTCCGGCTGTTTGGCAATTTCCGGTGGAGTATAATAGGCAAAGGCGTCTTCCACACAGTAGCGTTGAGAACGCTGGGAAAAAGAAGCCAGCCGGTGCCGGGTGAACTGCTGGCTGATGACCCGGGCAACCCAGATCTTAAATGTAAAGGCATTGTGTTCCAGTACCGAGTGGTGCCCGCTTTTAATACAGAAGCGAATTACCGCCGGGTCCGGTTCCGTATCATAGCAAATGGCCGCCGCTTCCATGGCCAGCCGGTCGGCGTCGGGTGTCCACCGGACAAGTTCTACCCTGGGTTCCATGGCCAACCTCTCCCCCTTGATGAAAATCTTCCCTCCGCTAACTATAACATAATCCCCTGAATAGGGACAGTCCAGGTGACAGCAAATGCCATCCCATCCGCCGGAACACCCATGTTATAATGGGCTTGTCGTCGTTAAAGGACGAAACATGCCGATGGAGGGGATAGGATGCCCATCAAGACCTTCTGGAAACTAATTGTACTCATAGCCCTGCTGTTTTCCAGCTTGACTATCGCTACACCAGCTACAGCCACACCCAATCCCCCCCGGATGGCCGCCAAGGCCTCCCTTTTAATGGATCTGGCTTCCGGGCGCGTGTTATACCAGCAAAACGGCAGTGAACGGATGTACCCTGCCAGCACCACCAAGATCCTGACCGCCATGGTGGCACTGGAAAGGGGGCAGATGGATGAACTAATCACCATCGGGGTCAACCCGCCCCGGGTGGAGGGTACCCGGGTTTACCTGAAGGCCGGGGAGCAGCAGACCCTGGAAGACCTGTTATATGCCATGATGTTGAACTCCGGCAATGATGCCGCTCTGGCCATCGCGGAACATATCGGTGGTTCCATGGAGGGTTTTGCCCGGATGATGAACCAGAAGGCCAGGGAATTGGGGGCCACCGGTTCCAATTTTATCAATCCCCACGGGTTACACCATCCCGATCATTATTCCACTGCTGCGGATTTGGCCAAGATTACCAGGGCAGCCATGGCCAATGCAAAATTCCGGCAAATTGTGGCCACCCGCACCAGGGAGTGGCAGGGGGCAGTGTGGGAGAGCACCCTGGTCAATCATAACCGCCTGCTGGGGGTGTATGAGGGTATCGCCGGGGTCAAAACTGGTTACACCTCCCAGGCCGGTTATAACCTGGTTGCCGCAGCCACCCGTGGTACTGACAGCTTTTTGGCGGTGGTGCTGAACAGCAATGCCAGGGATGTATTCAATGACGCCAGCGCCCTATTGGATTATGGTTTTGCCAACTTCCACAACAACATTCTGGTAGAGGAGGGTCAACAGGTTGCTTATCTGACTGGTCCCAAGGATAGACAGTATGGGCTGGTGGCGGAAACCACCTTGCGTTATTTGGGCCAGGCCGGTGGGCCGGTACCTACTGGCATCATCAAGCTGGAAAGGTGGCGCGGGCCACTGACCCAGGGCCAACGGGCCGGTGAAATGGTATTTCGCTTGGACGGGTCGGAAGTGGGCCGGGTATCCTTGGTGGCTGCGGAGGATTGGCCTGGTGGCCTTTCTGCCAGTGAATGGTGGCTGCGCATCAGCCTATCTGCCCTCCTTATCTTCCTGGTTGGGAAAATTGTGGGATACCGCCGGTCCCGCCGGAGGTATCGCCATACCCGGCCCAGCCGCATGTTTTCTTGACAAAATTACTGGCTCAGTAAATAACAGCAAAGGAATTTTAGGGTAATTTGTTGAATTAGAGCGGAAGAAATCCCCTGGTAATTGGGTTCTAGCCTTTCAGAAAGGGTGAGACAGGTGATTGATGAAAAAAAGCTGGAAAATGGGGAAGAACAGTTGGTGGTTTTCCAGTTGGCTGGTGAAACCTATGGAGTGGATATTTCTTCGGTGCACGAGATTATCCGCATGCAGGCCATCACAGAGGTGCCCCGCACCCCTGAGTTTGTGGAAGGAGTTATCAACCTCCGCGGCCGCATCGTCCCTGTCATTGACCTGCACAAGCGGTTCGGGCTGCCGGCGGAAGAACAGACCCAGAATTCCCGTATTATGGTGGTGGAGGTAAACGGTGTGACCGTCGGGATGATCGTGGATTCGGTGTCTGAGGTGCTCCGTCTGCCCA
The DNA here is from genome assembly GCA_002339345.1 of Firmicutes bacterium UBA2598. Lineage (GTDB taxonomy): Bacteria > Bacillota > PH28-bin88 > PH28-bin88 > PH28-bin88 > UBA2598. The sequence continues at coordinate 31,691 of DDKM01000069.1, read as the reverse complement.
AGGCCAATATTGAACCGCCGCCACCGGTGCTATCAGGGGTGGATGTGGCCTACCTGCGCGGGGTAGGTAAGTGGCAGGAGCAACTGATTATTCTGCTGGACTTGGACAAGGTGTTGTACGATCATGAGCAAAAAGAGCTGCAGTCGGCCAGGCAGTTGGGAGCGGAAGCCAGATGAGCGGTTTTGACATGTCCCAGTACCTCAGTATTTTCCTGGATGAAGTCTCTGAGCAACTACAGGAAATGGACCAGGCCATTATCATGTTGGAACAGGACCGCCAGGACATGGGCCTGGTCAACCGGATCTTTCGTGCCGCCCATACCTTAAAAGGATCCTCCGCTTCCATGGGCTTTGAGCGGATGGCTACCCTGACCCATGAAATGGAAAATGTGCTGGATAAAATTCGCAAGCGGGAATTGGCTGTGACCAGCTCCATTGTGGACCTGTTGCTGGCCTGTCTGGATATGCTGCAGGCTATTAAGGCAGATATTTTGAGTGGCGAGGAAAGGGCCCTGGATGTGGAGGGTGTTGTGGCACGGCTGAAGTTGGTGGCCGGCGGTGGAATCCCAGCGGACGCGGAGATTGCAGCAACTGTGGAAACTCCAGAGCCATTGGCATTGCCCATCCCCCCGCTGGATGACATCGAACGTAATGTAATCATGGCGGCGGAGGAAAAGGGGTATCAGGTCTATCATGTGGCGGTAACCCTGGAACAGGGATGCCTGATGAAGGCGGCCAGGGCTTATATCGTCTTCAACAACCTGAAGAATGCCTGTGAAGTAATTAAAACCATTCCCACCACCGAGGAAATCGAAGGGGAAAAATTTGGTGATACCTTTCAAATGGTGATCATCACCCGGGAGGACGGGGACACCATTTCCAATATTATCAACTCCGTTTCCGAAATTGCCGGGGTGCATGTCCAACAGGTAACCCTCGGTCCCCGAGAGCCGCAGGTTGTGAATACGAGGGGGTTCACCGGCGGAGAAGACATGGCCGAGTTAAAGCCCATGGAAAGGACTCAGCGTAAACTCAGCCAAACGGTACGGGTGGATGTCCAGCGATTGGAGAACCTGATGAACCTGGTGGGTGAACTGGTTATTGACAGGGGCCGGCTGGCCCAGGTAGGCTCGCACCTCAAGAATAGGCTGGGTTCGGAAGAACTGGTGGATACCCTGGAAGAGGTTTCTGTACATATCGGCCGCATTACCGGTGACCTGCAGGAAGAGATCATGAAAGCCCGCATGTTTCCCATCGAACAGGTCTTCAACCGTTTCCCCCGGATGGTCAGGGACCTGGCCCAGAAGGCCGGGAAGGAAATCGAATTTTTGGTTGAGGGCCGGGAAACGGAGCTTGATCGTACCGTCATCGAGGAGATCGGCGATCCCCTCATTCATTTGTTGCGCAATGCCATCGACCACGGCATCGAGGAGCCGGCAGAACGCCTGGCGGCCGGCAAACCCCGGTATGGGACGGTGCGCCTGAAGGCATTTCACCAGGAAAACCAGATTGTCATCACCATTGAGGATGACGGCCGGGGGATCGATGCCGCCAAGTTGCGGCAAAGGGCGGTGGAAAAGGGGTTAATCACCGGCGAAGGGGCGGCCAGGCTGAACGACAGGGAAGCCCTGAACCTGATTTTCCTGCCCGGCTTCTCCACTGCCCAGTCCGTCAGCGATGTTTCCGGCCGGGGGGTGGGAATGGATATCGTACGCTCCCATTTGGAACGCATCAACGGTATGATTGAAATTGATACCCGCCTGGGCCGTGGTACCCGTTTTACCATCAAACTTCCCCTGACCCTGGCCATCAGCCGGTCCCTGCTGGTGGAACTCAATAAACAGTTTTTCGCCTTCCCGCTGGGCAATGTGATGGAAATTATCAGTGTGACCCGGGCGGACGTCCAATACATGCAGAAGCGGGAAGTGGTACTGGTTAGGGGTGAAGTGATGCCGCTGTTCCATCTGGATACAGTGCTGGGTATGTCCTCCGCGGCCAGTAGACGGGAAAGGTACCCGGTGGTGGTGGTTGGCCTTTCCGACCGGCGGGTGGGTTTTATTGTGGATGAACTGATTGGTGAACAGGAAATCGTGATTAAATCCCTTGGCGATTATATTGGGCAGGTGCCGGGCTTGGCTGGCGCCACTATTATGGGGGATGGTAAGGTTGCCCTGATCCTGGATGTGCGTGGTCTGGTGAGCCAGGCCGGGGTGGATAAACGATATGAACAGGCCAGTTAGGGTGCTGGTGGTGGATGATTCCGCTTTTATGCGCCGGGTGCTCACCAGTATGCTGGAGCGGGATCCGGAGATTCAGGTGGTGGGGTTTGCCCGCAGCGGCGCAGAAGCTTTGGAAAAAATTCCCTTGTTAAGGCCCCAGGTAGTTACCCTTGATGTCGAAATGCCGGGCCTAAACGGCCTGGAGACCCTTGAACGGATTATTTGCACATATCCCTTGCCGGTGGTGATGGTCAGTGCCCTCACCACCGAAGGAGCGGAAGCCACCATCAGAGCCCTGGAACTGGGGGCGGTTGATTTTGTGGCCAAACCGGCCCGCCAGGCTGACCTGGGCCTGTTGGCGGATGATTTGCCGGCCAAAGTGAAGGCGGTGGCTGGTGTCCAGGTAAGTAAAGTATGCCGGTTACAAACAGCCCACCTACCCCCCGCAGGTGGGCAAATTGCCGCGTCCCCCAGACCAATGGCAGCTGTGGCCGGCCGGGCGGGGAACAGGCTGCAGGTAGTGGGCCTCGGCACCTCCACCGGTGGGCCGTCCGCCCTCCACACGGTGGTAACAGCCCTTCCTGATAACCTGCCGGTGGGAATTCTAATTGTACAACACATGCCGCCGGGTTTCACCCGGCCCCTCGCCCAGCGCCTGAACGACAAGAGTAAAATTTCCGTCAAGGAGGCAGAGGCGGGTGATGTGGTCAAACCTGGGACCGCTTTGGTGGCCCCGGCCGGCCAGCAGCTTCACCTGGAGGAGCGGGCGGGTGAAGTGAGGGTTGTACTGGACTACAACTCACCGGTGGATACCCTATTCAAGCCCTCGGTGGATGTAATGCTGTTATCCGTCGCCAAAATCTATGGTGCCAGTGCCCTGGGAGTGATCCTGACCGGGATGGGTAATGACGGCCTGCGGGGCATCAGGGCCATCAAGGAAAAGGGTGGCCGGTCCCTGGCGGAGGCGGAAAGTACATGCGTTGTCTACGGTATGCCCAAGGCGGTGGTGGAGGCCGGGCTGGCTGATAAGGTGGTTCCGCTGCCGCAAATGGCGGCGGAAATAGTTGCCGCTTTGGGTTAAAGGGCTAAAGTCCGGTATCTCCCGTGCCGATAAAGAAATTGTACAGTACAAACGGGTGGTGTTGGGGATGAAAATCAGCGGCCGCGGGGGTATCCCGCCGGTTGCCTGCGGGTCATATCAAAGGGCTAGCAAGGTTTTGGAAGACAAGCAAAGGGAGGCCGGTGATAAACTGGAGCTTTCGCCAAAAGCCCGGGCTTTAAAGGAACTGGCAAGCCAGGCGGCAGACCCTCTGGTCCGGGAGGACAGGGTGGCGGAAATACGGCAGCGTTTGGCGGAAGGCACCTATGAAATACCGGCCCGGGAATTGGCCCGTAAGTTGTTGGCGGAAATGTCGTCGCCGCGGGGGGAGAACGGGTGATGACCGGGGAAGGGCTGTTTGCCGCACTGACAGATTTGTTGTCCCGGCAAAACCAGTTAATTATCCAGTTGATTCAATTTGGTCGGGAGGAACTGGACGCCCTCAAAAATAATGACATGGAACGCCTGGTGGCCATCACCAGGCTGCAGGAGGATGCCGGCCAGCAATTGGCAGCCTTGGAGGCGGATCGGGTATCCGTCCAGCAGCGGCTAGCCGGTGAACTGAACATGGATCCCGGCATTACCCTGCGGCAGGTACTGCCCTACGCTGGTGCCAACAAGGCGGATTTGGAAAGAATTTCCCAAGAGCTGCAGGAGAATTACGCCCGGCTGCAGGACCTGCACGAGGTGAACCGGCTGCTTATCCGACAGTCCCTGGGATATGTTAACCGGTTGCTCAAGGCCATGACCGGGCCAGAGGGGTTGACGTACACCTCCACCGGGCAGGTGGAAGGTGCCAAGCCTGCCCTGATCGATAAAATGGTGTAGAGGATGTGTTGTCCATGCCCGGGCAGTTTTCCACCATTAACAGCGCTTTGCGCGGTATGCAGGCCCAGCAAAAGGCCCTGCAAACCACCGCCCATAATATCGCCAATGCCAGCACTCCCGGTTTTACCCGCCAACAGACGGTCATGGCGGCAAGCACTCCCTTTCCCATGCCTGGGATGAATAGGGAGGCCGGTCCCGGCCAGGTGGGGACCGGGGTTGATATACTGATGATCAGGCGCATCCGGGACGCCTTTTTGGATACCCAGATTCGCGCGGAAAGCGCCTCCTTGGGCCAATGGGAGGTGCGCCGGGATGCCCTCCAGCAGGTGGAAGTTATTTTCATGGAGCCCTCGGAGAGCGGCCTGAACACCATTCTGTCCCAGTTCTGGAACAGCTGGCAGGAACTCAGCAAAAACGCGGAAAGCTCTCCCGTACGCACTACCGTACGGGAGACCAGCATCGCTTTAGCGGAAGCCATCCGCCATACCTATGCCCAGCTCAATACTGTCCACAGCGACCTTTTACGCACCGCCGAAATCCGGGTGATACAGGTTAATTCCATCGCCCGGCAGGTAGCGGATTTAAATACCCAGATTGCCAATATCCAACAGTCGGGGCACCAGCCCAATGACCTGAAGGATCAGCGGGACAAGTTACTGGATGAGCTGGCCAGAATCATTCCTTTTACTACCGAGGAAATCCTGGATCCCCAAACAGGGAGGGAGACCGGGGCTATCCGGGTGATCCTTTCCGCGACGGAACAGGGCAGCACCGGCCCCCGCGACTTGGTGTACTGGCGGGAACCAGCGGTACTGGCCTTGCAGCCAGACGGGATTATTCACTGGCAGAAACTGGTCTCCGGTGAGCCGCCCGATCCGCCGCCCCAGCTGAATGTGACCAACGGCGCCATGAAGGGTTTGGCAACCGCCAGGGATCTGGTCACATCCTATATGAAGGACCTGGACGTGCTGGCCAGGGGCCTGATTGATTTGGTAAACCAGGTACACCAGGATGGCATTGATCTGGATGGCAACTCCGGACATTATTTTTTCACCGGCACCGGGGCGGCGGACATGGAGGTCGCCCCGGAGATCAGAGGGAATGTGCGCAAAATCGCCGCCAGCACTACCGGTGCGGCGGGCGATGGGGCTAATGCCCTGAACATCGTAGCTTTAAAATCCACAAGGCTAAGGGTTTCCGCCGATGGCAGCACCTTGGAGCTGGCTGGTCCAGGGGTTGGCGGCACCACCTTTGATAATTTCTACAAGGATTTTATCGCCCGGCTGGGTGTGGCTACCAATGAGTCCACCCGCATGGCGGACAACCAGGCCGCCCTGCTGGCCCAGCTGGAACAGCGGAAGGAAATGGTATCCGGTGTGTCCCTGGATGAAGAGATGGCCAACATGGTGCTTTACCAGCGGGCCTACCAGGCTTCCGCCCGGGTGATTGCCGTGGTTGATGAAATGCTGGAAGTCATCGTGACACAGCTCAAGCGGTAGGGAGGGCTAAGGGTGAGAGTTACCAACCGCATGCTCAGTGATACCATTTTGACCAACCTGAACCGGAACCTACAGCGGATGAACAAAATGCAGGATCAGATGTCCTCCGGCCGGCTGGTGCGCCGTCCTTCTGACGATCCCATCGGCATGGCCCAGATCCTTTCCTTCAAATCGGTATTAGCCGAACAGGCCCAGCATGTACGGAACATGGAGGACGGCATCGGCTGGATCGACACCTCCGAGGATGCCTTGAGCGGTGCTACCACCGTTCTGCAGCGGGCCAGGGAACTGGCGGTGTACGGCGGATCCGGTACCATCCCCCAAGATTCCCGCAATGCCCTGGCCATGGAAGTGAACCAGCTCATTGACGAACTGGTCCAAGTGGGCAATACCGCCTTCGGTGGCAGGTATGTGTTCGGTGGCAGCCATACCACCGAACCTCCCTTCAAGCGGGTGGGAGATATGGTGGAGTACCGTGGCAATGAACAGGCCATGAATTGGGAGGTGGCCCCCGGAGTTACCGTGGCTGTCAATGCCGATGGGGCCTCGGTATTTGCCGTGGCAGGCGGCCAGAGTGCAGTATTCCAGGTATTGTTTGAGCTGAAGGCGGCTCTGGAGAGCGGCAACACCGCCCAGTTGTCCGGCGATCTGCTGCAAAAACTCGACCAGTACGGTGACCATATCCTGAATCACCGGGCCACCCTGGGTGCCAAGAGTAACCGCCTGCGCCTGGCCCTGGACCGGGTATCCCAGGCGGAGGTGCTGGCAGTGGACATCCTGTCCAAAATGGAGGACGTGGACCTTCCCAAGGCTGTGATGCTATTTAAGAACCAGGAATATGCTTACCAGGCAGCCCTGGCCACAGGGGCGAGGATCATCCAACCCAGCCTGATTGACTTCCTGCGCTAAGCGCGCACTGAACTGGCAATCAATTTGGATTAATTCATCAACCACCTTTGCCCTGGACTATCCATAGAGTTTCATCGCTATGCGGATTCCGACTACTACCCCTGGGTAGTAGTTTTGGTATTGTTTTTGTGTGGAGGGAAATGTGATGCTGAAAAGACACCGCCGCCCGGTGGCGCTGATCCTGATCCTGGTTTTTCTAGTGACTACTGTGCCCTTTTTACCTCCGATCAGAGAAGCTGTGGCGGCGGTGCCAGTCATTAAGACCATTACTCCCAATACCGGGGGCATCGGCGGCGGCTACCTCATCGATATTACCGGTAATAATTTCCAGCAGCAGGCAGTGGTGAAGATTAGCGGCAAGACTGCCAAGGTGGTGGATTACCTGCCCGATGCCGGTGACAATGACGGCCGGTTGACGGTGGAGGTGCCTGCGGGCAACGAAGTGGGCAAAAAGGATGTGTTGGTCTTAAACCCGGACAACACCTGGGACCTGGCTACGGCAGGTTTCGAATACCTGGAGGGGCCGGTCATTACCACCATTACCCCCAACTTCGGCATGGCCGGCCAGGAAATTGAAATTACTGGCACCAACTTCTCCCTCGGAACCGGCATCAAGGTGCGTATCGGCGGCATCGAGGTGCCCTTAAAGGAACTGGAGCCAGGCGTCTTTCGCAAGGATACCCTGTTAAAGGTGGCTGCCCCGTCTGGATTGACTGGCACCGTTTCGGTGGAAGCGGTGATCATGGACGGTGGACAGGAAACACAGAAAAAGGTGCGGGTGGCGGAGGGATTCACCTATTCCACCGCCTTGAGTTCGCCCCAAATCACCGATTTGCTGGGCCCCCTTGGCGAGCCAAAGAATACCGGCCTTACCCTGGGTGGTGAACCCATGACCATTATCGGGAGCGATTTCCGGGTGGGGGTAAGCCCCCAGGGTCCGGTGCTGCCCAAGGTCTATTTCGGCAGTTTCCAGGCTACCGTCCTGCGGGTGACCACCAACACCATTGAACTGTTGACCCCTGGTAACACCGCCGGGCGAAAGGACGTGCTGGTGCAAAACCCTGACGGCCGGCAGTCCAACAAGGTGGACTTTACCTACCACATGCCGGAAAGGGAAATCATCATTGACAGCATCACACCCAATGAGGGCAGCCTGGAGGGGGGCACCATGGTCACGGTGGTGCTGACCAACCCGCCCAACTTCGGCAGCCCGCCCGGTTACGGTAACATTGACTGGTCCCGCACCTCCCTGACCATCGGTGGCATTCCTGCCGGTGAGCTGAAGGTATATGATGAAAACCCCGATGACGATATTCCGCCGCGGGCGCTGCGGGCCCTGACCCCGGGCGGCAGCTTGGGTCAGCAGGATGTCATCCTCACCCTGTACATCTACCGGGACCCGGAAAATCCCGACCTCGCCGAGGTGGATGTATTCGAGGTGGTTAAAAGAAATGGGTTCACCTACAAGGTGCCGGAAAGCCGGCCCAAGGTTTTTGCCGTCAACCGCTTGCTGGTTCCCCTCGTGGAGTGGCGGCCGGATGACCCGGATCAACTGGGTAATCCCGAGGGCCCGCTGGGTGAAAAAACCCCTATTATTATCACAGGGCAGGATTTCCGCAGTCCCGGCCCGGGGCAAGAATTCCGGGTGCTCATCGGGCTGGAGTATGCCACCGATGTGGTGGTGCTGGATTCTCAACACGTCTATGCCAGGGTGCCTGTGGCCCTAACCCCTGGTGTACGTGATGTGACGGTGGAAAACCCGGATGGCGCCACCGCCCGCTTACGCAAGGCCTATACGTACCGTGGTAGTGCCTTGCGGGTTGATTCCATTACACCGGCCTTCGGTCCAGTATCCGGGGGTACCCGGGTGGTTATCCGGGGAGCTAACTTCAGCACCGATGTGGGCGGCCTGGAAGTGTCCTTTGGTTATGTCGATGCCCAGGGCAATGTATTCTGGGAAAACGCCCTTTTTGATGGTCCAAGGCGGGTGGAACCCGACGGGGACGGTGAGCGCATCACCGTCCGTACCCCGCCCAACACCGTGGGCTGGAAAAACGTGCGGGTGCGTAACGCCTATGGTGAGTATATCTTGCCCAACGGGTTTTACTACCACCCGCCGGCTTTCAATGCTCCCATCATCTTCACCGTCACTCCCGCCGAGGGTCCGGTAACGGGCGGGACGGCTGTCACTATCAAGGGTACCAACTTTGCCACCGGTGCTATGGTGCGGATAGGTAACTACCTGGCCGATTCCGCCAGGGTGGTGGTGCGGGATGTGGAAACAATTGAGCTGATTACTCCGCCAGGGGACCCTGGCCAGCACGGGGTTACCGTAACCAACCCGGACGGCCAGTCCTATACCTGGTGGGACCCCAACCCGGTCTCACCCAGGTATTTCTTCTATTACAGCGCACCACGCATTACCGGTGTGGAGCCCAGCAGGGGAGCCTACCAGGGCGGGGGCATCATCACCCTGACCGGTGAGCAGTTCTACCCGGGCGCCCAGGTATTCTTTGGTGACGTATACCTGGGGAAGGACGATGAGGGCAATGATGTCTGGGGGGAAATACCCGCTCCCCAGGTATTTTTCGTGGATAACAAGACCTTGCGGGTACGTTTGCCCGCCCTGCTGGAACCCCGGGCCAATGTCAACATCAGGATTAGAAACGCCGATGGAGGTACCTTTACCCTGCCTGGCGGGTTCAGTTTCATTACGGTGGACGTCCTACCCCTGGTACAGGCGGTGGTCCCGGATTTCGGCCCCACCACCGGTAACGTGGAGGTTGTCATTACCGGGCAGAACTTTGCCCCCAATCCTACCGTCTGGGTGGGCTGGGTCCGGGCTGCCAACGTCAAGGCTATTAGCAAAACTGAAATCAGAGCGGTGTTTCCCGCCAATCCACCCGGTATCCATGATGTTACCGTCATCAACAGGGACGGGGGAGCCGGTGTGCTGGCCGGTGCCTTCACCTATTACGAAGCCCTGACCAAGCCGGTGATCAAAAACATCTACCCCAGCCGGGGTCCCAAGGAAGGTGGCACCTATATCACCATTACCGGCGATGACTTCTGGGAAGGGGCCCGGGTATTCTTTGGAGCGGTGGAAGTGACCAATGAAGACATTATGCCGGGTGAGCGACCCAGCCTGGAAGTGGTGGATCCCCAGACCATCCGGGTATTTACCCCTGCCCACCCGGTAGGGAAGGTGGATGTACGGGTGTTGAACCCGGACGGAGGAACCGCCTTTAAGAAGGACGGTTTCGAGTACCTGTCTCCCCATCCCGACTACCTGCCGGAAATTACCGGGGTGGAGCCGGCAGAAGGCACCACCGCCGGGGGAACTCTGGTTACTTTGACGGGTAAGAACCTCTGGCGCAACATCGAGGTTTTCCTGGGCGGGTTGCCCATCAGCAAGGTGACTCGCATCGACAACAATACCTTGCAGTTTGTCACCCCGCCACGGGTGGCCGGCCCGGTGGAAATAACGGTAGCCAACCAGGACGGCGGTACCTTTACCCTGTTTGATGCCTTCCATTACAGGTTGCCGGGCAGTTCCCCGGCCATTGAATCCATCACCCCGGCGGTGGGCCGTGCCGGGGAGGTCACTGAAGTGGAAATCACCGGCCAGGACTTCCGGCCGGGTATCCGGGTTCTTTTCGGCAGTATGGAGGGCACGGTGGTGGGGGATGTGGCCTATGACCGCATTATGGTCCGCACCCCGCCCGGTCCCAAGGGCAAGGTGGATGTCACCGTCTGGAATCTGGACCTGGGCATTGCCACCAAGAAGAATGGTTTCGAGTTTAAATCCTCAGTGCCCAAGATTACCTCCATTAACCCGGATCAGGGTAGAGCGGAGGGCGGTGATATGGTGATCATCCGTGGAACGGACTTCCGCAACGCCCCTGGCTTTACTGTTTACTTTGGCAGGGCCGCTGTAGCTCCGGAGAATATCACCTGGATCGATTCAACACCGGAGAACTCGGTCATTAGGGTCAAAACGCCCGCCAAACATACCCAGGACCCCCTGGGGCCGGTGGACGTGAGGGTTGTCAACCCGGATTTGGAGGAGGCGGTGAAAAAGGCTGCATTTATTTATAAGCTGCCTGCCAGTGCACCCGAAATCACCAGTGTGCAGCCGAATACCGGGCCTTCTTCCGGCGGGATCTGGGTGTTGTTAAAAGGGACGGACTTCCGGGTGGAAGCCAAGGTTTATTTCCAGGGCACACCATCAAAGGAAGTCAGAGTGGTGGACGGCCAGACGGTCTGGGCCAAACTGCCGGCATACCACCCTGGGGTGGTTGATATCACCATTGTCAACTACGACGGGGGCAGTTACACCCTCATGGAGGCCTTTACCTACGTAGAGCCGGGTAGTAATCCCCGCCTTGACCGGCTGGATCCCAACCGGGGGCCCCACCTGGGAGGTACCACCGTCACCATCACCGGTCTGGACTTCCGGACGGGAGTCAAGGTGTTCATCGACGGTGTGGAGGCGGCCTCCACCACCTTTGTGGATTACCGCACCATCAGGATCGTGACTCCGCCTGGTACACCGGGCAGCAAGGATGTGCTGGTGGTGAACCCTGACCAGGGGGTGGTGACCGCCCCCCGGGCCTTTTCCTACTACCAGGTATCGGAACCGGCCATTACCTCCGTTATTCCCGGCGAGGGTGCCACCTCCGGCGGTACCGCCATCACCATCACCGGGACCAACTTCCGGTCCGGGGCAACGGTAACCATTGGCGGCCTTCCGGCAACGGGGGTGGTGGTGGACAACGCTACCACCATCAGAGCAATTACCCCGCCCGGCAGTTTGGGGTGGAAGGCAGTCACGGTGACCAACCCCGATGGGGGCTTTGTCACCCTGCCCAACGGCTTCCGTTATGTACGCCCCCGGTCAGTACCGGATGTGCCAACTGGTTTGCGGGCGGTGACCTTTGATGCTACCACCATTAAACTGACATGGTCACCCGCAGAATTCACCGGCTTTTACGAAGTATATTTAAGCACGACCGAAAGCGGTCCGTACCGCCTGCTGGACCAGACCCGGGATACCACCTATTTCGCCACCGGCCTGCAGGCCAATACCCGTTACTTTTTCAAGGTCCGGGGCGTCAATGAACTGGGAACCTCTTCATTAAGTAACGAGGCGTGGGCCTGGACCCTGTCCTCCGCCGCGCAGCCCCAACCGGTGGCCCCGGTGGCTGGTAAATTGTCCATCAAGGCCGAAAAAGGCCGGGTGGAGGCGGTTATTCCCACCCTCGAGGCTCTACAGGAATTAAGTTACCGCCTTGACCTGGGGGGGCAGGCCTACCGCTCCGCCACCCAGTTTGTAGTGCTCATCAACGGGGCGGCAGCCAAGGGCGCGGACCGGAACACAGTCATCATTACAACCCTGGGCACCGTGAACATGCCCAGGCAGGTACTGAACCTCACCAGATTCAACAACATGACCGCTACCCAGCTGGAGGACAGCTGGCTCCGGCTGACCATTGCCGATGCTGGCGGTCAGGCGGCGGAAAAAGCCCAGCGCTTGTTGCCCAAAAACACCCTGCTGCTGTCGGCGGTGGTTTGGGTAGAGTGGGAGACCCAGGTGGGTAAAGAGATTATCCCCAATGCCAGCTTTGCCGCCAATGTCACCTGGTCCATGCCTATCCAATCCGGCCTTAACATCAGCGGCCTGGAGAGATCATCCATTTACCAGTACCAGCCGGCTGCCAGGCAGTGGCAGTCCTTACCCGGCCAGGTGGATTTCCTGCGTTCCACCGTTTCTGCCGGTATTGCCGCACCAGGCCAGTACCTGCTGGCTATACCGGCCCTGTAAATCCCTTTGGAGGTTTCACCATGGTTTTGCGATCAGCGCGTGTTTCCCCTGCCAAATTGCAGTCTTTAAAGGATCTGGTGGCCATGGCGGTGGTTTGGTCACTACTGGTCAATACCCTGGGGGTTCTCCGGGGAGAGGCCGTTGCCCAGCTGGTGCCGGTCCAGATTACCCAAGGCCAGTCCTATCCCGGCATCGCCGCCCATGGGGCGGTGGTGAAGGTCGCCACCTTTTCCGATACCACCGGCCACTGGGCCAGCCAGTCCATTTTCCGCATGGCGGTGCAGGGGGTAATCCGGGGGGACGGCAACGGCCTGTTCCGGCCCAATGACCCCCTTTCCCGGGAGGAAGCCATGGCCCTGCTGGTGCGGGCCATGGGGCTGGAAGGTCAGGCCCAGGCCCTGGTCAAGCCCGGCGGCAGGTGGTCGGACGGCTACCTGGAAGTGGCCACAGCCCAGGGTCTGGTAACTAAAGAGGAACGGCCGGCCCTGGAAGGGGGAAGGCGCCAGCCTGCCCAGCGCCAGGAGGTGGCGGTATGGGTGGCCAGGGCCCTGGGGATGGCCCCCTCCTACGGCACTGACCGGCGCCTGGTGGATTCTTTTACAGACAAACACCTGATGGAACCGGCCTACCTTGGCCTGTTGGAAATGGTGGTCCAGGAAGGGATCATGGTGGGGGTGGCCCCCGGCCTCTTTGACCCCCGGGGGCCGGTGACCCGCGCCCAGGCTGCCGCCATCCTGGATCGCATCAACCCCAGGTTGCTGCACCGCCAGGGCTTTGTTCGGGTGGAGGGTGAGATATTGCTTCCCTGCCTGAACCAGGATTCCGCAGGTGAGTATACAGTCACTTACCCGGTTCTGCTGGATGATGGCAAGGTGATCAACCTCACCGCCCAGCGCGGGCCGGACGGCACCACCCGGCGAGATGCGGTGGTGGTTAGGGCTGGCACCGTTGGCGACAGCCGGCTGCTCGTGGAAGGGGACCGCGTTGTAGTGCTCATCCAGTCCGACGGTTCTGCTTTGCTGGTTGAGGCTGCCCCTTCAGTGGTGAACCAGCTTTTCGGCACCATCGTTGACTTGAACATCCAAAAACTTACCATGCATATTGATACTGGCACCACACCAATAACCACCTTTAATATTTTCCCCTATACCGAGGTGATGGTCGGAGGACGGCCGGCAGCCCTGGTGGATATCCAAAGGGGAGTGGAAGCTGCCGTGACCTTGCGGAACGGCAGGGTTACCGCCATTCGCACGGCGGCCATGACCAACCTGCCCGGTGTTTCTCCCCGGGACAGCCGGATATATAACGGCCAGGTTCGGGAGGCTGGACCTTCTTGGTTGTTGCTGGTGGACGGTGCAGGACGGGAGGTTTCCTTTAGCCTTAACCCCAGTACCACCATCACTCAAGGCGGGAGCCTGCGCTCCTGGCGGGACATCAAAACCGGTGATCAGGTCCGGCTGTTTCTGTCCGGTCCTACCCTGAATGAAGTGGAGCGGGTGGAGGTGGCTGGTCCCGGTGCCCGCATCACCGGTGTGGTGAAAGGGCGCATTCAACGGGTGAATATCCTGCAGCGCCAGATCACCCTTGACGATACCAGCACTTATTATTTTGGAGAATGGCTGGCCAGCGAACCGCTGCAGGTGGTGGATGTGGACCAGGCCGCAGCGATCTATGTAGGTGATCTGCCGGCCGGTTGGGATTGGTTGGCCACCCACGGCAAGGGAAAGGAGGTACTGATCCCCCTTTCTGCTCCCTTTGGCCGGCCCACCGGTGTTAAGGTGGCGGTACTGCCTGGGGAGACCAGGGATGACAACCGGCTGGCGGAAAGGGTGAACTGGGGACGCAGTGAGCTGTACCTGGCTGGCGAGGTAACACCTGCCCGCTTTGGACCGGGGACTGTGGTGATCAGGGACGGGCGACTGGTGGATGCGATGGACCTGGGGGTAGGTCAGCACGCCTTTGTCCACCTCCAGCGGGAGGGTACCACCACCAGGGCCGCCCTGGTGTGGCAGCAGGAATTCCTTCGGTCAGACGTCCTGCTCTACCGCGGAACGGTGGAGCGGGTTAACCAGGCGGATTTCCGCCTGAACCGCTTCAGTTCCTTCACCCGCAATCAGTGGACCGCCGCCACAGGGGCCAACCAGTTCGTGTCCTTCAATGTGCCGTGGCAGGGCACCTACCTTGATGTCACCAACACCGGACGGGCCATCACCGTAACCGATTTCCTGCAAAGCAGGTTGACGGGCAAATACAATGGGTTCAATGCCTATGTGGTGGTCCAGGGCGGGGAGGCCAGGGGTGTGGCCCTGCGCACCGGGGAAACCACCCTTACCAAAACCGCCATGGGTACGGTGCAACAGGTCCGGGGTACCACCCTTACCGTCACCGGCATCCGGGACTGGAGTGAGGGTTATGGCAAGTGGATTATCAACCGCGATCCGGTTACCCTCGACGTTTCCACGGCACTGGTATGGCGGGACGGCCGGCCCGGTTCCCTGTCCGACCTGAAGCCAGGCGAGCTAATTTATCTGATCCACGATCATAAGGAAGGGTTCCTGATCTTTTTACCCTAGCCAACCTTTGGATTACAACAGCTTTCTTCGGGGGTGGTCCTGTGCCGAGCAAATCCAGACGGCCAATAGCAGTCCTTCTGTTGACGGTGTGGTTTTTCCTGATGGGGCTGGTGCCTGCCTGGGCCACCGTACCGTTCTATGAGGGGGGTATATCCAACGAACAGGAGTACCGGGAGGTGCTTTTCATCACCGGCACACCCATTGTGGTTTCCGGCCAGCCCAGGGAAACTACCACCACCGGACGGGATGGCGCGGTGACCAACCGGATTACCGCCACCCTGGAAAACAAGGATTTAAGGGTGAAGGTTACCCGTAGTTATACATACATCACCACCAAGGAAATCAAAGGCACCCAGGAGTTGTTCAACACCCGGGTGGGCAGTTTTAGTGAAACCATTACCGTGGACAAGGATAAGTTTGTTCTTGCCGGGTACCAGTATTCCGGTTCCGCCATTACCGACAAGCAACCGGCGGTGGCTTACACCAGCGGCAGTTGGAACAGCCGGAAAACCTATTCCGTAAACGGTACTGCCGGGCAGGTGGTGGTGGAAACCCAGGGATTTTCCGTCGGCTACCAGCACGCTTGGGGCAGTACCACCACCCGGACCATCGATGGCACTGTCACCTATGACGCCAAAATAACCATCGACAAAGTGGTTACACCCGTCAAGTGGACAGGCACCTATCGGGTCAATTCATCCCACAACCGGGGTAGACACCTGGCCTTCCTGCCCACCGAACCTGCACAGATCAGTTTTGAGGGCAGTTACATCGATACAGCCCAGTCCACCGGTACCATGAATTATACCTATAACATGCCCAGGCTGGACCGGGGACTGGTGGTTGGCACGGCCCGAAACCAGGGCAATGCCGCCCAGCAGTTGACCACCCTGCCCACCCAAAAGCGCCTGCCGGTAAAAACCTTGCGCGATATGAACGGTCACTGGGCGTCGGAGGATGTACAGCGCCTGGTCAGCCTGGAGGTGTTGGAGGTGCCGGGTGAGTATTTTGGTCCACGCCTGCCCATGACCAGGGGCGAGTTTGCCACCGCCCTGGTCAAGGCCATGCAGATGCCTTTGCCCCAGCCGCCGCCACCGCCCAAGACAACCACCAAAAACCCGCCGGTGGAGGAATCCCTCTTTGCCGACGTGCCGGTCAGCGACCCCAGCTACCGTTACTACCAGGCGGTGCAGCAGTTGGGTGTGATGAAGGGCGTTGGGAATAATATCTTTCATCCCACAGGGGAACTGACCAGAGCACAGGCCCTGACTATCATCGTTCGTACCCTGGGTTTGGAGGGGTTGGCCCCGGTGGGCAGCAATCTGACCACCCCGTTCCGCGATGACGCCCAAATACCCTCCTGGGCAAGGGAGGCTGTATACGTGGGTCACCAGCTGGGACTGGCCAAGGGGGACCACTTCGGTTACTTCCACCCCAATGAACCCATGTCCAGGGCAGAGGCAGCCACCTTCCTGAATCGCTTTATCAACTATTTGCAGAAGGAAATGAAGGCGGAATACCGGGAGCGCATCCTGTATTACCGGTAGCGCAGGTTTTCGCCTGGTACCTACCTGGCTCCACCTGCTGCCCCATAACATGAGGTGGCAGCCTGGTCGGAGCAATAAAATCAAGATTCTCTTTAGCATGGAGGTGTCCAGTGTGCACGTTCCCGGCAACCAATCCAACCAGACTACAATTTCGCCGGATCTCATCATCACCTTTCCCAACGGTATGTTGGGGTTTGAATACCTGAAACATTACCGCTTGGTCCAAGTGCCGGAAAACCCCTTTTTCTATCACCTTCAGGCTGTGGATGAACCGGCAGTGGGTTTCTTGCTGGTGGATCCCTTTGTTTTTTTCCAAGGATACGAGGTGGAACTCAAGGACATTCACCTAAAAAACATTGGTATCACTGAACAGGCAGAGCCCCACCCCTCCTCCGGGGTGCTGGTACTGGCCGTTGTCACTATTCCACCGGAAGGGGTGGCGGGAATGACCGCCAACCTGCTGGGGCCGGTGGCCATCAACCTGGTGGCAGCAAAGGGCGCCCAGGTGGTGCTGGAAGGTACCGCTTACACTACCAAGCACCGGTTGTTTTCCAGGGAACCGGAAAACAACCCCCGGGCAGCCGCCCGCTGACGGGGGTGAAAAAACGTGCTTGTGCTTACAAGAAAAGCAGGTGAAACATTTTTAATAGGCGATAACATCCGGATTACCATCGCCTCCGTGGAAGGAGACAAAGTCCGCATCGGTATCGAAGCCCCCAGGGCCCTCACCATCCTCCGCCAGGAACTGGTTGACGCCGTCCGGCGGGAAAACCAGGCCGCCGCCACCACTGGCACGGACATCCTGGCGCAACTTCCCAATCCCCAAACCATGAGCAGGAAAAAATGATAGGTAAGAACCAGGGGATTTGATTGACTTGGGATAGTGAATGCCTTACTATCGCCAGGTCATGCCCCCATATTTCCCCAACCGCAGGATAAAGCATAAGCTCGAAAATATTTTGACTACAGGCACCAAAGGTCTTACAATGATAGTAAGACGAGGCCGGAGGTGACCAGTGTGGAGCGGGTCAGGTTATCATCCAAAGGACAGGTGATTATCCCAAAAACAATCCGCCAGCAATTAAGGCTTAGACAGGGCGTTGAACTGCAGGTTAAATTAGTAAACGGCAAGATCGTCATGGAACCTGCGCAAGCGGAGCCGCACGGCTGGCAGCGCTGGCAAGGAAGCATGCGGGGAACCGGAATTCTAGAAGATCATCTGACCGAACACCGGGAAGAGGTATGGCGAGATGGCTAGAGTATTGGATGCCTACGCGGTACTCGCCTGGATGCAGGGTGAACCAGGAAGCGAAAAGGTTGCCGAACTGCTTACCGCTGCCCAGCGGCAAGCAGAAGAACTGGTTATATCCACTATTAACGCGGGGGAAGTCTACTACCGGTTAGGTAAGCGGGGCTACGCAGACAAGGCGACAGCATTTTTAAGGGATTTACGTGGAAACGTTTTTCCTTGGAAATTAGCCGCGGCGACGGCCCAGAGAGTATGGAAAGCAGCCGAGTTAAAAACCAGATATGCTATCTCTTATGCTGATGCCTTTGCTGCTGGCCTGGCTATCGAGCTAAATGCGGAACTGGTCACCGGAGATCCGGAACTCATGAATATGGGCAGGTGTGGGGTGCTCAAGATACTACCCTTAAAGCCTTCTCAAGGAACCCCACACCATAAGCAGGAAGAAATGACAGGTGATAAATAGGAGAGTTGATTGACTTGGGATACTGAGTTGGATCGTCTCTTCTGACTGTGAAACAGTGGGGGAGATTGGGAAATGGGCCGTTATCAGGCTTATCTGGACGCGTGGCAAAAGCGAGTTGAAGAACGGGAACAGGCCCGCGCCAGCCTGCGGTCGCGGGCGCTGGCTGCCGCGGAGCGGGCGGCATGCCGAATAGGCCGGGAATTTGATGTGCGCCGGGTGATCCTTTATGGCTCCCTCGTGCACGAACCTGACCGCTTTTACGAAGAATCCGATATTGACCTGGCCGTAGAGGGACTGGAGCCGGGCGACTTTTTCGCTGTCTGGCAGCTGGCGGAAACTGAGGCCGGTGGTTTCCCCGTGGACCTTACCCTTCTCGAGGAGGTCAAACCCTGGCTTAAGGAACGGATTATCGTAGAGGGGAGGGCGCTCTATGACATCGCGGGATGTCCTGCGTATCGCCCGGCTGGCGGCGGAGATCAGGCAGACCCTGAATGAGATGGAAAAGATCCGCGCAGAGGCTGCAGAACTCCTGGCCAAAGTGGGAGAAACCGAACCGGACCAACTGACCGTGCGCGCCGCCGGGTCTATCTTGCATGATTTTTACCTGGCGGCTGAGGAAATTTTTATTGCCGTGGCGGAAGACCTGGACGGGGGGCTGCCTGCCGGCACCCACTGGCACCGTGACCTATTGCGAAACGTTACCCTCGAATTACCGGGAATCCGTCCCCCGGTGATCAGCACCGAATTGGCCGCTGACCTTGACGAGTACCTCCGGTTCCGTCACCTGTTCCGGCACCACTACGGCTTTAAACTGCAATGGAAACGCATGCGGCCACTGCTGGAAACCATGGGAGAACTGCTGGACCGTTTCAGGAAAGAAGTTAGCACCTTCTGCGAATTCCTGGATGCGGTGGTGGCCCACCTTGGAAGCAAGCAGTGAATATGTATGATATAAGGTCAAGCGAGGATTTCGCCGGAAATTCTCGCTTATTTGCTAAAGTCCGCCCTCTTTTCTACCGATAATTATTCGTAGAAAGGAGGTGTACCATCTTAAATCCCATGCGTGCGGCCGCAAAAATCAAGGGGATTTAAAAGCTTCACACCTTACGGCAAGGATGCCGGAAACCAGATTCAAGGAGGAATGAATTAATGCGTATTAACCACAACATCGCCGCCCTGAACACCTATCGCCAGTTGAGTAACAACAATGCAATTGGTGCCAAATCCCTAGAGAAACTGTCTTCCGGCCTGCGCATCAACCGCGCCGGGGATGATGCGGCTGGATTGGCTATTTCCGAAAAAATGCGCGGCCAGATCCGCGGCCTGGAAATGGCATCCAAAAACGCGCAGGACGGCATATCCCTCATTCAGACTGCTGAGGGCGCCCTCAACGAGGTCCACAGCATCCTGCAGCGTATGCGCGAACTGGCGGTGCAAGCGGCAAACGACACGAATACGAATAAGGACCGTTTTGAACTGCAAAAAGAAGCCAACCAGCTGGTCGAAGAAATCACCCGCATCGGCAACAACACCGAATTTAACACCATGAAGCTGTTGGATGGAAGCTTGACCAGCGTATTTCATATAGGTGCAAACGAGGGGCAAAACTTGTCTCTTGCGGTTGGCGACATGCGCGCCGATGCCCTTAACGTGGTAGCTACAAGCGCGGTGATGACGTATGATATTACGGGCACCAACGCAACCCAGGTTACCGCGCCCAACCTTAACAATCTGAAGGGCGGCGCCTATACGGTTGAGGTGACAGCTAGTGGTAGTGTAACGCTTAAAGATGAAGCCGGTAACACCGTTGCGTCGGCCACTTTGGCGGATACTGGTACCTCTGTTACGTTGAACATTACAAATACAAATTACCTGGTAGACGGTACAACTGCGGTTGATTTGACGATTGATATTAAAGATACAAATACCGCTGCTGGTTCGGTGGCGACCGTCGCAGGTACCATCTCGATTAATGTTCTTGAAGCGGGCAAGGGCATCAGCGTTATGACGCAAACAGACGCCAGCAGCGCGATTACCAAAATTCAGACGGCATTGGACAGAGTGTCGTCTGAGCGCTCCAAGCTGGGAGCCTACCAGAACCGCCTGGAACACACCATAAACAACCTTGGCACTGCATCCGAAAACCTCACCGCAGCCGAATCCCGCATCCGCGACGTTGATTATGCTGAAGCCGCTTAAGGCTCAGGCACAGTCGTCCTGACTGGTAACGGTCAGGAGTATTACCGGGTGAACTGCTGGGAAACCCTGAGAGCCTCCTGCCCGACAACGTGACCCGAAAGGGTGGGCGTGAACGGTTAAAAAGCCGGGAGGATTGGGCAATCAGCAGCCGAGCCTCTGGACCGAAAGGTTGGGGCAGGTTCAACGACTAGGGCATACCACCTAAAGCATAATGGCGATGGTGATGAAGCCCGTAGGGCACCTGACGGTGTTCGAAGTACCCGGCCCCTAACAGGCTGTCAACAGCGCTGAGGGTGAAGATATAGTCTGGTCAACAGGGAAACCTGTTGTGGCAACGATGGCCAAAGAAATGATGGAGTTCACCAAGAATAACATTATCGCCCAAGCGGCCACCGCCATGCTGGCCCAGGCAAATCAGCAGCCGCAACTGGTCCTGCAGTTGCTCAGGTAAACCACTGGTTTTTCAGGAGAGTCCCACGATTTCCGCGGGGCTCTTCTTTATTAAGTACAATACTTGTTGTAAAAAGCGGTATGAGGTATAATCTGGATGAGAACAAATGTTCGGAGAGAAGGGGAGGTGAACCCCTTGGGCCTGGCTTCTCTGTTTGCCGGAAAAATGCTGGGTGATGGGTACATGAATCGGACGCACAGGGCACCGCGCTTTTCGTTTATACATAGCTCTTCTGACCGGGCTTACGCTCATTTTTGTTACAATTTGTTCTGCCAGTACCTTCCCTATGGCCCCAGTGGTATATGGGAAGAAAGCATTTTTGATCGTAGAACACAAAAGACGTACAATCGCATAATTTGCCAGTCCAGGTCTTGTGTTTTTCTGGAAGAGCTGTATCCCCTGTGGTATAGGGGACGTAAAGTTGTGCCCATGGAATGGGTGGCCATAAATTTAGACCTCGAAGGGCTGGCGATCTGGTTCCAGGATGACGGAAGTTTAAAACAGGGTGGTCAACGGATTATTTTATCCACGGAAACATTTGCACCTGAGGAAGGGTGTTTCTTCAGTCCCTGTTGAAAAGTAAGTTCCATGTTTGCGCTAACCTGGATTACCAGGGAAGATTGGATATCTCTTCAAAGCGCGAAGTTCGAAAGTTTCAGGCGCTGGTTGAGCCACTAATGCATCCCAGCATGGTTAGGAAAAGCACGCGGAACAAATGGAAAGAATGGAAGGCCCGGTGGCTCCAGCACCAAAGGTTGCAGGATGGAACGTGCAGGACATCTATATACCTGCCGTATGACCTATACGATGCGCTCCGGGGAAAGGGGTATTCCCAGTTCCTCAACTGCTTGTTAAGTGAATGGATGGACAAACAATGGGCGGAAAACGTGGTTGAGCCAAGCAAGCGTTACCGCTGGTTGTTAAAGCATGACGACATCCCAAAAGGTTATCATCTGCTCACACCGCGTTTCCGTGCAGACGTGAAGGCACGATTGGATATATTGTCCGACGCTACAGGGCTTGAACGGTCAGAATTGGTGGTTTTAGCGTTACGTAACCAACTCGGAACTCAGTAAGAGGGGAAATGCATGTAGGGGAGAGTTATCTATACGAGTAATCGTGATAAACTTTTTTATCTCCGTACTTCAGTTATGTATTTGTTTTGCCGATAAATTTAATAGATGATTAGGCGTCAGGCATTTGTTTTTATGGCCCGGGGGGGTGCAATAAATGAAGGTTACGGGTGTGGGTGGTGCAGTGCCTGTTATTGCGAATGAATTGCCCAATCGGGAAACAGAGAAGGAGACACTGGTTTCCCGGAAAGATGTTTCGCCTAACGAGAAGGTTCCGGTAGGGGAAAAAGAACTTATTGCAGCTATTGAAAAGGCCAATAAGGCACTTGTGGGCTCGGAGACCATGTTTAAGTTCTCCATCCATGAAGGAACCAAGGAGATCATGGTCAGGGTCATCAACGAGGAGACCGGTGAAGTAATCCGGGAAATCCCGCCGGAGAAGATCCTGGACATGGTGGCCAAGATGTGGGAACTGGCCGGCATCTTTGTGGATGAAAGAAGGTAATGCCATGAAGCGGGAGCTTACGCTCCTGCTTTTTTTGTTTTTTGGGCTTAATTTCTGGCTTTTTGATGCCGATAATTAATTTACAAGAGATTACTTCCATTTGTAACGGGGTGTGTCATATGTCCGTCAGATCGCTGCGCCTGGGAGGGTTGGCCACCGGCCTGGATATTGACCAGATGGTCAAAGACTTGATGCGGGTGGAGCGGGTGCCTTTGGACAAACTGCGGCAGGACCGGCAGATTTCCGCTTGGCGGAAGCAGGAATGGCGGGATCTGAATAAGTCCATGGCCTTCTTCCGGGATCAGGTCTTTACCATGCGGTTACAATCCACATACATGACCAAAAAGGCCATATCCAGCAATGCGAGTACGGTTTCTGTTACCGCTCTGTCCACTGCGGCGGAAGGGCAGTATATCCTCACCGTGCAGCAAAAGGCTAAAGGGGCGTATGTGGCGAGTGATGCTGCCCTTGCTGATGAGAAGGATGCCAGCGGGAATACCAAAAAACTTAAAGACCAGTTTTCTTTGGCCGAGGGGACTATCATTTCCTTTACCCTTGAGGGCAGTACGAAAAATCAGGACGGTACCTTCAAACAGGCCAGTTTTAGTTTTAATGTGGATGAAAAGACCATTTATGACGTAGTTAACGAAATTAACCAGGCCGGGTTAGGGTTTAAGGCCGTTTACGATAATGCCAATGACCGGTTTGTGTTAATGTCACCCACTACGGGATCGGCCCAGCGCATCAAGGTGGTAGCTGACAGCAGTAATTTTTTGAGTGGCATGGATGGGCAAAACCCGGACAATAAATTGAAACTAAAGATTACGGCCGGGACTGAATACACCGGCCAGGATGCCAAGGTTAAACTTAACGGGTCAGCCTATGACTTCGCCAGCAACTCCTTTACCTTGATGGGGCTGCAGGTAACCTTAAATGGCGGGCCGGAAACTTTGGGGGAACCCGAAGTAAGCGCCAATATTTCGGTTTCTTTGGATTCCGATGCGGTGTTTAATTCCATTAAGGGATTTATCGAAAAGTATAACGAACAGGTCGATAAACTAACGGGTAAGCTGAGGGAAGAACGGTTTAAGGATTATCCACCCCTTAACGATGAACAGCGCAAGCAATTGACCGACAAAGAAATCGATCTCTGGGAAGAAAAGGCCAAAAGCGGTCTTCTGCGTAACGATCCCCTGCTTGACAGCATTATTAACCGTTTTCGTTCCATGACCACCAGTTCGGTGTCAGAAATAACTACCGGTTACAAAAACCTGGCTGACATCGGCATCAAGACCGGCAACTATACCGAAGGCGGGAAGTTGTTCATCGATGAGGCTAAGCTCAAGGAAGCTATTGCCAGGGATGCGGAAGGTGTCATGAACCTTTTTACCCAGACCAACCGGAAAACCAATGAATCGTGGGAGCGTAAGGGTATTGCATACAGGTTGTACGATGAAGTAAACAGCAGTATCAAAAAGATTGTGGCCAGGGCAGGTTCTGCCACCTTGGCCAGCGATGTGGACCAAAGTTTTTTAGGTAAGGAAATTCAACGCTTCGATCAGCGCGTAAAAGATATGGAAAGGCGCATCCAGCGGAAAGAGGACGCTTATTGGCGGCAGTTCACCACTCTGGAAAAGGCCATGGCCAAGTTCAACGCCCAGTCCACCTGGTTGGCCAACCAGTTCAGCGGTGGCAACAAGTAAGGGATCTGGGTATAAGAGATGACCCCCATGATAAGAGGGCAGGTGGCATGAGAAGTGCACGGCATCTTACAGGAAAAACTGGCACAACTGCAGTTTATGGAATCTGCCACCCGATCTTTTCTAACTCACTGTGAACCGGAAGCCATTGAGGAATTGGAGCAACTAGTTGCCATCAGGGAAACATGTATGGCCCGGGTGGATGTGCTGGATGCCGAGGTTAAAACGGCTCCCGTAGATGAGTCGGCCGAGGTGATTCTCCACCAGATCAACCAGGTGGTTGGGGAGATTATGGTCCTGGATGGTGTACTCCTGGATAAGCTGGCAGAGGCCAGGGACCGGCTGGCCATGGAGATGAAGGAATTGGCCCAGGGGAAGCAGGGGGTAAATGCCTATAAGAGTGTTGGGCAGTATGAAGGTATATTCCTAGACGATAAAAAGTAGGCGCCAATATCTATATCGAAAGGAGCTGGGCAAAATGGTGATCCGAATTCCCGGTGTCGACCCCATTACCATGCAGCAGATCCATAACCAGACCATGAAGCCTGCCGTCCAGGGAGCCCAGCGCACCAAGGTGACCAGGGACAAGGAGCGGGAAAAAAGCCAGCACGAACAGCGGGAAAAGTTGACCAAGACAGTGCAGAAGCTGAATCAAGCCGTTGCGGTGCTGGATAGTCCCTTGAAGTTTGAGATGGTGGAACGGGACGGCCAATGGCTGGTCCAGATCATCGATAGTACTGCCAACAGGTTGCTGCGGGAGGTCAAACCGGAGCGGGTCATGGAAGTGGTTAGCAAAATACAAAAAACCCTTGGTCTATTGGTGGATGAACTGATTTAATATAAAGTCCGGAGTATTGGTGCCGATAATTCTATATGGGGAGTTAACTGCAGCAGCAGGGAGGTTATATTGATGAACATGCCGGCGGAAGCATTCCGGGCATACCAGGTGAATCAGGTGCAAACAGCGTCCAGGGAAAAGCTGGTTGTGATGCTGTACGATGGTATAATCCGGTTTTTGGGCCAGGCTGAGGCAGCCTGGGCGGCGAGTGATGTAGTTGGAACCCACAATAGCCTGATAAGGGCCCAGGATATTATTGTGGAATTGATGAGCACCCTGAACCGCGAGGCAGGGGGCCAGATTGCGGAGAACCTGTACCTCCTTTATGATTACATGAAATTCAGGCTGGTAGAGGCAAACATCAAAAAGGACATGGCTCCTATCGCGGAAGTGAAACACCTGGTTACCGAACTGCGGGGCGCCTGGGCGGAAATTTCCCGGCAGGGCATGGGTGTCGTCGGCCCAAAGCCCGGGCAGGCTTAACGCAAACGATCTGCAGTGGGCAAGGACCAAATTCAACACATCATCATGGGTCCCAAGGGAAATATTATTTAAAACCGGGATTAACGGTAACAGGCTGTCCAACAGGGCAGCTTTTTTGTTGGACAAAGCCGGTCGTATAAGTTTCTTATTCTGACGTGTCAGCAAATAACTGGTGGACAAATTTCCCGGGAGGTGATATAGTTAGATTTAGCAGAATCCTCCCGAAAATGGCAAACCTGCTCGAAAGACGGGGACGCAAAACCACGGGTCTACAGCTGCAAGGCCAGGACAGCCGGGTTGCCGAAGGAAGGGCCCCAAACGGGTGTTTAGCCTGCCTGTGGCTCCGGCCGCAGGCTGGTTTTTGTTTTCTTTGCATGGAATTGGCATAAGCTTCAACATATCTTGAAGATAAAAGAAAAAACGGCAGGAATCGATACCATTTTGTTGAATCGTTTTTTAAATACCGAGAATGGGAGGTGGCTAGATGCGTATTTTCGACAGTACCACCATCCAGATTTTGCAGAAGGCCCTGGATGCCGCTGCGCTACGGCAACAGGTTATCGCCCACAACATCGCCAATATAAACACCCCCGGTTACCGCCGGGCTACCGTCAGCTTTGAAGAATCTCTGCGTACGGCCCTGGCTGAGAAAAGGCTATTGGGGCAGGGTACCCCGGGTCCTCGTAAGGCCGCCAGGCCGGATCCGGTGGAGCGGGTACAGCCGCAGGTGGTCCGGGAACCCCATGTAATGCGGACCGATGGCAGCGGCATTGACATAGAACGGGAAATGGCGGAATTGGCCGCCAATACCATAAATTACAATGCCGCTACCCAGATGTTAAACGGCAAGTTTGGTGCTTTAAAGTACGTGATTAATGAGGGGAGGAGATAGGCTTTGCGCATTTTCCGATCCATGGCCACCAGCGCATCCGGCATGAGTGCGGAGAGGCTGCGCCTTGACCTCATTGCCAACAATATTGCCAACGTATATACCACCCGTACCGAGTCGGGCGGCCCATACCGGCGAAAGGTGGCGGTTTTTGCGGAAGCGTTGGAACAGGCGCGGTCCGCAAGGTTTAGCGGTAGTGGGGTAAAGGTGGCGGCGGTGGTGGAGGATGACTCCCCACCCAAGGTGGTTTACGACCCCACCCACCCCGATGCCAATGCCGAAGGCTTTGTACAGATGCCCAATGTCAATCCCGTGAACGAGTTGGTAGATATGATGACCGCCACCCGGGCCTATGAGGCCAATGTGACGGTTTTTAACGCCGGGAAGACCATGGCCCTGAAGGCCTTGGAAATAGGCCGCGGATAGGGAGGTAGAAAGTGGTGAAGGTATCTCTGTTGACTCCCCAACCCCTGGCCCTCCCCAAGGCAGCTGAACCGGCAGCCGTACGGGAGGCCCATACAACCACCTTCGGGGAGTTGTTGAAGGAAAAACTGCTGGAGGTGAACCGCCTGCAGGTTGAAGCCAATGAGCTGACCAACCAGTTCATGGCCGGTGAACCCATCGATTTACATACAGTGATGATTGCTGCGGAAAAGGCCAACCTGGCCCTCCAGTTGACGGTGCAGATCCGGAATAAGCTGCTGGAAGCTTATCAGGAAATTTCCCGTATGCAAATCTAACCCTGGTAGGTTAGTTTGGCATGCGCTCTTTTGAGGGGTGTACCCGGGGAAGATAGGCCCTTTCAAGAGGTGGATCGTGAACAACTTTCTGATGCCTGTGACGCGCTGGTGGGGGAACCTGACTGGCGGACAAAGATCCATGTATGTTTTTCTGGTTGCTGCTGTTTTGGCCGCCGGATTGCTTTTTCAGCACTATGCCGGCCGGGTGAACTATGCTCCTTTGTTTACCAATATGGATGCCCGGCAGGCTGCTGGGGTTGTGGACAAGCTGAAGGAAATGAATGTGAAGTACCAACTGGCCGATCAGGGCTCCACCGTGATGGTACCCAGGGAGCAGGTGTATGACCTGCGCCTGCAGATGGCCGGGTCGGGGATGCTGGTGGGGTCCGGAATCGGCTTTGAGATTTTTGACCAGACCAAACTGGGTGTGACGGATTTTGAACGGCGCATGAATTACCTGCGGGCTATGCAGGAGGAACTGCGACGCACCATTGTCCAGATGGATGAGGTGGAACAGGCCAGGGTACACCTTGTGCTGCCGGAACCCAGTGTTTTTGTGCGGGAACAGCGAGCGGGCAGTGCTTCCGTGACCCTGAAACTAAAACCCATGGCCAGGCTGAAACCGGAACAGGTGCGGGCCATTATCTACCTGGTGGCCAGTGGGGTGGAAAACCTGCCACCCGAAAACGTGAAGGTGATCGACACCCAGTTTGGGGTGTTGAGTGACGGGGTGAATGTGGCTGAGGGCAGTCTCACCCAACAGCGGGTGGTTCAGCAGGACCTTAAACGGGAGTTCGAGCGGGATTTGGAGCGACGCATCCAGGAGATGTTGGAACGCATCCTGGGTCCGGGTAAGGCGGTGGCCATGGTTACCGCCAACCTTGATTTCAACCACAAGGAAGTAACCCGCATTGAATTTGGCGATCAGGTGGAGCGGAGCGTCCAGGTGATGGAGGAAACCGGATCTTCCACCGGCGGTGCAACTCAGCCGGCAGGGATTGACCCCAACTTGGGTTATACCTACCCAGTAGGGGGGGGCGGGGACTCCCAGTTTAATAAAACCACCAGGTCCACCACTTATGAAATCAGCCAAACTCAAACCAAGGAAATCTATGCCCCTGGTAAGCTCATCAGCCTATCCACAGCGGTAGCGGTGGACGGCGAACTGGATCCGGCCAAAGTGGCGGTGATCGAAAACCTGGTGCGGGCTGCCACCGGGTATAACCCAAACAAAAAGGATCCCTCCCTGGAACCGGACCAGATCATTGTTACCAGTATGGCCTTCAACAATGACTACATCAAGGAGGCGGAACAGGCTCTGGCCGACCTGGGAGCCGCTCAGCGCAAGGCTGAACAAACCCGCCAGTGGATCACCTTTGCCCTCCAGGCCCTGGGCATCATTCTGGCCTTTGTGCTGGGACTAATGATGTTGCGACGAAGAATGGAATCCGGCCGGATGGTGGACATTACCGTGCCCGAATTGATTCCCGTAAAACAGATCGCTACACCTGCATTAACCCAAGAAGATCAAATGCGTAAGGAAAAACAGGACCGGGTACGGGAAATGGCCAGGCAGAAACCGGAAGAGGTCGCCCATCTTATCCGGGCCTGGATGGCTGAAGATTAGGGGAGGGGAACATGGCCAGACAACGCAATATGACCGGCCTGGAGCGGGCTGCCATCTTCCTCATCAACCTGGGGCCGGAACTCTCTGCCAATGTTTTGAAACAATTGCCGGAAACTGACATCGAAAAAATTACATACCAGATCGCCAACACCGTGGCGGTGGACAAAGAGACCAAAAACATGGTGCTGGAAGAATTTATTCAGTTAAGTGAGGCCCAGAAGTTTTTACTCCATGGCGGTATCCGTTACGCCAGGGAGTTGCTGGAAAAAACCCTGGGACCACACCGGGCGGCGGAAATCTTACGCAAGCTGACGGAAAATGCCAAGATTCGCCCCTTTTCCATGATTCGAAAAACCGATCCCAAGCAGTTGGTTAACTTTATCGCCAATGAACATCCCCAGACCATTGCCCTGGTACTTTCCTATCTGGATCCGGACCAGGCCTCGGTGGTACTCAGTTCCCTATCGGAGGACCTGCAAGCGGACATTGCCCGTCGCATTGCCCTCATGGAGCGGACGTCACCGGATATTGTGCGGGAAGTGGAGTCGGTGCTGGAGCGCAAACTGTCCTCCCTGGTGGATGAGGACTTTACTGCCGTTGGTGGTGTGACCACCCTGGTGGATATCCTGAACCGGGTGGATCGCAGCACCGAAAAAACCATCCTGGAGACCTTGGAGATGGAGGACCGCGAACTGGCAGAGGAAATCCGCAAACGCATGTTTGTCTTTGAAGATATTGTCAAGCTTGATGATAATTCCATCCGGCGGGTGCTCCGAGAGGTGGATACCAAGGATCTGGCCCTGGCCCTCAAGGGATCCAGTTCAGAGACAGCGGACAAGATTTTCCGCAACATGTCCCAGCGGGCTGGCGAGATGCTGAAGGAGGACATTGAATTCCTGGGTCCGACAAGACTCAGGGACGTGGAAGAAGCCCAGCAGCGCATTGTCCAGGTGATCAGGCGTCTGGACGAAACCGGCGAGATTATTATAGCCAGGGGTGGGGAGGATGCCATCATTGTCTAAGGTGGTTAAAGTGCCCTCACTGGATGGGCCAGACCTGGTGGAACTGCATTCCCGACCCAAAAGTGCCGGGCATGGTGAAGTTGTGGATCCCCGTGTGCGGGCATTGATGGAAAAGGCCAGGCAGGAGGGTGAAAGGATCATTGCCGCCGCTAGACAGCAGGCGGAACAAATTCTGCGCTCGGCGGAGACTGCCAAACAACAGTCTATGGAGACAGGGCGGGCGGAAGGATGGGAGGCCGGTCGGAGCGAGGGTTACCGGCAAGGTTTGGCGGAAGCGGAAGAATTGAAGCAACAAGCCGTCCAGGTGATGGCGGAGGCCAATGCCTACCGCGAGCAGACCATCATGGGTATGGAGCGGGAAATTGTGGACCTGGCTTTGGCCATTGCCGGCCGGGTGATCCATAAACAGGTGGAAGCAGATCCAGAGTTGGTGACGGCAGTTGCCCGCCAGGCCCTAAGGCAGGTAGTAGGCGGTAAAAGTGTCTTTCTCAGGGTCCACCCCCAGCAGGTTGAATTGCTACAGGAAAAAGCTGCCGAGTTGAGCAGTATGCTACCCGGGGGGACCACCCTGCAGGTGGTAGCAGACCCTGGGATACAGCCAGGGGGGGTAATGGTGGAAAGTGACGAGGGATGGGTGGATGCCACCCTGTCCAGCCAGCTGGAGCAAATCAGGGAGGCCCTGGCCCGGGGAGAATAATTAATGCATGCGATCAATCTCGGTAAATACATCCAACTGGTGCATAGCACCAATCCCTTTAAGATAACCGGCAAGGTGACCCAGGTCATCGGCCTTACCGTTGAGGTAAGCGGCATCGCCTGCCCGGTGGGAGAATTGTGCCGGATCGAGGCCGCCGGAGAAGCTGCGCCCGTTGTGGCTGAAGTAGTTGGTTTCCGCAACAACCGTACCCTGGTGATGCCCCTGGGTTCCTTGCGGGGAATTGCCCCCGGATGCCCGGTGATTCCCACGGGACGGGCCCACCAGGTACTGGTAGGACCGCACCTTTTGGGCCAGGTGCTGGACGGCCTGGGCCGGCCCATGCAGCAGGAAATTGCGGTATCCGGGGGGCGCTATTGCCGGGTGGATGGCTTGCCGCCCAGCCCCCTGGCGCGCCAGCGGATTACCAAACCCCTGGCCACGGGCATCAAGGCCATCGATGGGGTACTCACTTGCGGCCAGGGCCAGCGGGTGGGAATTTTTGCCGGCAGCGGGGTAGGTAAGAGTACCCTCCTGGGGATGATTGCCCGGCACAGCAGTGCCGATGTCAATGTAATCGCCCTGATCGGTGAGCGGGGGCGGGAGGTGCTGGAATTTCTCCAGCGCGATCTCGGTCCTAAAGGGATGGCCCGCTCGGTGGTTGTTGTGGCCACCTCCGACCAGCCGGCACTGATCAGGATTAAGGGGGCCTTTGTAGCCACCGCCATTGCGGAATATTTCCGTGACCAGGGTAAACAAGTGATGCTGATGATGGATTCCTTGACCAGGTTTGCCAATGCCCAGCGTGAGGTGGGACTGGCGGTGGGTGAACCTCCCACCACCAGGGGTTACCCGCCATCGGTTTTCGGCATCCTGCCCCAACTGCTGGAACGGGCGGGAAATTCGGAGTGCGGGTCCATCACCGGATTGTATGCCGTACTGGTGGAGGGCGATGATTTCAACGAACCGGTGGCGGATGCTGTGCGGGGGATTCTGGATGGGCACATCGTTCTTTCCCGTGACCTGGCCAGAAAGAATCACTTCCCCGCAGTGGATGTTCTGGCCAGTATCAGTCGCCTGATGCCGGAGGTAACTTCCCCTGAACACCGGGCTCTGGCCGGACGCTTGCGGGATCTCCTTACAGCTTACCGGGAGGCGGAGGATCTGATCAATATCGGCGCCTACCAAGAAGGCACCAACCCCCAGGTGGATGACGCCATCCGATATTATCCGTTAATTAACATAGGCTCTCGGCATTCGC
>DDKM01000084.1 GCA_002339345.1 Firmicutes bacterium UBA2598 | reverse complement strand
TTGACATTTTACCGTGGGTCTTTCTTGTAGCGTGGTCTAGATCAGATAAAAGATGGTGCCAGACAGGGTAGCCATGGTGATGACAGATACCACGAAGGCTGCCACTAACTCCTTCCGGAAGATGGCACCCAGCATGGCCACTTCCGGCAGGCTGGCCCCGGCAGAACTGATCATCAGGGCCATCACCGGTCCCAAAGCCATCCCCTTGGCGATCATAATTTGGGAAATGGGGATCATGGTGGACAATCGGATGTACAGGGGTATGCCCACAATGGCTGCTGCCGGAATAAGCCACCACTGTTCACCGCCAAAATAAGCGGTAATCCACTCCGTAGGTACCAGTTCCTTGATGCCGGATCCAATCACTGCCCCAATGATGAGATAGGGGTATACGGTGCGCATTAACGTCCAGGTGGTCCGAAAGGCTGCAGCCGGGTCAAGCCGGCCCTCGTTTTTTGGCTCTCCATGGAACCCGGACATGATCACACTCTTAATGTAACGCTGGAAACCGAACCGTTCCAGCCCAAAACCGATGATTACCCCCAACACCGATGTGGTAAAGGTAAAAACCGCCGCCACCTTCCATCCCAGCAGTACAGCCATTAAGGTCAGGATGGTGGGGTCCAGCACCGGTGATGTAAACAGGAAGATCATCACGATACTGAACCGTATTTTCTTCTGCAGCATGTTCACCACCAAGGGAACCGTGGAACAAGAACAAAAAGGAGTGAGAAAGGCGAATATCAAGGCCACCAGGGCCCCCAGCACCGGATTCTTGCTGAACAAGTACTGCTCCAGCTTGTGGTAGGGGATTAATTGCTGCAACAGGTTGATGATGAAGGAAACCAGGACAAAAAGAACGGTAAGATAGGCGGCCAGGCGCAAAAAGTTCCAAATCAGGGCAGATAACATAGTAATTCCTCCCCCAAAATGTTGCATAAAGCAACTATTATCCCGTAAGTTTTTTACAATGGCCACTTGCAGCAACTTGAACTACGGGAGATAGCAGCCAACAAAATTTCCATACTGTCTATCACCTGCTCCCGCTTGTTTGGCGGGATCAGTTCAAAAATCTCCCGGATGTATTCTGTCATTTGCGCGGCCAACCGCTGTTGCAGCTCCTCCCCTGCCCCGGTCAGGGTCAAGGTAATGAACCGGCGGTCTTCCTCCCCGGGTTTACTCACAACATAGCCGTCCTTCACCAAGGTTTGCACATGCCTGCTGGTGGTACTTTTGTCAAGGCCCAGCCGGTCCGCCAGTTCGTTAAGGGAGAGGCCCTGGCTCCTGCTGATCTCGTAAATGATATAGCTTTGGACCAGGGAAGTCCCACAACACTGCACCCCTTCCCTTTGCACCAGACCCAAGCGGCGCACTAGCAGGTGAATTATCTCCCGCAGGTGTTCGACTTGACTGTTGCCCATCCATTCACCCCTTTTTAGTTGTGTTATGCAACTATTATTATAAAGAATATGGTTGCCATATGCAACTACATTTTTCAATTTATGATCCAGCGTTAGCAACCGGAGCAACCGCTGCAGCTGCTGCGGGTACAGCCGCCACCGGCGGACGGTGTAGTGGTTCCGCCCCCACCCCTGTTGAACATGAAGCCGGTAAACCGCTGTACCACTTCCCTGCTATCACAGGCGGGACAGGTTGCTTTATCTTTATCTTTGATGGCCAAAAACAACGAAAATTTCTGTCCACAGGCTTTACAGGCAAAATCATATGTGGGCAAGCCCATTCACCTCCACACTTTTTTAGTCCTTTCCCTTATGCTGGTTGTAACGCGCCACCGCCAGTTGGTACTCCTCTTCCGATAAAATCCTGGTAATTAATAGTTTATGATCCAGGGAAAGCTGGTATTCCTCCGGCTTTGCAAGGGGAATGAGTTTCCGGTCAAAAAGGGCCCGTACATTGGGCCGGTGTGACATACCCTTGGGTGTGCCGGTAACCACCCCGATTAAGCCATTGCTCAACTGGACGGTGGTTCCCGCCGGGTACAGTGCCACATTGGACAGAAATGCCTGCACATGCCGGTAGTCAAAAAGATAATTGCCGGACCCGGCGATCATCTCAAAGGCTTCGAAGGGCTGGTAAGCCTTACGGTAAACCCGGTCAGCGGTTAAGGCATCGTAAACATCCACCATCCCCACAATGCGGGCATACTCGTGGATCTCGTCCCCCTTCAGTCCCCTGGGATAGCCGCTGCCGTCATACTTTTCATGGTGCTGGTAAGCCACCTGGGCGGACAGGTGGTGGAGATCCCGTTGGGACTGCATGATTTCATAGCCATGGTAGGAATGTTTTTTAATTATTTCAAACTCGCTGGGAGTCAATCCCCCCGGCTTATTCAGGATGTGGGCAGGTACCTTCACCTTACCCACATCGTGCAGGATGGCGCCCATCCCCAACTGAAACAGGGCAGCTTGCCCGTAACCCAGGGAGATAGCGGTGAGCAGGGCCAGCACACATACATTGACACTGTGCCCGAAGGTATAATCATCCAGTGCCCGGATATCCGCCAGATCCACCATGACATTGCCGTTTTTCAGCAAATCTCCCAGAATTTCATTTACCGTGCGCTTTAACTTATCTTCATCAATGGAAGGGGGTCGGGAGCCCGCCATCTGCATCTCCAGGCCGGTCAGCATGTCCTTGACCACCTTGTTGGCCCGCAGGCGGGTCTGATCGGAGATGACATCCTCCAATACCACGTCATCGGGCATCAGTCCATCCTCAATGTAAACCGCCGGGATGCCCTGGGCCTTCAGATTGGCAATATAGGAGTTTCGCAGCCTCTTCCCGGTGTTCAATAATACCAGACCATCGGCCGAAAGGACCGGCCGGCCTACCACCATCCCCTCCCGCAAATCACCTACGGGAATCTTGCGCATCCCGTCACCCCTAACCGGAATCTAAATATTTTCGGTGGCTTGATAGACAACAATTTCTCTATTCTGCAAGTTATTGCCAAAAACCTGCAGCCGGAAGGGAAATTTCGGGTGGACGATGCCAAACAAAAACCGCAGGTGTCCCTGCGGCTTAGCAGTTTTCCGGTTTAGGAAGCTGCTTCAAAGGGAACCCTGTCAACAGCTTTGACCGGGCAGGCGGTATAACACCGGGCACAACGGGCACACTTCTCTGTATCGATGGCGTAGAAGGCATAATCCTCCACATAAATGGCGTCATCCTGGCACTCCAAGACACAGGTAGCACACGCCATGCACTTGGACCCGTTAATGATAAAAGTCCACTTATAATTCTTGGGTGGCAAAACAGACCCTCCCCCCACTATTTTTTTGCATTATCTTTTCGACGGCCGACCTGTTTATCCTGCCAACCCATGTAAAGTTCCACCATGAAGTTGATGCCATTACAAAGGCAACGGGCATGGCAAAACCCGGGCCTCTATGGCTCCGGGCCTCCAAACAGCGGTTTGTCCGTTGGCATGGAAAGAGTTAAACCGACCGCACTTCCTTTATACCGGGAACCTTCTCCTTCAGCACCCGTTCAATGCCGTTTTTCAAGGTCATGGTGGCCCCAGGGCAGCCATGGCAGGCTCCCACCAGTTTTACCTTTACCACTCCCTCGGCATCCACATCCACCAGCTGGACATCGCCTCCATCCCGCTGCAAAAAGGGGCGGACCTGTTCCAGCACTGCTTGCACCTGTTCTTTCAAGACATTCAACTCCTTTCCCTTTGTCCTTCATTATACCACAACCGGATGGGGATATGTCGCCAGTCATTGTTAGTTTGCCGGTATTTTTTGCATTTAACCTGGAAATTTCTCAGCTCCTAGCCGGAATACCACCACCTGCTCCTCCGGGCTCATATTCATGTTCACCGACTCTCTCTGTATTTTTTTTGAACATAGTCATAAAAACTTCAACCAGCTGTGGGTCGAACTGGCTGCCGGCACAGCCCTGTAGTTCGTTAAGTGCCCACGGGACCCCGGCCTTGGGTTTGTATACCCTGGCGGAGGTCATCACATCAAAGGCATCAACAATGGAAATAACCCTGGCCACCAGCGGAATGTTTAACCCGGAAAGACCGGCCGGATACCCCTTCCCATCCCATCGTTCGTGGTGGAAATAAATGGCCTCCCGGACAGCCGGAAAACTGCTGATGGCGGAAATGATCTGGGCGCCCTGGACAGGGTGCTGCCGGATCATCCCCATTTCACCGGCAGTCAGAGGTCCGGGTTTATCCAGAATGGTGACGGGGATCCTTATTTTCCCGGCATCATGGAAAAGAGCGCTGCATATTAAGACATCGGTGTCCTCCATCTCCAAGCCTAAACGGCTAGCAAAGGCCATGGCCAGGCGGGCGCTCCGGAGGGAGTGGATATAGGTAACCGTGTGGTGATCACTTAACTGGATCAGCAGTTCGTGCATGTGCATTACACCGGGAAAAAATTGGGAAGCCTTCCCAAGCACCCTTGCCAGTTGTGCATGCCTCACCCGGACGGCAGCCATGTTCTGGCCCCATTCCTCCATACCTCAATAGTCACCTCCCCTGACCAGTTCTTTGCGGGCCGTTTTCTTCCAAGGCCTGTTGAAAAAGAACGGCCCCAAACATGGTGTTGGATTTAAGACACAGATCTACTGTCAGCCGCAGCACCTGGACGCCGGAAAACCGTTCAATTTCGGAGCACAAGCGGGGGTTGGCAAACCCCATGATTTTTTGCCGCAGGCGCAGTACTTCCTCTTCGCCGCCAGGTACGCCCAAGAGGTACTCCTCCAGGGGTGCCAGGGATTTGGCACAGCAGAAGGTGGCTACATTGAGATGGATCTTTACCCAGACTTCCTCCGGCCCCTTGCCGAAGATTTCATGGTGAAACCTGGTGATCAACCGCCGCAGTTCTTTCTCTACACTGGCTTTGGTTTTGGCCCCATGTCCCCACACCCCCAGTTGCCTCTGCCATCTCTAGCTAATGCTGATAAAAAAACACCGAAACATGCCTGTATTGAAACAGGCAGTTCGGTGTGCTGGCATCCTGCGGAATCCCAACCCTGACCCGTAGCAGAAGAGGAGGCGCCTGAGGTTATAAGCACCCACCCCGTGTTATAGGTGCCTTGGAAATCAGGGGAATTTTATTCGACAATTATTAACGAAATACCTGCAGGATCTGCAAGAAAAGATTGAGGCATGTGTATTTGTTCACTAATAATTAAATAATGTGAATAAAAAGGACTCCGGTGGTCTGGGGTGGAAAAAGATAGGGGTTGCCGTCCAGTTTTGTAAGGCTAGGAGGAACCTGCTTGTCCAGTTTTAAAACACTGTTTCCCTTCCTACGGCAGCACTGGCGAAAATATGCCGCCGGGTTGACCTGGCTGCTGGTGGTGGATGCCCTGCAATTGGTGATACCCCTAGTACTGGGGCGCTTTACCGATGCCCTGCAAGGGGGATCGCTGTCACCCCACCAGACCTGGGCCTACGCCCTGCTGATCATGGGATCGGCTCTGGTGGTGGCCGGGTGCCGCTACCTGTGGCGGATGTATTTAAATGGCACCTCCCGCCTGATGGAAAGATGGCTACGGGATCGGCTGTTTGCCAGACTTTTGGTGTTACCGCCGGAATTCTATGATCATAACCGCACCGGTGACCTGATGGCCAGAATGACCAATGATGTCAACGCAGTACGGATGGCCATGAACTTTGGACTGGTGATGTTGACCGATTCCCTGATCACCACGGTGAGCGCGATTGCCATCATGCTGTATACCGATGCCGCCCTGGCAGCGGCGGCCCTGCTACCCATGCCCCTTACGGCGGTGGTGGTGATACGGGCCGGCCAGATCATCCACGTACGCTTCCGAAAAGTGCAGGAAGCTTTCAGCAACCTGACGAATCGGGTACAGGAGAACCTGGCCGGCATACGGGTGGTACAGGCCTTCGCTCAGCAGGAGGCAGAGATAGCCAAATTTACAAGCTCCAACAGCCATAATTTCCACGCCAACCTGCACCTGGCCAGAATCTCCGCCTTCTTCTTCCCTGTGGTACAATACCTGGTCAGTTTAAGCTTCCTGGTGATGCTGGGCTACGGGGGCAGCAAGGTAATGCATGGAACTTTAACTTTGGGCAGTTTTGTAGCCATGAACGGGTATCTGGCCATGCTGGTGTGGCCGGTGATGGCCATCGGCTGGGTGATTAACATGGTCCAGCGGGGTGCCGCCTCCATGGGCAGGCTGAATGCCATTTTGGAAACGGCTACCCATTTCCAAGACCCGGTCAATCCTGCCCCGGTGGAGCACCTGGCCGGTTCCGTTGAATTGAGGGATCTTTCCTTCACATATCCCGGCTCCACTAAACCGGCCTTAACCGGCATATCCCTGAAGCTGCCGGCAGGTTCCACCCTGGCGGTGGTGGGTAAAACCGGCAGCGGCAAGTCTACCCTGGCCGCCATCCTGCTCAGGCTGTACGAACCCCCGGCCGGGGCGGTGCTGGTGGACGGCTATGATCTACGGGATATCCCCCTGGAGATACTGCGTAGGGATTTGGGCTACGTACCCCAGGATACCTTTTTATTTTCCACCACCATCCGGGAAAACATCGCCCTGGGCGCACCGGGGGAGGTTCGGGAAGGGGATATCATCACCGCAACCCAGGCGGCCCACATCTATAACGAGGCAACAGCCTTCCCGGCCGGTCTGGATACCATGGTAGGGGAACGGGGGATCACCCTTTCCGGCGGGCAGAAGCAGCGGGTGGCCATCGCCAGGGCTCTGGTCAAAGACCCGGCCATCCTCATCCTGGACGACTGCCTGTCGGCGGTGGACGCCCGGACGGAGGAACAGGTACTGGCCAGTTTACGAAGGTTACGGCAGGGCAAAACCACCATCATCATCTCCCACCGGGTATCGGCGGTACGGGAAGCGGACCAGATCCTGGTCCTGGCAGAGGGCCGGGTGGTGGATCAGGGTAACCACCGGGAACTGGTGGAACGCCCCGGTCTTTACCGGGGGATGTACCTGCAGCAACTCTTGGAGGAGAAGCTGGCTTCGGATTAAATAATTTTTGTGTACATTCGGTATTTCAATACTGGGAAGTGAAAGGACTTGCGTTTTATTTCTTTTGATGAGGAAAACCCGGGTAAAGCTTATGACAGCTACCTGATGGGGCGTTTGATGACCTATGTCCACCCCCACTGGTGGCTCATCGCCCTGGCACTGCTGCTGGTGCTGGCCATCACCCTGGCGGAATTGGTGCGTCCGCTGATCCTAAGAACTGCCATCGACGATTACCTCATTCCAGGCGATCAACCCCTGACCAACCTGTTCAGGCTGGCCGGCCTTTATTTTCTGGTGCTCACCGCCAACCTGGCCTTAAGCTACGGTCAGGCCTACCTGTTACAATACACCGGCCAGCGGATTATCTTTGACATCAGGCAGCATGTATTTCGTCACCTGCAGGGGATGTCCATCTCCTTTTTCGACCGTAATCCGGTGGGCAAACTGGTGACCCAAGTAACCAATGATACCGAAACCCTCAACGAAATGTATACCGGCGTACTGGTCAATCTGTTCAAGGATATTTTTATGGTGTTGGGCATTGCTGTGGTCATGTTACGCCTGGACCCTGGCCTGGCCCTGGTCAGCTTTACCGGCATTCCCTTAGTGCTGGCGGCCGCCCAGACTTACCGGCGGGCAGCCCGGGAGGCCTTCCGCCAGGTGCGGGCAAAGCTTTCCCAGATGAACGCCTTCTTGCAGGAACACATTTCCGGCATCCGTGTGGTCCAGGTCCTGGGTAAGGAAGGGGTAAAGGAGAAAGAGTTCCAGGCCATCAATGAGGCCCATTACCTGGCCGGTTTGCGGGAACTGCGGGCCTTTGCCCTCTTTCGCCCGTCCATGGACCTGATTCGCTCCCTGGTTTTGGCAGGGCTGGTGTGGTACGGTGGAGGACAGGTAATTCAGGAGCGGGTTTCCTTTGGGGTGCTGTACGCCTTTATTAATTACCTGGAACAACTGTTCCGCCCCATCGATGACTTGTCGGAAAAATACACCATCATGCAGTCCGCCATGGCTTCGGCTGAACGCATTTTTAGCCTGCTGGGCCAGAAGCCGGAAATCCAGGATCCTCCCGATCCGGTACATCTCGGCCGAGTCACCGGCAACATTGAGTTCCGCAATGTCTGGTTTGCCTATAACCCCGGGGAATGGGTGCTGCGGGATATTAGTTTCACCATCCAACCAGGGGAAACGGTGGCGCTGGTGGGGGCCACCGGTTCCGGCAAGAGCTCCATCATCAACCTGCTGACCAGGTTCTATGATGTGCAACAAGGTCAAGTACTGTTGGACGGTGTGGACATCCGCCGTTACAGCCTGGCGGGTTTGCGCCGCCAGTTCGGTCTGGTGTTGCAGGATGTGTTCCTGTTTGCCGGGGATGTAGCCGGCAACATCCGCCTGGGTAATACCGCCATCTCCGACCGGGAAGTGGAGGAGGCGGCCCGCTTTGTCAACGCCCACTCCTTTATCCGCCAGCTTCCCAACGGTTATCATGAGCCTGTGGTGGAAAGGGGAGCCACCCTTTCCACCGGCCAGCGGCAACTGCTGGCCTTCGCCCGGGCCCTGGCCTTTAACCCCGCCATCCTGGTGCTGGACGAGGCCACCGCTAACATCGACTCTCACACGGAAAAGCTGATCCAGGATGCCCTGGAGAAGCTATCTGAGGGGCGTACCACCATCGTGGTAGCCCACCGCCTGTCCACCATCCAGCGGGCAGACCGCATCATCGTTCTGCACAAGGGCAGAATCCGGGAAATGGGTACCCACCAGCAACTGCTGGACAAGGGAGGCATTTACCATAACCTGTACCAGATCCAGGCCCACGGGGTACAGGTGCGTTGACATCCCTGGATGGTGGAGTTGTGCTGGTAGGTACAAAATGGCAGCCTCCTCCGGGGAACTTCATGTCCACCTCTTTAGTCCTATACACCCAGAAAGGAGGTGAAAAAGATAAATCCTTGCTCGACAGGCAACTCTCAGGTAAAATAAAGAAAAAGCTACCAGGGATAAATCAATATCAAGGGAACGGGGGTGCAGGAAAATGAGCGTTATTCTGGCTGAGCTGGCGGCTGGCCGGGAACGGTACACCTACAAAGATTATTGCCGCCTGCCGGAAGGTTCACCCTATCAGCTTATCGGGGGGGAACTTGTGATGACGCCTTCTCCTACACCCTATCACCAGATGGTATCCATGAAACTAGTAGTGCAAATGGCGGGCCTTGTTCTGGAGAAGGAGCTAGGCATTGTCTTACATGCCCCTGTTGACGTCTACCTGGCAGAAACGGAAACCTACCAGCCTGACATCCTCTTTATTGCCCACGAAAGGCTGGCCATTATAGAAGAAACGCGGATTAACGGGGCCCCGGACCTGGTGGTTGAGATTCTCTCCCCCAGTACAGGCTATTACGACCTGCGGAGCAAGTTTAAGGTTTACGAAAAGTGCGGCGTCAGGGAATACTGGATAGTTGACCCCCAGAATAAGTCGGTGCAGGTCTTTTGTTTGCGGGAAGGGAAATTTGCCCTGGATCAGGAAGTGGAGCAGCAGGGGATGGTCAAGTCGCGGGTAATCGCCGGACTTGAAGTCCAGGTGGAAAGTCTCTTTTAAGTTTTGGAACCCATACATCAATGCCTGATTGAAAACGCGCGCCGGCAAAGGGAAGGAATGCGGCCTGACCCGATAAATTGACGCAGAATGTGCTGAAGAAAAAGGCCAGAAGTATTACACTTCTGGCCGTGTCCGTAAGCTGCAATATACCATGCGATTAGCGACTAAATGACCTTGTCTAATCATATTGGTAAACCGTATGCCTTAACAGGGCACATGCGGTTTGATGAGGGGGGAGCCATGAAAGTGGTTCCCCTACTCTATACTTTCCGAATAGCTAGGCCTTAAACTAGAATGGTTGCCAGAATAAATACCACAATGATTGCTGTCAAGCCCTGTATCAGTGTAGCCATTGTCTGCGATTTTAAGGCTGTTTTCACATCCATTCCAGAGAACTGTGAAACAACCCAGAAATAACTGTCATTAGCATGAGAAACAGTCATTGAACCAGCACCAATAGCCATAACAACCAGCGCCTTTGCCACTTCAGAAGTGAAACCCATCGCTGGAAGAAGCGGAGCCACCAGCACCGAGGTAGTGATAAGGGCTACGGTGGACGAGCCCTGAGCAGTCTTAATGGCAGCAGCAATAATAAACGGCAGGATGATCCCCAAATTAAAGTCAGCCAGGCTTGAACCTAAATAGTCTCCGATTTTGGTGGCCCTAAGAATAGCGCCAAGGGAACCGCCGGCACCGGTAATGATTAAGATCGCAGCTGCATCCTTAAGACCATGCCCCACCCAGCCATTAATGACTTCTTCCGTTAATTTTGGCACCATTCTGAGGGCAAGGAAGATACCGATGAGTAGTGCGGTAATGGGATTGCCAAGGAATTCAAGAATAACTTTGGCTGAGCCTTTGCCAAAGGGAGCACTGGGAAAAGCGGCAATTGAGCTTAAGGTAATCAAAATAATTGGAATTACGATAGGTGCAAAGGAGGCACAAGCGCTCGGCAGCCGCTCATATTTGGCCAGGAGTTCCTCGTAAGTTATTCCTTCGGGCGGAGTAATCTCAAATTTTGAGGCATACCGGGTAGCCCACAAATATCCAACGACGGCAGCTGGAATGGCAACAATTATACCAAAAAGGATTACTAATCCAAGATCAGCCTTTATATTTCCAGCTGCCGCAATCGGTCCCGGCGTAGGTGGAACTAGCGTATGGGTAGCATATAAACCAGTTGATAGGGCGACAGCCATGGTCGCCATGGTTACCTTGCTCCGGGCCGCAAGGCTCTTACTAAGGGAGCTCAGGATAACAAAACCAGAATCACAAAATACTGGAACAGAGGTGATGTATCCAATAATACTCATGGCCATTGGGGATCGTTTTAGCCCTGTGATTTTTAGGACGGTTTCTGCCATGCGCAACGCACCACCGCTGCGCTCAAGGATCACTCCGATTATTGTTCCGGCGGCAATAACAATACCGATAGACCGAAGAGTAGTCCCAAATCCATCCGCGATGGTTTTGACAATATCCGGGGCTGGAAGTTTAGCAGCCAATCCTACCCCATAAGCAGCTATGAGCAGGACCAAGAAAGCATGGAGTTTGATCCGGGCCGTCATATAAACAATAAATACTATGGCGATGATGAGAATAACCAATAGCATTGGACCTTGAACCATAGAAAAAACCTCCTTTCACAAATTTAATCTTGAGTAACAGTTAGCCACAGGGAAGGATCATTGCCATGCCTAGTCCAGTAGGAAACTCAAATTGCTCCTATGCTCACCTCCACGAACATTTTTTTCGCTGCTCGCCAACCCGGATTAAACGAAGAGCCCTCTCGGTTGCGTCTTCGATCAGCGACGGTGCATTGGTCATGGCTGCTTCGAGAGTCATTGGGCCAGGGGTGATTGCCATTACTGCGTCAATACTGCTATCGTATAGCAAAGCAGGATCGCAGGAGATGCTCCCTGCAATTGCCAGGACAGAGATCCCTTTGCGTTTCGCACACTGAGCTACTCCCCAGGGAACCTTTCCATGACTTGTTTGTTCATCCAGTTGGCCTTCACCAGTAATTACTAG
Organism: Firmicutes bacterium UBA2598; assembly: GCA_002339345.1. Classification (GTDB taxonomy): domain Bacteria; phylum Bacillota; class PH28-bin88; order PH28-bin88; family PH28-bin88; genus UBA2598. The sequence continues at coordinate 14,243 of DDKM01000084.1, read as the reverse complement.
GTTGGAGCCTTCTAGTTGTGCTTCAAGACCAATGGCTTCCATAACCAAGGTAACCCCCGGTTTTAATTCAGCCCCTAGAAAGGCTATTAGGCCAGCGCCCAAACCTCCAGCCGCTCCTGCACCCGGTATGTCTCGCACATCTTTCCCTAGTTGATGTTTAACCAGTTGTGCAAAATGCTCCAGGGCCTTGTCCAAGGATCCAATCATCTCCTTGGTAGCGCCTTTTTGCGGCCCATAAACGGCAGCCGCGCCTTTCGGACCGCAGAGGGGATTATTCACATCACATGCTACAGTAAATGTACAGGACTTTAACCGGGAATCCTTGTTGGTGGTGTCAATTCTTGTGAGGCGGGCCAAGGCCCCTCCCCCTGGCGGCAGATCATGCCCTTCCGAGTCCAAGAAGCGGATACCTAACGCCTGAGCCATTCCGGCACCACCATCATTGGTTGCGCTACCACCGATACCGATAATGAAATGACGGCACCCGTAATCTAACGCCTGCGCGATCAATTCTCCTGTTCCGTAGGTAGTGGTAATTAACGGATTGCGCAGCGAGTCAGGTACGAGCGGTAATCCTGAGGCTGATGCCATTTCAATTACAGCAGTACGCCCATCACCAAGAATGCCAAAGGCAGCTTCAACCGGCTCCCCAAGGGGGCCGGTTACGGGTATACGATAGCACTTACCTTTCGTTGCAGATACTAAGGCATTGACTGTACCTTCCCCTCCGTCTGCCATCGGCAAGCTGATTACCTCAGCATCTGGATAAACCCGGTAAATACCTTTGACTATTGCTTCTGCTACTTCAGGAGCCCCCAGGCTGCCTTTAAATGAATCTGGCGCAACGACTATCTTCATTGCCTAGTGCCTCTTTTCTGTTCCGGTTTGAATTTAGGTGACATTGCACCAAGATATTTCTTTTACTACTACTAGGTTTTTCTCTGTTTCTAAGTGCTATCCTTTGTGGGATTTGCATAAAAAAAAAAAGCTAACAGCCCCTCTGCCTGTATATTCTGAACAATTAGAACGCCATGTTTAACCGCTCTGGTTATATTTTTTCAGCAGAATAGCCATTTGCAGTTCTACAGCCGAGGTAAAGCATCTTGGGTCAAGTCCGGTAAGTTCAGCAATTCGGTTCAGTCGGTACAAGAGTGTGTTTCGATGTATAAAAAGGCGTTGAGCCGCTAACGTAATATTCAGGTTAGCAGCAAAAAACTGCTCGAGAGTGGAAAGTATTTCCTTTTGCTGGCGAGGCTCTAAACTGTTCAATTGCCCCAAAACCTGATATACGTACCTGCGGCGGCTCTCTTCCGGTACATCTCCGATGAGCTGGGCAAATCCAAGGTTTTCACAGTTGTACAGGCCTCCAGGTCCTTTTAGCCGCAAACCCGTTTCCAAGGCTCTTAGTGCCTCCCGAAAAGAGCTTTGCAGGTTCCCGGTTTCCGGGTAATAACCTCCGATCCCAACAGTGACGGTAAACCCTGTCAAAGCCTCCAGGCGCTTCTGTAACTGCTCGGCATCTTTCAATGCGCCAGATGGGAGTTTTCCCCCGAAATGACTTTTGTTTTTGGTCTTGCTGCCAGCGCTTAGGATAACAAATCGTCCTGCCCCAATCCCAGCAAAAAAGGGTCTTACCGGACTTAATGTACTCAGCGTTTCTTTAAAAAGCGTGTCAAGGCTATGCCTGGAATCAATGGCGAAACAACCGGAGTTGGGGCTATCATCATGAAACTGAACGACCAAGGTGTGCCTGGGTTCATTTAAATCAAAGCCTAAAACTTCACACCTTGCGAGCAAATCACTTTCGCGTACATTTCCCGCACCAAAAATCAGGTCAAAAACCAGGTTGTCCTTAGCACGTCGCTCTACCTCAAGCAATTCCCTGGATAGAGTTTGTTGCAGCATTAATTGAACTGTCATCCGAACAAGCTCGCCAAAATTACGGACCTCCTCGGGCGATCCGGTAATCCCCACGACGCCAACTGTCTCTCCATTGACCTCAATAGGCAGGTTAACGCCCGGTTTAACCCCCTCAAGGTAATCAATATCCCCCACAGCAACCTCGAATTTCTTTTTATGCTTAATTACCCAGGCAGCAGCTTCGTGGAACGTGTTAATACGTTCTTTTTGACCGCTTCCGATAATAATCCCTTCAGCATTCATAATGTTAACGTTGCGACCAAGTATTTCAATAGTTTTATCAACAATTGGCTGAACCAGTTCTGCCGTAAGTTTCAAGAGTTTCACTCCTTGCCGGTGCCTTCAAGGGTCCTAAACAAACATCGCCAACTATGCTTATGACTTGATGATTCTATTTCGCTCTAAAAATAATAAATCCTGTAAAAAACTGCCGATATCTGGACAGGCATCATCAAGTGCCTGGATGGACATTCGCAACAATACCGGAAATCACGGCCCATCCAACTTCAGGCGTCAACGGCAGAGTCAACGGTTCTTAGGTTTTTGACTGTGTAAACACCAGCTTTTTGTCTTCCAATGGCAATTTTCCAGTTGAAGATTTTTGATATCTGTGCAGTGCATTCCTAGGCAGCATGCCAGAAGGATGATGGCATAGTCCCGTTTTCCTTTGGGATTTGCCCTATCGATGGCACCAATGAGTTTTTTCAGTTCTTCCTCTGACCATACCGATGGGATCCGGGTTTGTTTTCTTGCCTGGATCATGGGTATATCCAACGGCAAGGCCACCGGTTGCTCCGGAAAAACGCCCGTCAGTTGCCACCGCGGTAAACGGGATCTGCTGCAGGATTTCCGTCAGTCGATGCAATTCCCGCATGCCAGGCCCACCCATGGGACCTTCTCCCCTGACAACCACCACATCTCCTTCTTGAATTAGTTTTTGGTGGCTTGCCTCAATGGCTTCATCTACGGAATTGAAGACCCTGGCAGGACCACAAAAAAACCTTGTTTCTTCTGTCAGGGCAGAAACCTTTACCAGTGCACCCTCAGGAGCTAAGCTGCCCTGAAGGACTACAATGCATCCTTCCTTAGCCAAAGGATCTCCCTCAATTTCCTGGCTATAAAGGGGCTGGCCTGAATAGTCAGGCCAGCCCAGTTGTTTTCGGGTAGGGTTAATTTAGGATGAACCGCGGTCCCGCTCCGCCGGACGCAATCTGGGAAGCACCCGCCTGTACACCAACCGTCCTGCCAGTGCCGCCGCCAGTAACAGCACCGCCACCGGGAAAAGGGCGAAGAGGAATACGGTGAGGTTACCCATAAAAGCCAGGATGCCGTTCACACTGTTGATCAGGGCGTTCACGCTGCGCCCCCACACACCCTCCAGGTTGTTGGCGCTGATAACCGCACCTGGCTTTCTCTCCCAAAGGTTGAGGCGGATGGTGGAATAATCCACCCGGTCCTTCAGGTAACGCAGTTTGCCCTTGATGGTCTCAATTTCACCCCGCACCCGTTCCAGTTCCCGTTCAACCCGTAGGATCTCCTCCACCGTTTTGGCCTGGTCCAGGATCTGGCGCAGGCGCTCCTCCTGCCGCTCCAGGTTTACCGCCCGGGATTCCAGGTCCAGGTACTCCTCGGTGACATCCTGGGTAAAAATGCGGCGGTTTTTCATCTCTCCCCATGTTTCCAGTTCCAGCAAAAAGGCCGCAAACCGGTGGGAGGGAATCCGGATGGTCATTTCCCCCCGCCGTTCCCCCTTTCCACTGCCCCAGGAACTGGCATCCGCCACCAGGCCACCAAGTTGATCCACCCGCTCTTCGATGAGCCTGCTGGCAACAGGCAATTCTTCAACTTCCAGGCCCATTTCCGCATTTCTGATGACCTTGCGCGGCTGATAGGGATCGCCCACCGCCGCCAGGGCGGTATCCATGCCCGGGACCTTACTCTGATCAACCGCATTGGATGCCCGACCAGCATCACCACCCGCACTGCCGGTGGCCTGTTCGGCTGTCTTCATCCCCGTCCCGCATCCCGCCAGCAACAGTATCAAAAGGATTAAACCAACCACCAGGAACATCCGTCCTGCAATCTTTCCCTTCACACCTGTTTCCCTCCCCGTGTCTTGCACTAAAAGCCCAGGAGGGGCAGCAGCCCCCGGGTGGACACCATGGTCAGCCGGGCCTCCCCTTCCCGTAGTTCCACATCCTTCAGTTCTAGCCCGGGTACCGGAGAGGGGGTTTTCAGCACCAGTCCTGTTGCCGGCACCAGTTCGCTTAACAGGCGCCCCGGTACCGGCCGGTTCTCCACCGTAAGGGTCAAGGGGAATAGCTGCAATCCATCCCGCACCACCCCGACCTGCATTTCCATTATAAATGGTGGCTGTTCCGGCGGGAGGCCCTTGCCGGTCAGGGTCAGCCCTCCGGTGGTGAAGGATACCCGGACCCCCATGGGCGGTAACACCCTGTTTAAATCGACATCCCGGACCGTCACCCGTATCTGCAGTCTGCGTAGATCTACTTCCACCGCCACCGGTTCGATCTCTTCCACGGGTACGTCCGCCAGTTTTTGCAGGAACTCATCCAGCACAGGCAGTACTTGACGCCAAGCCCTTTCCAGTGCTAAAAGACCCTCCGCCTTCAAACGCCTGGCCTCCGCCAGCACCCGTTCCCTTTCCGCCTGCAACTGGCGCAAGTCTGCCAGCAACCGCTCCGCAGTAGCCTGCTGCTGCCTGATGAGACGGTCCTTTTCCGCCAATTCCGCAGCCAGAGCCGCTTCCTCCGCCCGTGCCTGCACCAGGATATCCAGCCGGCCAAGGTAGTAGTCCATGATATAACCAACCAGGTCCAGCCGGTGAAAGAAGTCCATCAGGTCGGCCGCCCCCAAGAGAACCTCCAGGTAGGAGAAACCTCCACCACGGTATACATACTGCAGCATACCGCCAGCCTCCCGCCGGAGCATCTCCGCCTCCCGGGCAGTTGCCGCCGCCCTCTGGGCCAGGTGTTGCCGCTCTGCCGCCAGGGATTGAGCCTCCCTGGCCAGCCTGCGCGATTCCGCCTCAGCTCTGGTGATCTCCAGACTGATTTGCCACAATTCTGCCGTAAGCTTTTCCTCATCCACCTCACCAGCATGGCCGGGAGATCCCGACCAGTTTACCAACATCAGGCCAAGGGCCAGCAGCATGATCACCATAACCACCCGGGACCGGAATACCCCCATTACCCATCACCCCAACACTGGAAAAAACAACCTTGATGACCAAGAGTATTCGCGCCGACCACAGGTGAATCCTGCACTGCATATTGTAATATAATGGAAAAACCGGCACTGTAATGCCGGTTTGGGCAGGTATGGCTGGTAACGGTAGCGGTGACGTATCAAAACCAAGCAGCTATGCCCGGCAATTGGATCGGTAGCATAACCTAGATTTTGAAACGGGATACCTGTTGGTTCAATTGGGCAGCCAGCCCCGCCAGTATGTTGGCGGAGGCAGCCAGTTCCTGCATGCTGGCACTTTCCTCTTCCGCGGAAGCCGCCACATCCTCGGCGGAGGCGGCCGTTTGGGCCGATACGGCGGCGATGCTGTCCATGGCCTCTGTGGCTGCTCTGGACTGATCCACCATCCTGGCGGTGGTGTCAGCAACTTCCCTGAAACGCTGCTCCAGACCTCCGATGACACCCACCAGGGTGTTGAAGGCCTCCTGGGCAGCGTTGACAACCTGTAGGCCGTTTTCCACCTCCCGGGTGCCTGCGGCCATGCCCTGTACCGCCTTGTCAGTACCGGCCTGGATTTCCCGGACAAGTTCGGTAATATGGCCGGCCGCCTGGCCAGCCTGTTCCGCCAGTTTGCGCACCTCCTCCGCCACCACGGCAAATCCGCGCCCCTGCTCCCCGGCCCTGGCCGCCTCGATGGCGGCGTTTAAGGCCAGCAGGTTGGTCTGATCGGCGATGGTTGTAATGGTGTCTACGATCTGGCCGATTACCCTGGATTGTTGTCCCAGTTTGGCAACCAGGGCCGCCGACTGGTTCACGGTAAGGCTGATGGTGTGCATCTGGTTGGCTGCCCTGCCGGCAGCTTCACCACCAGCGGCGGCGGTTTGCACCCCGTCGGCGGCCTGGGCAGTCACCCTTTCCGCCAGTTTGGCCACACCCTGCACCCCCTTGGTCAACTCACCAATGGTAGCACTGGTGGCCTCCACGCTGCGGGCCTGGTTTTCCGCTCCCACAGCTACCTGTTGAATGGTGGAGGCAATACTTTCCGCAGCCCGGGTGGTTTCCTCCGCCACGCCTTTCAGTTGCTGGGCGGTGCTGGTCAGATCGCCGGCCACCGCCATCACCTTTTGCACCAGTTCCTCCAGGCTGTCCAGCATGGCATTGTAGGCACCGGCCAGGACGCCCATTTCATCCCGGTTCAGGATGTGCACCCGGCCGGTCAGATCACCCTCCTTGACCCTGGCCATGGCTTCCCGCAAGCGGCGAATGGGTACACTTAACTCCCAGGCCACAAACCATCCCACGGCAAGGGAAAACAGGGTACCGGCTATGCCGGCCAGGATAATATTCCGCCGGAAATCCGCCATCAGGGCATGGTAAATGCTATGGGGAACACCCACATACCACATCCCGATCACCTTTCCCCCGGAGTCCTGAATAGGCTGGTAGGCTGTGTGGTTGGTATTGCCCGCCACCTCCGCCACACCGCGAAAGGGCTGGCCCCTTTGCAGTACAGTTTCCACCACCTGGGGATCCGCCTTGGTGCCCACCAGCCGCTGTCCCCCCGCATCAAGCACATTGGTGGCTACCCTGGTGTCCCCGCGAAAAAGGGTGACGGTGCCCCCGGTCATTTGGGCCACTGCATCCACAATGGCGTGGTTATCATTAATCAGAGTATTTCCCTTATAAAGCCTGTCCCCCTCCACCCGCCACTGGCCGGGGTACCTGGCATCCAGCCAGGCCCAGCCCAGGGCCAGATCGCTTTCCAGTTTGGTGCGCCCCAAGTCCTTCAATTTGCTCTCCACGGCGGGGAAGGTATAAAGGATGGTCGCCACCCAGACCACCCCCACGGCCATGGCAAAGGTGAGCATCATCTTGATCCTAACAGACATCCTGATCAATCGTAAACGATCCAGAACCCGCACCGGCGCCACCCCTATTTCGACGGTTTTATAATATTTTAACATAACCGCTAAAGGCCAGACATCCATCCCAACTGGGAATTGGCAATTTTTTTTGATGAAATCTTTTTAATACTTTTCTAACACTTAGCAACCTTTGCCTTGACACCCCGGAACGGGGGGTGTTAAAGTTGCTATGAAGGTGGTGAAACCATGGAAGGACTGTTCCAGGTAGCGGCGCTCAGTCTGCTGACCCTGGTGATCAACATTCCCATGGGCTTTTGGCGGGCCTTGGCGCGCAAGTTCTCCATTCAGTGGTTTGTAGCGATTCACGTGTTTGTACCGGTAATCATTCTAATGCGCCTTAAGGGTGGGATTAGTGATTCGGCCATACCTTTATTGATCGTGGCCGCCCTGGTGGGTCAAGCAACGGGGGTCCGGGTTTGCCGGATGGCAGACAACCGCTCCCGCTGAAAGGAACCCGGTCGGAAAAAGCCCCGGTAAGGAAAATCAGCCCTGTCAGCGAAATACAAAGCCCCTGGTTCCCTTAATAGGGAACAGGGGCTTTTTGTCATTTAAGGTTAAGCGCCGTGACCCAAATAGGCGGCCCGCACCTGGGGATCTTTTTGCAATTCGGCCGCCGGACCGGACAAGGTGATCCGGCCGGTTTCCAGCACATAGGCCCGGTGGGCTACCTGCAAGGCCATGAAGGCGTTCTGTTCTACCAACAGGACGGTTGTCCCTTCCTTGTTGATGCGGGTAATGATCTCAAAAATTTCCTCCACCAGGATAGGTGATAGGCCCATGGAAGGCTCATCCAAGATAAGTAGGGACGGCCTTCCCATTAGTCCCCGGCCCATAGCCACCATTTGCTGTTCACCGCCGGAAAGAGTGCCGGCCAACTGGTTCAGGCGCTCCTTCACCCGGGGAAAACTCTGGAAAACCCGCTCCAGGGTTTCCTCCATTTCCTGCTTGTTATTCCTGGTGTAGGCACCCATTTTCAGGTTTTCCAGCACAGTCATGTTGGCAAACAGCTTACGGCCTTCCGGCACATGGGAGATGCCCATCCGCACAATCTTGTGGGCCGGTGTCTTGGTAATGTTCTGGCCATGAAAGGCAATCTCCCCGCCCTTAGGCCTGATCAAGCCGGAAATGGTCCGCAGGGTGGTGGACTTCCCAGCGCCGTTGGCACCGATGAGGGTAACAATTTCCCCTTCCTTGACATGGAAGGAAACACCCTGGACAGCCTGAATGGCCCCATAGAAGACATCCAGGTTTTTTACTTCCAACATCATGCTACAGTTACCCCCTTACCCAGATAGGCTTCCAGCACCTTGGGGTCATTGCGAACTTCCGCCGGATCGCCCTTGGCGATCACCTGGCCAAAGTCCATAACCACCAGCCGCTCACACAGATTCATCACAAAGCCCATCTGGTGCTCGATCAAAAGCACCGTCAAATCAAAGTGGCTTTTCACAAACTTAATCAAATCCACAAGCCGGGCCACTTCATTGGGGTTCATGCCCGCCGCAGGCTCGTCCAGCAGCAACAGCTTGGGCTGAGTGGCCAGGGCACGGGCAATCTCCAGCCGGCGCTGATCACCGTAGGAAAGGTTGGCCGCCAGATCGCTCTCCCTGTTAATGAGGTTTAGTGTTTGCAGCAACTCACGACTGTGCTCTATAATCCGCTCCTCCTCCGCCCGGTACTTGGGCGTACGCAAGGTAGCATCCAGCAGGGTGTACCCTGCCCGGAAATGCATGGCGGAGCGTACATTATCCAGTACGGTATGCTGTTTGAACAGGCGGATGTTCTGGAAGGTACGGGCAATCCCCTTACTGCACACCATGAAGGGCGGTAAGCCGACAATACTTTCCCCCATGAACTGGATGCTGCCCGAGGAAATCGGAAACATCCCGGTAATCAAGTTAAAGACGGTGGTCTTGCCGGCACCGTTGGGGCCAATCAACCCCACCACTTCCCCCTTGTCCAGGTGGATATCAAAGTTGGCCACTGCCTTTAAACCGCCGAAGTTCTTATTCAGGTTACTTACCACCAGCATGGACATGGGTACCCCCCTCCTTTAGGGGCGCCCGGGCCGGTCTTACCGCGGGCACCAGCATCTTCCATTCCCGGCCGCCAAAAATCCCCTGGGGCCGCAGGATGATCGAAATAATCAGGATGAGGGCATAAATTACACCGCGGAAGTCCACAAAGGTTTGGCCGAGCACCACCCGCAATCCCTCCAGCAGGAATACCCAGGATACCGCCGTGATGATGGTGCCGGTCATGCTGCCCAGCCCCCCCAGCACCACGATGAGCAGGAAGTCAAAGGATTTCAAAAAGTCGAAGTTGGACGGGTGGAGGTAGGGATACCGGTGGGCGTAGAGGGCCCCGGCAAAACCAACCACGGCACACCCCAGAACAAAGGCCATGGTTTTGACCTTGGTGGTGTTAATACCCATGGCATCGGCGGCGATCTCGTCCTCCCGGATGGCCACACAGGCCCGGCCGAAGGTAGAGGTGACAAAATTGCGCACCAGGAAAATGGTAATGACAGTGAAGACAAAGATCCAGGTAAAGCTCATCAACTGGGGCACCCCGGTCATTCCCGTAGCCCCCCCCAGGGGTTTCAGCACCTTATCGGAGTTCTCAAATCCTACCCGCATGATGATGCCAAAACCAAGGGTGGCGATACCCAGGTAATCCGACCGCAGCCTTAAAATGGGCCGGCCAATCAGATATGCCATCAGCGCTGCCATCAGCGTACCGGCCACCACCGCGATGATAAAAAACGGGATGCTGCCCTGCCCGTAGACCTTACTAATATAGGCCGCGGTGTAGGCGCCGATGCCGTAGAAGGCGGCATGGCCCAGGGAAAACTGGCCGCAAAAGCCGTAGATAAGGCTCAGGCCCAGCGCTCCCATGGTGGTGATCAGGGCCTGGTCCAGCACCCGCTGCCAGTAGTCGTTAATCATGTTGGCACCGACGGCTGCCCTGATGGCCAGGAACACCACCAGGGCCAGGGCAATGAGGGTTATGGTTTCATTACGCTTGAGATGAAATCCTTTGTTCACACATCCAACCACCTTTGCCCGAGGCTAAACTTTTTCCGGGCCGGTCTTGCCCAGAATTCCAGTGGGACGGACCAGCAATACCAGAATTAGAATTGCGAATGCAATGGCATCCTTTAACTGGGAGGATAGGAAGGCTGCCGTCAAGATCTCCACCTGTCCCATGATCATCGCTCCCAATACCGCCCCCGGCATGATGCCGATGCCTCCCAACACTGCAGCTGTAAAGGCCTTCAAGCCCGGCATGATGCCCATGAAGGGGAAAATCTGGGGATAGGCCAGGGTAAACAACACTCCGCCAGCTGCCGCCAAAGCGGAACCGATGGCAAAGGTAATGGAGATGGTGGTATCCACATTGACCCCCATCAGCCTGGCGGCATCGTGATCAAAGGAGACCGTACGCATGGCCATGCCGATTTTGGTGCGGTAAACCAGGTATTGCAGGGCGATCAACAGAGAAATCACTACCACCATGATCACTACCTGGACGTTGGTCATGGAAATCCCTAATATCTCCCAGCTGACTTCCCGGATGGGGGCCTGCACCACCCTGTAGTTGGGTCCAAAGACAAATTTCAGGCTGGAGAAGTACTCCAGGAAGAGAGATACCCCCAAGGCACTGATCAGGGCAGCAATGCGAGGGGCATACCGCAATGGACGATAGGCAATCCGCTCAATGGTCACTCCCAGCATGGCACAAATGACCATGGCCAGAAGGGCTGCAGGTATGATGGTCAGACCCCAATTGGTAAAGCCGAAAAATCCCAAAAAGGCACCCACCATGAACACATCGCCATGGGCAAAATTAATCAGTTTAATGATGCCGTAGACCATGGTGTACCCCAGGGCAATCAAGGCGTACACGAACCCCAGCTGGAGCCCGTTCAGCACCTGTTCAAAAAAGTTTTCCAATGCGATGACCCCCTAGGTCCAAATAAGAGTGAAAGGGGAGGGGTGGATTGACGCCCCTCCCCGTGTCTATGGTCGTGTTTGGCTTAAGGGTTGACAGAGGTTATGAATTTCTGCTTGCCGTCTTTAATCTGCAGGATGGCAGCAGACTTGATGGGGTTACCGTTCTCATCGAAGGTAATGTCACCACTCACGACGGAAGCGCTGATGGACTTCACGGCATCCCTGATGGCAACGGGATCGTTGCTGTTGGCCTTAGCGATGGCGGCCAGCAGAATCTTGGTGGCGTCATAGGACAGGGTAGCCAGAGCATCGGGCACCGCACCGTACTTGGCCTGGTAGTCCTTCACCCACTGGACCACGATGGGACGGGTGTCCTCCGGTGAGTAGTGGTTAGTGAAGTAACCGCCTTCCATGGTGGCAAAGTCCAGTTCATCGGAATCCCAACCGTCGCCACCCAGGAAAGGAGCCTTGATACCCTTGGCCCGGGCCTGTTTGCCGATGAGGCTGACCTTTTGATAGTAGTCAGGCAGGTACAGCACATCGGGATTCAGTCTGGCGATCTTGGTCAAAGTAGCAGAGAAGTCCACATCGTCCTTGGAGTAGGCTTCATAGGCGACTACCTTGCCGCCGCCGGCTTCAAAGTTGGTCTTGAACACTTCCGCCAAGCCCTTGGTGTAGTCATTGCCCTGATCGTAAAGAATGGCAGCGGTCTTGGCTTTCAGATCGTTTAAGGCGAAGCGGGCACCCACCAGGCCCTGGAAGGGATCGATAAAGCAGGCCCGGAAAACAAACTCCTTGCGCTTGCCGTCATCCACCGTTACCCTGGGGTTGGTGGCGGTGCTGGTGATCTGGACCACACCGGCCTTATTGGTTACTTCAGAGATGGGAATGGTGGCCTTGGAGGTCACGGAACCGATGATGGCCTGTACCTTATCCTGGGAGACCAGCTTGGTCGCCACGTTTACCGCTTCCGTCGGATCATTGCGGTCATCGGCGATGACGTATTCGATTTCATAGTCGCCCGCTTTGAAACCGGCCTGTTCCAGCGCCAGCAGGAAGCCGTTCTTGGTAGATTCGCCGAAGGTCTTCACATCACCAGTGAGGGGTCCAATGAAACCAATCTTAACAACCTTCTTGGCCGGAGCCGGCGCTTCCGTTTTGGGCGCTTCGGTTTTGGGCGCTTCCTGCTTGCCACAACCGGCGACCACCAGGGCCAAGCCCAGCATCAGAACCAGCAGAACCACAGCATACTTGGAAAACCGCATTTCCAAACCTCCTCGATACTTTTCCTTTTTTAGGACACCACATATAAACCCCCGTACCCCCAAACTCTCTCCATCACCATCACCTGCACACCCAAAAATCCCGGGCCCCCGGGAGGCTAGCCCCAGCTGAAGTCCGAGTTATGGCGGCAGGTAATCATGACGATCTGTCCACCACCCCCTGTTTAATGTTGACATATTCCTTCTTTGGCCCGGATTTGGCAGAATATTTGCGCAGGGTTGTACGAGCCTAGAACCTTAATTTATTTCGCTTTTTTCTCCCTAAATTCCTGCTTGACCAAACAGTCTAAAGGTTTCCATTTATATCATTTTGCGAGAGAAATAAGAGAAAAAGGCTAGTCATCCCCCTCCCCTTTGATCACCGCCATTGGCCGCAAACGGGCCACCTTGCGGGTCAGCCCGATGGCCGCCAGGGTATCCACCACGGAGTGGATGTCCTTGTACGCCCCCGGCGCCTCGTCCAGCAACCGCCCCAGGTTCCTGGCATTGACCAGGACGTCACCCAATGACTGCTGTAACTGGGAAGCTGATATTTGCTTGCGGGCGGCGGTGCGGGAAAGCACCCGGCCAGCTCCATGGTTGACGGAGTAAAAGGTCTCCGCCGCCAGGGGCGTACCCACCAGTACGTAGGAGGCGGTGCCCATGCTCCCTGGTATCAGGGCCGGGTGGCCGGTATTGAGGTAGATGGGCGGGTTTTCCCCATGGCCGGGCGGCAACGCCCTGGTCGCCCCCTTACGGTGTACCAGCACCCTCTGCCCGCCGTGTTCCTCCACCTTGGCGATGTTATGGGCCACATCGTACACCACCTGCAAGCCCATTTCTTCGTATGGCCGGTGGAAAACCCGGGCAAAGGCTTCCCGCACATCATGGGTGATCATCTGGCGGTTGGCGAAGGCAAAATTGGCGGCAGCCGCCATGGCTTTTAAGTATTGCTGTCCTTCCGGCGAAGCAATGGGAGCAGCCGCCAGACCCTTACTGGGCAAATTGATCCCATACCGGCTGGCGGCCTGCACCATCAACCGGCTAAAGTCGGTGCAAATCTGGTGCCCGAACCCGCGGGAGCCGGTATGGATTAGCACGCTCAACGTCCCTTGCGCCAACCGGAATGTTGCTGCCGTTGCCGGATCGTACACTTCATCCACCACACCCAGCTCAATGAAGTGATTACCCCCACCGATGGTGGAGAGCTGATCCGCCCGGGATCGGGCCTCCTTGCTGACTACCGACACATCGCCGCCAGGCAGGCACCCGCTGGATTCGGTGGTAATCAGGTCGGCAGGTGTGCCGAACCCCATCTCCACCACCAGCGCCGCACCCCTGGCTGCCAATTCCGCCAGCTCGATGCGGCGCAATTCCGTATGGCGGCTCTTTTTACCCACCCCCGTGGGCACCCTCTCCTCAATGGCCTCCATCAACCGGCGCAAGAGTGGCTTGTCTATCCCCCGGACAGGAATGTTGGTGGATAAAAGACGGACACCGCAATTGATGTCCATGCCCACAGCACCTGCAGATACTACCCCTTGCGCCAAGCTGGTGGCCATCACCCCGCCGATGGGTAAACCGAATCCGGTATGCAGATCCGGCATTCCAGCCACCCGGCCCACCACCCCCGGCAGGCAGGCAGCGTCCGCCAACTGCTGCAGGGCTTCATCCTCGATGGCCGCCACACCCCTTTGCATGTAGACCACTGCATCCACCAGCATCCCTGGCCGACCGGAAACCTGCCACCGGTTTGGTCCAATGGGAATGAGATCCACCACACAACCCTCCCCTGTCAAGGATATTTGTATGAAAGAAGACATTTTCCGCGAAACAGGCCATCATTTCCGGCATGGCCTATGGCTATCCTGGCATTGGCTTTAGCCAGGCAGGGACATCACGAACCCAAGCCACGAAAAAATTCCCAATAATATTTCACCCATCCGGATGTCCTCGACTACTTGAGGGAACAG